>CAVYXS010000304.1:0-23213 GCA_963772205.1 uncultured cyanobacterium
CTCGTGGTGCATCGGATACCCAACCAGCCGGGAGAGGGGATGCAGGCAATGTGAATGTCAAAGTCACAGGTGCTGTTGATCTTGCTGGGGTGAAAAACGGTCTTTCCAGTGCGATTTTCAGCAATGTAGAAACGGGGACAGTTGGTAATGGCGGTAATATTACCATTGATTCTGGTTCTTTCTCATTACGAGATGGCGCTCAACTTTCTGCCTCAACTTCTGGACAGGGGAATGCGGGGAATATTCGCATCAATGCACTAGATGCGGTAACTGTTTCTGGAACTAGTCAAGAAAGCGGATTTTCTAGTGCTTTATTTACACGTACTGATTCTACTTCCGCAGGCATTGGTGGCGATATTACTGTAAACACTAACATCTTTCGCATCTCAGACGGCGCTTTACTGGATGCACGCACTAGAAATAATCAAAAGGGTGGCAATATTACAGTAAATACAAATGTCTTTGAAGCCCTCAATGGTGGACAACTCACCACTACCACCTCAAGCAATGGGAGTGCAGGTAAAATTACAGTCAACGCTACTGATAAAGTAATAATTAGCGGCATTGACTCTAATTACAATGATAGAATTGCTAAGTTTCCTGATGATGTAGTAAATATCGGCGCTAACAGTGGCTTTTTTGTCAGTTCCAAAAGTTCAGGAACCACAGGCGACATCGAAGTCAATTCACCCAAAATTACTTTAGACAATCAAGGAAAACTCAACGCTGATTCTGCCTCTGGTAACGGTGGTAACATCAACGTCAACAGCGATTTACTCTTACTCCGTCACAATAGTCAAATCTCCACCAATGCAGGTACAGCCCAATTAGGCGGCGATGGCGGTAACATCAATATCAACTCAAAATTCATTGTCGCCGTCCCCAATGAAAATAGCGACATCACTGCCAATGCATTCAACGGCTCTGGTGGCAAGATCCAAATCAAGGCTACTAATATTTTTGGCATAGCGCCACTTAGCCGACAAAACCTGGAAAGATTGCGCCCACTGGATTTAGACCCAAGTCAATTGCCAACAAATGACATCACCGCTGTTTCTCAAGCAAACCCTTCTTTAAGTGGTACAGTCCAAATTAACACCCCAGATACTGACCCCAGTCGCGGTTTAGTAGAACTACCCACTAATTTAGTTGATGTTTCCAGGCAAATTGCCAACGGTTGTGCCCCAGGTAGTCGTCAAAGCAAAAGTTCCTTTATCGCCACCGGACGGGGGGAATTGCCAATCAGTCCCAATCAACCATTACAAGATACCAGTATGTTATCAGAGTGGGTGCGAGTGGGAGAAAAGCCTGCAACTTCTAACCAAGTGCAAGTCGCGCCGATATTAACTAAGTCTGCTACGCAAATTGTCGAAGCTCAAGGGTGGGTGGTTGATGGTAATGGTGATATTGTGCTGGTTGCCGAAGTATGACAGGTAAATCCACGCAGTTCTTGGCAAGCACCTGTGTCCTGTCCAGCATTTTAGTAAACAGGGGCATTTGCCGTTTGAATACGGTGAATAAAACGAGAAAAGCCAACCAACAAATAGTTATCTCGGCTTCAATACCAAATATATGCACTATCAACAATTTAACGTCAGTTCGATGAACCTCTCCCCAACCCCTCTCCGACGCACAGAGGGGCAGAACTATTCCTCGTTTTGGACGAAAAAATTATATTAAGGAAATTCAATAAATACTTTTATTTTAATAGCTAGAGCCATGAAATCATTATTTCGCTCAATGAAATGGATATTGCCAACTGTGCTGATATTGGGTACTGTAATTCAATATTCAGTGTTGGTTCAAGCCCAAACTCAAGTACCAATTTCTTCTCAACAACCAGCATCATCTAACAAACCAGGTTCTCGCCAAAAAAATAAATCTCGACCTGTTTTCCGTTGGACAAAACCCCCAGACCGGACTCAGCACTATATCCGGACGCAGCATTGGGATGGGAAGTCGGGATTCGTGTCCGGATGTTCAGATACCTTTAATGGCTTTGGTACCATTTAAAGAACGTGACTCAGCCAAAAATTCTGGTAATCAATCAGTTTCAGAAATCTCAATGGATGTGTGGGGATTAACCACAGATGAACGTCCGAACTTTTGGTTTTATGTTCCTTATACAAAAGATATTGCTAATGCAAGTGCAGAATTCGTCTTGCAGGATAGCCAAGAAAATGAAGTTTATAAAAATGCTGTATCGCTACCTGGAAAAGCAGGAGTCATCAGTGTTAATCTACCATCAACAATTGCACCCCTAGAAGTAGGTAAAACCTATCGTTGGTTTTTCAAAGTCAACTGTAGCGGAGCAGAAAGTGCTAGCATTCCAATTCATGTTGAAGGTGATGTGCAGCGAATCAATTTGACTTCTAGTTTGGCAAACGAAATAGCAACAGCACAACCGCAAGATAAAATTGCCATTTATGCTGAAAATGGCATTTGGTTTGATGCTTTGAATTTACTAGCACAACTCCGTAAAGGTAATCCTAATAATGCATCTTTAGTCAGTGATTGGCAAAGTTTGTTGGAGTCAATTAGATTGGGAAACCTTGCTAAAGCTCCCTTGGAGGAATAGGGAGAAGTTATAAATTCAAAATTTAAAATTCATACCTTTTTCCAATGATAAATCAATACGGTTCGGGAGTATCCCAATTTTCAAAAAACAGGAATAATCTTGAATCGGTGAGTACCGAGATGATCTTTCTAAACGCAAAGGTACGCGGAGGGAAGCGCGGACGAACACAGAGGGAAAATTACAACCAATTACCCACAAGTACGTAAGGTGCCCATTGGGAAGGACGACTGTAATTATCACTTTTTAACATTTTAATTTGAGCCTGACGTAGTGCTTCTGATTTTGTCGTTTTACCAGTAGTTAATTGGCTGTAAAATTTGCTGATAAAGAAAGCTGTTGAATCGTCATTAATATTCCATAATGAAGCTAATGTACTCCGCGCACCGGCTTTAATGGCAACTCCAGCTAATCCTAATGTGGCACGATTGTCTCCAACTGCGGTTTCACATGCACTTAAAACTAGCAATTCCACTGGTTCGCTACGTTTTTCACCTCGACTCTTGAGTAATGTATCAAGTTCACCAACATAGATGCGTTTGTCGTAAGCCAAAATAAAAGTTTCTGTGGCTTTGGAACTAAATTTTCCATGCGTTGCTAAATGAACGATTCTGTAAGGTTGTTCGTTGATTGTCTTTCCTAATATTGTGCTGATAAATTTCTCATCTAGTAATGTGGTTGTCCTAACGCCCAATTCCTGAATTTTATTTAGTTCATTTTTAACGTTAGGAAGGGGTGCAAATTTTTCATTTTTGGGGATTTGTGAAAGTCCTCCTGTCAGAGCATTAAAGTTAGCTTTTGTTAATGCTTGGGGTGTAAATAGTTGTAATCCAGGGCTGAGAGCTATGGCATATTTTTCGATTAAGTATTCTTTGCCGTCATACAATATAGACATGGGAATATTTCGCAAAAGTCCATCGGGAATAAAAACTAGTGTATTTACACCACTAGTTTTTAACTCATCGGCGATTGGTTGAATTAGCCAGTTATATAGTTGCTGGGAAAATTCCTTAACTTTCTTCGTTTTTTCAGGTTGAACAATATCTTTTCGTAATTGCATGACAACTTGTTCAACTTGCTGGCGACTCACTACATTATTTTTATATATCAGAGGTTTGTTGGGAAGTTTGAGGATAACTGCTAACTGGTTTTCGAGAATAATAGGATAAAAGATAGCAGTGTTAGGATTATCTTTGTCTACTACTTGATCGAGTACCACAAATTGGTTATTTAAGCAAGCTTCCCGAAAGAAATTGTCTAACTCGGCTAGTTGTAAAGTTTCAATGCGCTGGCGTGCTTTATCTAAATCTGGTTTGTTTTGTCCCTTTTCTTGTAAAAGCAATTCTACTGATTGACGGTAGATAGGTTCGACGCGATCGCGAAAATTAAATTGTACGTCGCGGTTAACTGCTACTAAGTCGCTGCGGAGAGATTGCAGGGTGGCAACTGCTGCATCGTAGAATGCGATCGCACTTGTGATATTCCCCTTTGCTCTCAACAACCTCCCCAATTGCCACTGCCAAAGATAAGCTATATCAGAAGCATCTATTTTTTGAGCAATAAATAATGCTTTCTGGGTCAATTTTTGGGCTGAATCCCACTGCTGAGTTTGTTCGTATACTTCTCCCAAGCTTCCCAGCGCGTAGGATTCTGCTTGTCTATCTCCCAGAGTTTGCGCTTGCTGTGCAGTTTTTGCGAGTATCTGGGCAATGTCTTGATTGCCACTAATATTTTTAATCGTCCGAGCAAAATTTATACTGGCATATAAACTTGAATGATTCAGGGGTAAATTAGCTAGTTGTGATTGGATAATGGGAACAAGTGCTTGAGCATCTGCGGTTTTTTCCCTTTCTACCAGCAGACTAAGTTGATTTATCTGTGCTTGGATTTTGGTAAAGGGGTGAGGTGCAACTTCCGCAGCTTTTTGGTAATGAGCGATCGCACTTTCAAAATCACCTTGTATTCTTTTGGTGTTACCCAAGCTAAATTCACCAATACTTACATCCTGGGGTAAGTTGAGGTTTTGGGCAATATTGATACTTTGTTGGAGAACTTGTGGCGATTTTTCCAAATTACCCGCAAGTTGGAGTGCATTCCCAAGCGATCGCAAAGCCGCAACTTTCATCGGTGAGTCGGGTTGAGTTTGCAACTGTGTATTCACTGCTTGCAATGTATCCAATGCCCGATGGTAGAAACCAGAAACCCTTAAGGCTTGAGCTTGATTAATGCGACTGCGTATTATTCCATCAGCATTTCCTAGTTGCTGCCAAAGTTTCTCTGCTTGTTGGGAAATAGTCAAAGATACTTCTGGCTTTCCTACAGATAGTTGCAATCCCCCTTGAATTTCAAAGGTTTGCGCCAGAACTTCCAAAGGTTCTGAGTTTTGATGATGGACTGTTAACTTTTGCCCTTTTGCATCCCAACCAAGTAAGTTTAAGCTGGCATTAATAGCATTTTCGGCTTCCTGCACTGAGCCTAATTGCTGATATACCAAAGCCAGATTGCTTAAAGCAGCGGCTTGGCGAATATTGTCCTTTTGCAACTCATAGGTGTGAACAGCTTGTTGGAGAACTTTCACCGCTTCCGAAAAGTTGCCCGATTTATACAGTTGTTCTGGATTTGTGACAGATTGGACTGTGGGAATATTAGTTGCGGGTTGGTTGGCAAAGGTAATGGGAAGAGAAGTCAGGTAAAAAGCCAGGGTGAATAGGAGTATGGAAGTTACTACAACCTGTTTTCGCTTCAGAAATTTTTTTTGTAAATGAATGTGAAGTCCATATAGTTTAATAAATAATTTTTTTATCATCTAGCTGAAAAATTATTTTTGCTTATTGGATTGTTGTTACTGGCGATCACCCCAATCCAATTTGACCATAATTCTCGCCAGATATAGGACTCATTTTTGATTTTTAAAATATACATAAGGTGTATTAGACGAGAGTACGGCACTTTCCACTCAAGCTTTTGGTGCGTTACGGCTTACGCCTAACATACCGTACTGGTGTGGCAAGGCTAAAATGTTGCGATATAAAATGTTTGTAGTTGAGCTAAAGCGCTTTCTAAACTATAAATCTAATGCACAACTTTAGGCTTGCGGTTTAATGCTGAATCTATACCAATCACTAGAGAGAGATTTGCGACCGTGTTTCGGTGGCAACCCCCATGCGGCAGACCGCTTCCTCATCGGTCCATCCTTGTCCATTGTCCATTGACATCAATGTTTAACAGAATATTGGCGTGCTTAATTTTGTAAGCCGCTGCTTTGCCTGTGGATACCAAATTTTGTAGGGTCTACCGTTCCTCTTGACTTAACCGGATAATTAGTTCTGGAGCATGGTCAGTTATTAGGATATCTGGTGAGGTTTACAGTGAATAGCCTCTCTATTGTCCCTTAAATGCACAATTTTTAGCTTGACAACCATTAACCATTGGCGTATTTCGTACATCTCTTCAATATTGCCAGGGATATCACCTTCTTCCCTAAAGTGCTACACCGAGAAGCTATGTATCTTACTGAGTATTCCTGTTTTTGTGCCATGAACTCCCACGCTCCACCACAGTCTTCTGGAGGGCAAGCGCGTTTACCATCAATACATACTGGATAAAAGCAATTTGATTCTGGAGTGAGAATTGTTTCGACCCGAATTTAATGCTGCCAGTTATCACCGAAATCATATTTGTATAAAAAACGCTCTCGCATTCGCCAGCCAAAATCTGATAACTTGACTTCTTTTGGTCGTCAGAAAACCACATTCCCTCAATCTGAGCAATTCCGTAATGCTTTCCGTGGATGAAGAAGCGATGTAGGTGGGAATCCCTCCATCCCATTGCTATCTGGATGATTACGTGCAAATCGGCGATTGTGCTGTCGCTGCCGATTTTGACCCTACGCCAAATCATTGGACTGATACCCAGGATAAAAATATGAAGCTGGAAGATGACAAGTTGCTCAGAATTGGACATTGGGTCATCTTACCGCATTGCCATTCTCATCTCCCTCGAAAAAAATCGCTCTCTAACTCTTGACAAATAATTTCCCAGATTTATCAAAAAAATTTCTGGTTGGAATGAATAAAAACTAAAACTCATTCGTATATAAGTTCAGCAGAGAGATTTATTAAGTGAATCTCTTTGCTAGACCAGAAGTTACTAATGCTGTTTCGGCTGAGGTAAGAATTAATCTCATACTTGTCTGAAACAGAACTAAAAAATCAAAAGGATTCCGACAAATGACTACTAACAAAATTTCCAATTCTTCTGCCTTTGAAGAATCTGATCATACAATTAATCACGAATTATCGCAAGAAGAAATGCAGGCTATTGTGGGTGGTTTGGGTGGTTTAAGTTTAGATGCAACAGTCTCATCAATGGTGACAATTAACTCCTTAAGTTCAAGCGTTACTTCACAATATATCTCGAACCCTATAAAACCAATAGCCGTCAGCACAGTTATGTGTCCCTGGTAATTACCGTCAAAACACTACCTGTGTTTTCAGTATAGACAGACTGAATTTAACTCCAAGAAACACTTTCACCGAATACTATTACAAAAAAGTGTTCTACCAATTGTGTTTCTTTAAGTTGTCACTAGCGGTGAAAAGCCGTTAGTTAGAGTCTAATCTCTTTCATTAGTATCAAACTAAAACAGAGCTTCCTAACTCTTATTTCCAAACTAAGTTTGGAAGATTACCGAAGCTCTGCTTCCTTACTTCCAAAAGTAAGGTGTAAAAAAAAATGTCATAAAAAACTGATTACTATATCAGTCCAAAACAGGTTTTCAATTTGTTAATTGCGTAATTAAATTTAGGAGATCTCTAATGCGTATTACAATCTGTGGTCATGCCGGTTTGTATATTGAAACCAGTGACCAGCGGATTCTACTGGACCCTTACTTTGCTGATAATCTTCTGGGAGGAGCGCTAATTTATAATCCCGGTCGTGTATTAGATATCAACAAAATGCTGTCGCCTACAGTATTGGTGGTAACTCACGGTCACTTCGACCATTTTCATTTAGAGTCATTAGAAAAATTTCCGCGAGACTTGCCTTTGCTGACAGCAGATGATCCACCGATAGTCAAACAATTGGAGGATGCAGGATTTTCTCACATTATTAAATGTACTCCTTGGCAGTTAATTAAAATTGGTCAAACTAGTTTTCTGGCTACACCTTCCGAACATGAAGAAGAAGAAATTGGGTTACTGATCAGAGATGAATTCTGTAGTTTTTGGCACATGGCAGACTCCGAGGTAAGTATTGAAATTGGCGAAAGGATAGCCCAGGAATACGGTTCAATCGACTTGATTTCAGCTAAGCATCAACCCTCAGTTCGGGCAATGATAGGTTACTTACGTAATTCGGGTGCTAGTTTTGACAAACAAGCAGCCTTAACATGGCTAGAGGCAGCTTGTATATGTGAACCAGGGTTGGTTTTCCCTTATGCATCAGGTATCTGTTTTAATGGTCGTCATGCCTGGTTCAACAGCTATGCTTTTCCCTTAAGCGCAGAGGAGGTAGTGAGTTTATTACAGCGCCGACTAGGTTCTGAGGAGCGAGCAACGACTGTGCTACCTGGAGATGTTATCGAATTGCAACTAGGGAAGCGACCGCAAAAATACGACCAGGCTTCACCATTTATACAGGCAAAAGCATTGCCTCAAATTAAGTGGGAACCCATCGAACTTAGCACCTTAGATGGAGCGATCGCATCTGAACAAAAGTTAGTGTTACAGCAAAAATTAGAAGCATTTATGGCGGTACCGCTAGCATTGTGGCTCAAACGCATGGTTGAGCAAGGAAATAATGCCTTGGCAGAGTTTCGCACTCAAGAGGTCGTTTGGCAACTGGTGGTTCATGTAGGAGAGGAAAAACGCCTCAATTACTTTATTGATTTTCGTTCTCTTGATTTTGCTGCCAAAAGGGGCGAACACTCACAAGCAAACTTTTTTACCCATATTTCTGGGCAAACTTTGTATGAAGTTTTCCAAGGTGATGTCCCAGGCTTGATTTTTTGGCTGACAGGTAGCGTTCGCAGTTACGAAAAAATCATGGGTGTAAGTGACAGTCATTTCTGGTTCCCCATGTTAGCTGAAGCGCCTGAAAATCAGATGTCTGACCCACTTACATACTACCTACGTCATTTTGGAACCGGAGAACTCTCAACTCAAGAACCAGATTTACCTGGTATTCAGTTTGACATCCCATCAAAAACTAATACTGCCAAAAATACTTCTCAGTTACACCTTAATCAGGTAGGCAAAGATATCGAAATCCTGACTCGTGAAGGAGGAAATCGCCAAGTTATTGCGAAGAAAGCTTTGTTAACATACTTGCGCCGTGCAAGAGGTAGAACGTATTGACCTAGAGATCAGCGATCGCGAAATTCAGGCTACATCTGATACCTTTCGCCGTCAGTTTGGCTTGCTCGATAATCAAGACACAGAGCAATGGTTGCAAAATGCTGGATTAACTATAGATGCATATTCAGCAATGATACGGAACTTCACAGCAGTTATGAAGTTGGAGAAGCACTACACCAGTATTATTGAACCACTGTTAGTTAATCACTATCGGATAGCTACAGCGCAAAATGCTTGCATAGTCAATGGAGCTAAATGAGCTTATGACTGTTAACCAAGACCAATTTACCTTTGCTCCGGTGGGAATTCTCCGGGCTGCTGCTTGGTCGATTGAGAGTCTCGATCAATTTGGAGACGCTACCTTGGCTGATCTCGCCTTGGCAAGTACATCAGTCAATACTAATACATGGCAAGATTATACCGAGACCTATCACCAGGTGTTTGAGCGCGATCGCCAGAGATTGTGGCGAATGACAGCAGAAGACGAACGCTTCATGAAAGCGCTACTGTTTTCTAATCCAATTGTCTCAGCTAAGGTACGTCAATTTCTGCCCTTCAACCCAAAGAACTCGCGGACAAAAACTATACGACGTTTAGAGAATACCTTATATCGTTATTTAGCACGGGCAGCAGGACGAACTACACCGAATGGTTTGTGGGCAGGTACGGGCTTAGTTCACTTTTCTGAAACTGCACGAAACGAATCAACAACTTCTACATATTCCTTCTCACCCGACCTCCGAGCATTCCAGACTATTTTACGCTGCTTGGCTCGCCAATCAGAATATCGTGCCAGTACCCACTGGCGAGTTAATCCCACTTTGAGGCAACAAGCTGATGGTAGGTGGCGCTTCTGGGCGCGAACTCAAGATGGACAAGTCGAACGCCGTGAAATTCAGACAGCAACGATAGTAGATATATTGCTACAAGAGCTTCTTCAGCTTGCACCAGGAACATTCATGCAACTAGTTGAGACTATCCACGGATCACTTCCTTGGCGTACCATCACAGACAATAATTGGAAAAGCCGATCTGCACTGCAAAGTATCCTAGATGTCTTAGCTGAAGGAGGTGTGCTTTTAGGGGGACTAGACCTTCCCACTCAATTTGCAACTGTTTGGGATGCTTTATCAGTTGCTGGAGAACAACTTAATAGCGAGCATCAACGTATTTGGCAAGAAGTTGTTGGCAATTTACATTGCTTATGCAACCATCTTGAGGCAAATTTTGAACTGATGACACTTGAGGCTCTGGAGGAGCGCCTACAAGCGGCAACAACCTATATAGTTGAACTAGCACAAGCACTAAGTGTTGTCCTCAAGAAATTGCCTGATTCTATACTGCACTGTGACCTTAATCTACCCGTTTATCTCACTCTGAATCAGGCACAGCGTCAAGCTCTGCTTTTAGCATTAGAGTCTTATGATTGTTGTTGGCTTCAAGGCATTAGTTTTACTGCTGCATTGCGGCACAGGCAACGTCAACAACTAGCAAAGCAACTTGAACATGACCTGGCTCTAGGAGATATCGAGGCAGATTTACAAGCAGCTTGGTTTTTCCCTGCTGATGGGGCAGAACTGTCAGCAGATCACGATTCAGAAGTGATTAGCCGACTTAAAGCATGGGAATTTTTATTGCTACAAGCAGAACCAGAGATTGTTATGGAAATACCGAGCAACCGCCAAACTGCATCATCTACAGCACCTTTTGGCTGCTTATATGTCTCGCCATTTGCAGAGTTTGAGTTAGTCGTCCACCGTATTGATGACGATCCGGCAAGGGCTTTTGCCCGCTTCCCTGGTATTAATACCAATTCCTGCCTACATACTTGGTTTCAAAAAAGTCTTCAACATTTGGCTACTTCCTGTCAGTTGATAATTGCGGAACTGCAATCTCCATTTGAGGTAAATCCTAACGTTTTAGCTCGTTCTAGCTTTGGTGTTTTGCCGATTAATTTGTGGAATGGGAGTCCGGATACAGTTTCTTTAACTGAGGCAAAAATTAGCCTAGATCCGATAACTAAGCTACCATTTTTAAAGTTACCATCGTTGCCCAAACCGCTAGCAGTATTTTGCTTTTCTTCAGCTAACATTAGCGCTAACGATCCAATTGCAGATTTGTTGCTATATACCGGATTTCAAGAACGACCAATCGCTAACTCTCCTGCCTCAGCACTGCCAGTATCAAGAGAACTGAATAAGCCACGTTTTACACCACGCATTCGTCTACCAGGTGGTGCAATTATGCGATCGCGTCGGACTGTCCTAAACGGGCATTTGCTCAAAGAAATGGCTCAAGCCTCACCATTAGAACGTTACGCTCAATGGCAGCAATTAGCCACCAAGCATGGATGGACAAAACTATTGAATTTTCAGGTAGATCGTGAGCCACCACTGCTAATGCATCGCGATAGCCCTTTAGCTTTAGAGGCACTGTTTAAAAGCGTCAGAGAATACACCCAATGGGTGATTGTAGAAGAAGTAATTGATACACCTTGGTTAGTTGACCAAGACGGTTACCATTATCTTGCAGAAATAGCTTTACCTTTCCTTCGCAGTCAACATGGGTGGTCGTTACGTGCTGAAAAATACCGGACTTGTGCAAGTGTGTAGTTTATGATTTTTAAAAAACTTAGCAATAAAATTAGGTTTTGGCTTGTTTACCAAGATGATACAAGGTTTGGTAGTCCTGTAACCAACCGAGCCGATCAAACTGTACGCGATTTATGTAGTAATATTATTCAACACCGTCAGGTTTATAAACTGCCAAATGTAATTGCGCGATCGCGGGAACTACTAGCAGAGACAATAATTCCTGGAGGTTTGGCGGAACTTTACACTCAACCCGGTCAACTTTTAGAAGATTGGCTATATCCAGTAGCAAATCAGGTTAAACCGATTGCCATTGACCTGGAACGCAATGTAGGTGAATTGGTAGCCCGGATTCATCTTCCCCCTGAGCTTTTCACTGACCTTGCTAGTTATTTGGGTGATTGGGAAGTGGGTTCTGCTCCCCCAACTCATCCGATAGCTGCCGAATTATGGTCTGCTTTAAACACACTTGATGCTTTTGATGAGGTAGATCCATCACCTGTAACTCAAGAAAAAAGTGCGACCTTCGTTGGACATTCAACTGTAAAAATCAGTGACGGCAAAACGAGTATTCTTTTTGACCCGTTTTTGCTACCAAAATCCGATGCCTATCCGCCTGACTATCAGCCTTTGAGTTTACAAGAGATTGGCAGACCGGATGCAGTATTTATCACCCACTCTCACCCCGATCATTTTGACTTAGGAACTTTGCTCCGCCTTGGTGCTGACACCCCCATTTTTGTCCCGGCTGTAGAGCGTGAATCAGTGCTAGCAATCGATATGGCTTGGCGATTGCGCCAGCTTGGTTTTCGTCAGGTGCGATCGCTTAACTGGTTTGAGGAGACAATAATTGGCAGCATCCGTGTAATAGCACTTCCTTTTTATGGTGAGCAACCAACTGTCAGCGAAGTTTTCCACCCCGAAGTCCGCAACCAGGGTAATACTTACTTAGTAGAGGTAGCAAACCAACGCATCGCTCTTACTGCTGACTCTGGTACAGATTACTTGGGAGATGTGAAGCAGCTGGCAATGACAGCACTAGAACGCTACGGGCCAATTGACACTCTGTTTGGAGGATATCGCGGCTTTGGATTGTATCCAATTCAATACATCTTTTCCTCAGTATCTCGCTATTTACCTTTTGTGCCACAAAAGAGTTGGCAAGTCCGCCAACAAACGATGTGCGATGTTGACGATTTAATCGATCTGGCGGAGATATGGAACGCCAAACAAATTGTCCCTTATTCTGATGGTGGTGCGCCCTGGTATTGGATGCGCGGACTGGGACCCACTCTTGATGGCTCGGAGACCCATATCATGGCTGTTGACCCAACGCCAGAGTATGTCTGTGAAGTAGCAGCCCGGCGCACTGGTACGCGCCAAGATGGACTTATTGCCTCACCTGTATCCATCAGCCTACTTCGGCCTAGTGATTCACTTGTCTTCAACGAGCGCAGCCCTTTGGTACATCAAGGAAAAGAATAATGATAACCAATTACACACTCGAGGAACAGGCTATCGTCAACCGCGATTGGATTGCTGTACAGACATTCCGAACATATGGCGCTGCTAAACTCATTCCCCTGTGCCAAGCTCTTAGTTTTCAAGAAGAAGCCCCTGCTGTATTTGAAGCCTTCAATGCTCTGCTCGATCCTTGGGGCGATTGCATCCTCGGCAAGACTCCACAGTGGTTATCAGAAATTACTTATGACCATACCCATTTGGAGTTATCGATAGCACTAAGTGGCGAAGAGCCTGAACTACGCCTTCTCGTTGAGCCGCAAGGCAAACCTACCACACTGACATCTAGCTGGGAAACTGGTTGTCAAACTAATCACTAGAGGCTCACAGAGTTCTGCCACCATGTACTACTAATTATTTTTAACTTTTATTACAAATGAAAGGAAAACTAATACCGACCTCAAATTCAGAGGCTTGCAAATATCAAAACAGTGAAAATGGACTGTGGTTACAGCTGAATGTAGGACTAATTAGGCATGATGGTGACGCACTACCAAGTGCCCGTATCCTCTTCTCTCGGCTAGATTCTCTGGTAAGCCAATCGCGTTGTGATGGATGGTTAGGCGGTTTTTTCTTTATGAGGAAACCCCCGGATATTCGATTACGTTTCTTGATGGTGGCTCACTTTCAACAAGCATTAAAAGAACTCTCCGAGCAAATGTTAGCTCTCCAACGTCAGGGATCAATTAATCAGTTTTTCTTTAGCAATTATCAGCCCGAAAACAATCGTTTTGGCGGTTTAGAGGCAATGAAACATATTCACCAGTATTTTGATGCAGATACCTGTATTTGGCTAGAAATTGATCGCCTTTGTCAACAAGAACAGCGAGTCACCCCTGCTGAGATATTCTTACCAATTGTTTTTCATGACCTATTTAATCGGGTGTTAAGGAATGATGTTTCTGTTCTGCAAACATGGTATAAATTGGGCGCATTGATTCCCGCATTACCTAAAGCCGCAATACCATTCATTCACGAGCCATTTTCCATCGAAATATTGTGTAGCCGTCTTGCGGTTGAAGCGAAGGAAGCAGACATACTGTACCGCTACACTAAAGCAAATAATACTTTGGCAGAGGCGCTAGTGTACCTCTACCGCACCAATCAACTAACATGCGATCTGCTTGATATCCTAGTTGCAGTAGCCATGTTTAATTTTAATCGCTATGGCTTTTCAGGAGAGCATTCGGGAGTACTTATCAAAGCCACGATCCAAACTCTAGAGCAAAGGATGTCTGGTATCAATTTTCTGGTGTCACCCTGGTAAAAGTAAAATTTTAGTTGGCACTAGGAAAAGCGAAAAGCTTAATGATATCAACATTCCAGCTTTTCATCAATGAGTAATGAGTAATCGGAAAATCGCTTACATGCTTGACGGTGAAATTTTTTTCATGTGGACTGCCTGCTTGATCTCAACGATAAATATTCATGCCCAGCTACTTACCTCAAAGACAAGGTGAAACTATGAGCGCAACTAGACTAAAAAATAACTCCAAATTTGCAATTAAAATTCGTAAAAGCTACTTTCCTCATCCAACGGTGTGGGCAGGACAGTGGTGGCAACAAGCCACTAAACGCTACCCATTTGTAGAACAACAAAGTGCGTCTGACTGTGGTGCCGCTTGTTTGGTGATGGTTGCTCAATATTGGGGCAAGCATTTTAGCCTTAACCGTTTGCGCGATCTGGCCAATGTCAATCACAATGGTGCCTCCTTAGGAGGGTTAACAGCAGCAGCAGAAAGCATTGGCTTTGCTACCCAACCGATAAAAGCGAATTTGGAAAAGTTAGCTCAACAAATGCTACCAGCAATTGTTCACTGGGAAGGAAAGCATTACATTGTAGTTTATCAGGTGACGCGTAATCGGGTATTTGTAACCGATCCAGCTATGGGACAGCGTAGCCTTACCCATGCTGCTTTTAAGGAAGGCTGGACGGGGTATGCACTTTTGCTTCAACCCACAGCACTGCTAAAAAAAGCACAGACAGCAGGTTCATCTTTATGGCAGTTTTTTGAACTGATTAAACCCCATTGGTTGATTGTGCTGGAGATTTTCATCGCCTCCGTTTTGATTCAAATTTTTGGTCTGATTACTCCACTGTTGACGCAATTACTACTTGATCGGGTAATTGTACAGCGTAGCGATTTAACCTTAACTGCGGTTGGAGCCGGACTTTTGCTGTTTGGCCTGTTTCGCGTTGCTATGACTGGACTGCGGCAATACCTATTGGATCATACCGCCAATAAAGTTGATTTAGCCCTCATCGTTGGGTTTATCAGCCATACGTTTCGCTTGCCACTACAATTCTTTGAATCTCGGTACGTCGGAGACATTATTTCTCGTGTTCAGGAAAATCGCAAGATTCAGCGCTTCCTTACAGGTGAAGCATTGACAATTGTGCTAGACCTGTTAACTGCTTTTATCTATATAGGGTTGATGTTTTGGTATAGCTGGCAATTAGCGCTGTTCATATTGGTGCTTACGCCACCCTTCTTTCTGCTGACGTTGATTACAACCCCCTTTTTGAAGCGTATTTCACGGGAAATTTTTAATGCAATGACGCAAGAAACGGGATATTTGATTCAAGCCCTTACAGGGATTCGTACAGTTAAGTCAATGGCAATTGAGCAAACAGTGCGTTGGAATTGGGAAACTTTATTTGGTAAAGCAATCAAAAAGAACTTTTCAGGTCAAGTTGTTAGCAATACACTGCAAATTTTTAGCAGCATGATAGAAGTTGTGATGACAACTGTACTGTTGTGGTTCGGCGCATGGCAGGTGATTCAGAATCAACTGACGATTGGCCAACTAGTAGCATTCCATATGCTCATGGGGAATATAACTCGTCCATTTCAGCGATTGACTGTTTTGTGGGATGAGGTGCAGGAAGTTCTGATTGCAATTGAGCGGATTAACGATGTGATTGATACCGAGCCGGAGGAAGACTTACAGCATCAATCGCGTCAAATTCTGCCACCAATCCAAGGTCATCTGTGCTTTGAGCAGGTGAAGTTTCGCTATCACCCGGAAAGTGATGTTAATACGTTGGAAAACATCACTTTTGACGTACAGCCAGGGCAAACGATCGCTTTGGTGGGTCGCAGTGGCTCTGGTAAGACAACTCTATCCAAGCTGATTCTGGGGCTTTACTCACCAATGGAAGGCAAAGTTTTAATTGATGGTTACGACATCACGAGTCTTTGTTTGCGATCGCTACGGCAGCAAATTGGTGTAGTTGATCAGGATACTTTTCTCTTCGGTGGCACGATTCGTGAAAATATCAGCATTGGTCATCCTGAAGCCAGTTTGGAAGCAGTGATTGAAGCGGCTCAACAAGCGGGAGCGCATCAATTTATCAAAACCTTACCTAGCGGCTACGAAACTATCATCGGTGAAGGTGGCGGTATGCTTTCTGGTGGACAGCGACAAAGATTGGCGATCGCCCGTGCTTTGTTAGGAAATCCCCGGATGCTGATTCTCGATGAAGCAACTAGTCACCTGGATGCAGAATCTGAGCGGGTCATTCAGACTAATTTTAGTAAAATTCTCAAAAATCGCACGACAATCGTCATTGCCCATCGCCTTTCCACCATCCGCAATGCTGACCTGATTTTGGTATTAAACCGAGGTGTGGTGGTCGAAAGTGGTACTCATGAGCAATTGATGAAAAAATCAGGTCACTATTTTTACCTCAATCAGCAGCAAATGAATGCTATGGGCTGAGGCAAGCGCTACCAACTGAAATTTCATCCATCAGCAATCATGCCAAATACAAAACTAGATCAATTCAATCAGAACGGTCACTGCTCTAGTGATAGCAATTACCTTAAAAACACTTCAACGATTCATAACTCTCATCTGACAACCGACTCAAATCAGACTGAACTAAGTTCATCCCCAGGTGGTGATTGGTCTTCACTTACTAAGGAAATAATTGACACCTTGCCACAGGTTTGGACACGCGGACTGCTATATCTACTAGCGGTTTTTCCGATGTTCGGACTTCCTTGGGCAATGCTAGCTAAGGTAGATGAAACCGGGAGTGCTAGAGGACGAATAGAGTCAGAGGGAAAAACTCTAGGAGTAGATGTTCCTGTTGGGGGCACAGTTACTGCCCTCAAGGTAAAAGAGGGGCAGACAGTTAAAGCGGGACAAGTTTTGTTAGAGCTTGACTCAGAATTAGCAAAAACCGAACTCCAACAAGCGCAGGTAAAACTGGAGGGACAACAGAATCGAGTGATTCAACTTGAAGTAATGCAGAATCAATTGGAAATAGCACTGCGAGCGCAAAAACTCCAAAATCAGGCGCAGCAAGCTGCTCAACTCGCTCAACTAGAGCAAAGTCGCCAACACCTTAATTTTAGTCGCAACGCCTACGGTCTAGTGAAGGAACGTCTCACTATTGACCAAACTGAAGTCGAGCGTTATAGTCATCTCCGCAATGAAGGAGCCATCCCACAAGTTAAGGTTGTAGAGGCTGAACGAGCAAGGACTGAGAGCCAACGCTTGCTTAACCAAGCTCAATCTGACATTAAACAAGCTCAATACAAAATCGACAAGCAGATGAGCAATTACCAAAACGTGGTTCGCGCTGGACAACTTGCATTACTGGAGAGCGAAAATCGTCTTAAAGATTTACAGTCTCAAATTAGCAATGCACAGTCAGAAATTGCACAAACAAAAAAGCAAATTCAGGCATTCCAATTTCAATTGAAGCAACATATTCTCCGTTCTCCCACTAATGGCATTATTTTCCAGCTAGGATCTGTAAACGTTGGTTCTGTAATCCAAACCGGACAGCAAATTGCCAAAATTGCCAGAGAAAACGCTCCCCTCATTTTTAGAGCAAATATCCCTAGTTATGAAAGCGGATTCTTAAAAGTGGGGCTGCCTGTCAAGCTTAAATTCGATGCCTATGCTTTTCAAGACTATGGTGTTATTCCTGGACATTTGCGCTGGATTTCGCCAGACTCCAAACTTGTAGAAACGCCCCAAGGAAAAATTGAATCTTTTGAACTAGAAGTTAGCCTTGCTCAAACTGCTATCTTAGATCGCAACAAATATATCACCTTGACTCCAGGACAAACTGCAACCGCTGAAGTAGTCGTGCGACAGCGCCGCGTCATCGATTTTATAATAGATCCTTTTAAAAAGTTACAGAAAGGAGATCTTAAACTTTAAATCGTTCTATATTTACCCCATTCGTGACAGGTTAAGACTATATTACTTTTATCAATCCGTAATTGTCCTTAATATCAAACCAATTACAATGTATTAAATTCACGCAAGTAGTGACTTTTTATCGCAAAAATGAATGATGCGTTTAAAAATTACGCGTAGGCATAGCCCGCCGTAGGCATCGCTGACTTAAAAATTGTTAGTGTCACGAAGTTTTCGCCACCCGTAAAATTTCAAAACTGGATGCCCGTACCGTAAGGCTTCCAGATCACGCCAAAGCCAGATGGCGAAAAAATAAAAAACTCCACCCACAAGGGGATGGAGTTTTAGGGCATGGGGAATGGGGCATGGGGCATGGAGAAAAGCCACCAATGCCCTATGCCCTATGCCCTAAGTCGGCGGGCGGCTATCCCTCTCCACCCACAAGGGGATGGAGTTTCCCGCCGACTTCCAATAAAGACACTATACACTGTTAAGAAGATGCTAGAGACAATTGGGACGCGATCGCACCTCAAGGGAGTTTACGTTACTGGCGACTGATTGATCTAAATGAACAGCTTACTTGATTCTCAAAACCTGACCTTGAGGAATAAAGGGTAAATGCCTGATCTACAGGAATTAAAAAAGCGTGTTCTCGCCGAATATGTACGCGATCGCAATATCCATCAGTAATAATTAGTAATGGCCCATTTTTCGGGAAATCCTCGGCTGTTTCCAATAAATCAATTCCTGGCTGTAAAACAGTACCGCCTCTACCCTTGACTTGAACTCTATCTGCCAGCGATTCTGGTGTTATGTAACCTTGGTCATAAGCAAAAGCATCACAGAAAACGACCCGCACAAAAGAAACATCATGAGAAATACTATAACTAGAGATCGCTCCCAATGCCTTTCCTAATAACTCCCGCTCCATTGAACCAGAAGTATCTAAAACCACCCCAAATGTGCGACCTTCTTCTACATTGCTATCCGGGACATAACGAGGACGGGGAATATCGGGAGTCGCAGATTGACGGCGACTGAGACGAGCATAAGACCTGACTTTAATTAAAGGAGAAAAGTAATTATCAAACCACTTAGCCAATTCCACATCCCAAGGAATCGGCGGATAACTCAAAGCACGAATCTCTTCAATTAAACCCGCCGGGAGAAAACCCCGATTTTGTTCATGGTGATATGCAAGTCCCTGACTTAGACAACGGCGATAAAATTCATCCAATCCCACACCATCACCATAAGTCCACCAATCTGATATTCCTGGTTCCAAAATGTCACATTGTCCGATACCCCGCAAAGTAGATAGTTTGCGTATTAGGCGCAAATCTTTAACTATTTGGTCATAAATTGACTCGGCTGATAAATTCTTCAAATCTGGGTCGTATAACACCCCAATGTGAGGTAATTCGCCTACCCCCATTTCTAACAGCCAAGAATTAATCACATAATCACAAGCAACATTCCACAAATAAGGGTCTCTTCCTTGACAGCGAGTATCATGTCTGAGTCCGGCGTGTAACAATTCATGAGCCATCACAAATCGGCATTCTTCATTACTTAATCCGGCGGCGGGATTGATAAAAATTTGTTTGTTTGCGACATCAATCGCTGCTACAGAAATATCTTGACGCTGACATATTAATGGATCTTCAATAATCTCAAAATTAGTTGCTAAAGCTCCCAGCAGAGGATAGCTGTTGATAAACCAAGCCTTAGCTCTTTGTGCAGGAGTATCATTTTTGTTCTGCGCCCCCAAAATCGGCTCTCGTCCGGCGGCACTTGACACCGCACTGGTAACGGCTCTTGTTAACCCTTCTCCAAAGACTTTTTGCCAGTCCAAGCCCCGACCAAAATAGTTACTTTTAATAGGTTCGATAATCAGATCCACGAAATCATATCCAGGAATACCGCGTTCGCAAAATTCCTGATATAAACTTTCTTCATTCCTGTTAGAAACATTGACAGAAAAAAGATATTCTTCTGGGATAGATCCTAACTTCAAATCAGCCAGAAACTTAGCAATAAAATAATTACAAGCGGCGTTCCATTCACGAGGATATGTGCGTTTCTGGAAATGACCGAAGCCTAGATGCAATAGACAATGAGCCAGTACATAAACCCATTCTTCTGGAGAACCCCGTCGCGTTGGATGTACGTGAATAACACCATTACTAGTGACTACAGCCCAACCCTGTGGTGAACACTGGTTTCCCGACTGACGATTAATGTGAGCGTGGCAGAGTAACGATGCAAAAATGGGATGCTGTCTAAGGATGTCACATCCTTGCCCAAATTGTAATGTCGCAATATCTGTTTGATTCTTTTTACGTGCCATTTTCTTTCTTCACCAAACGTGGCAAGTCTCTGACTATTTCTACCATCAACCAACTAGGTAAAGCATCTCCCTTTTCCGGTTCAGAAACAACCATTTGGGCAATTTCAAAGCTGATAGCCGCTAAATCCTTGAGTAGTCCTTTGGCGCGATGAGCTAAATCTTTGTGGCTACCTGTCATTGCAAGACGTTCTTGGGGTAATTCTTTGATGAGTTGAGCGCGGAAAGATTGAGCCAGAAAATAGAGAACATCTCTATCTTCTGGCAGGTGTGGCCAGCCAATTTCGCCTTTGAGAATAGCTGTTAATTGATACTTACTTTTAACTTGTTTAATAAAGCCTTTAAACTGAGTAGCATGATGGGGAGAAAGACACCCCATAGCGAGAACTTCTAGCCAGTGGTCTGTGAGGCGATCGCCATATTCATGCAGGGTATCACTTAACATATGCCAAGAGCGGGGAGTCGAAAATGGTTCTTCATGTTTAGGCGGTTGACTCCACAGATGATCTGGGCGAGTTTGAATGTATTCAATCACCCAGGGATGAATATCATGATTTTTTGCCCAATCCAACCAGTCGCGATGGGAAACCTTCAAATGGACATGAACCATGCGGTTGAGCAAAGGTGAAGACATGGGCTTAACGATCGCACTATCTTGAGCGCGATTACCCGCACCAATGACAATTGAAGCTTCGGGAAGATGATATTCACCTATTCTGCGCTCATGAATCAGGCTGTAAAATGCCTTCTGAACTTCGTGAGAACAAGCGTTGAGTTCATCCAAAAACAAACAATAGGGTTCATCCCGTGCAATCATTCTGGGTGGGCAGAAGTGACTTGTTCCATCGATAATCTGCGGTACTCCAATTAAGTCTTCTGGTGCTAGTTGACTACCTAGCAGTGAAACGCAAGGTATTCCCACCTCAGCCGCAAATTCTTCTACCAAAGATGATTTACCAATTCCTGGCGCTCCCCAAATAAACACGGATCGCACTACCGCCACATTAAGAAGAAATTCTGAGAGTTGTTTTTGGGTGACTGTAATAGCTGGGTTCATTCTTAACTCACAAAAACTGTCCCAACGTTGGGATTGTTTCAAAATTCGCTTGATTATACTTATCCATCGTCTACTTCTATAATTCCCAAATTTAAATAGAAATGTTGACCTATAGATTACAAGTCAAAATATGTATTAGAGATCACCTTTTGAGCAATATTTACGGGTGAGTAACTGGAATACGCTTGGGTAATACATAATTGCAATAGCTATTCGCCCCAAATTCAAGCTGAGACAACAACAGGACAACAGTAATGAAAGATAGCGTTTACAAAAGGCACACATCGGTCGAGAGAAATATCAGGCATAACAGACACTATTAAACATAGAGTAACATAATAAATACAATATAATACATTATGGACAATAATACTTATCGGGTATTTCTAGACAAAGACTATAACTGGATTCTGCCATTTGAGGAATTTGCTGAGGATTTTCTCCAACACCTGTGGACTAACTATTTCCGCAAGTATTTGGTATCGGAGAAAACAGCAGGAAATACAGTAGGCACAAAAATTAGCCGCAATCAAGAAATTTGGGAAAGTTTGTATATTTCGGCGCAAAGTTATCTCAATTCTTCCTTGGTAAAAATGGTTAACTCCAGTAAGCAAGAAGAATCAAATGTGACACAAAGTACAAAAGCGCGTCTGCAAGCAAGCAAGAAATGATTCCAGAAGGTGCATGGGAAGATGATGGCGACAACTGGATGCGCGAGTTGCGGCTGTTCAGACCGTGCTTCCTTCGCGCCCATGCGCGGTCCACGCAACGATTGCGCGCTGGCGCTCGCCGCCGCTCCCGCCACAAAGGCCGCCATAACGGCCACAACCGTCTGCTTCAACATTGCGCTACCTCGAGCCGCCCCCTCCGCTCGCCTCTTCCAACGGTGAAATCGCCCGCGAGCGCGGATCGGAAGCCAGCCACTTGCCAAACTGACTCACCGGATCGCTGCCGCTTAGCCCCAGCAAGGTCTGGCGCAGTTGCGTCGAGTCCTCGTCTGAAGGCGTTGGCTGCAATACGCCGTGATTGTCCAGCTCCTCGCCGCCCGCAATCTCCGCCAGTTGAATCAGCCATGCGGGTGCGCTGCCGGTCACCATCGGCGCTTCATCAAGGTGCACTTCCCATCCCGTCGGCGCTTCATTCTGGTCGACGTCCTGCCAGGCGGTCAGGATCCACTTGCCATCGCTCGTGAACGCCGCGCGAACCGGCAGGCTCTCCGCTGCTGCCTCCGCTCGCTTGATCGGCCTGCCCGCCTCTACTCCGGTCATCGCGTCCCACACCTGCGCCACTCCATCTTGCGACGCGGTGAGTACCCACTCGCTGTTGGGGCTGAACGTTGAAACCAGGACTGTGTCCTTCTCTTGCATCAGTTGGCTCAACCGGCTCTTCGCGGCCACATCCCACACCTGCGCCGCGCCTCCGTAAGAGCTCGCGACCCACTTTCCGTTGGGGCTGAACTCCGCATCGGGCACCCAGTTATCAACCTGTAGCACCCCTGCCTCCGCTCCCGTTTCGACCGTCCACAAGCTTGCTTCATGGCCGGTCGTCGAAGAGGCCACCAGCAGCTGCCCGTCGGGGCTGAAATTCGCGCTCTTCACTTCTC
>CAVYXS010000305.1:0-14532 GCA_963772205.1 uncultured cyanobacterium
CAACGCATTGCTTGACAAGAGATTGCTATTGGACCTGTCAGACTCACCTTCAAGGGTGTGGCATCATATTATGGCTATGATGGTTCTGGCAACAGTACTGCCAGCGGCAAAAGGTTCAATCCAGAAGGCATGACAGCAGCCCACCGCAGCTTACCCTTTGGTACGCGAGTCCGTGTCACCAACACCCGCAATGGTCGTTCTGTAGTGGTGTCAATAACTGACCGAGGCCCTTACATTCGTGGTCGAATTCTTGACCTTTCTGTTGGTGCAGCCCGAATTTTGGGCATGATGGGTAGTGGTATAGCACCAGTACAAATTGACGTTTTAGGAAGATAAAAGTACACAATGGGATTGACAGTTGACAGCCAATCGTCAACTGTCAATTTTATGCCTACTTTCCAGTCCTTATTCTCTAGTTTCCATGTTAATTGCCCTAGTTTTAGCGTTTCTTTCCTCGATTTCAGATATAAACTAGCGGGGGAGGGATCGAGAAAAACTAGGGGTATTTTGTGCGCCTGTTGACAACAGTTGCAGCTTTACGCTGCTATTTAACTAAACGCCGCACCGAAAACAAGTGTGCGGTTTCAGAGGATTTGGTAACAAATGAGATGACTAGTTGGTACCAGACAGCTGTCGGTTTGGTGCCAACAATGGGAGGGTTGCATCAAGGTCATCTCAGCTTAATTCAACGAGCGCGGCAAGAAAATTCTACGGTGATTGTCAGTATTTTTGTCAATCCCTTGCAATTTGCTCCCAATGAGGATTACCAACGCTACCCCCGGACTTTAGAGCTAGACATGCAAATGTGTAGAGAAGCTGGGGTAGACGTGATTTTTGCACCTACTCCGGAAGAACTGGAAATTCCCCAGAAGAGTATACAAGAATCGAATGTTACGCAAGTAATCCCTCCATCTGCTATGATAACAGGCTTGTGTGGTCGTTCTCGGCTGGGTCACTTTCAGGGTGTAGGGACGATTGTGACCAAGCTTTTTAACTTGGTACAGCCTGATCGGGCTTACTTTGGGCAAAAGGATGGTCAGCAACTAGCAATTATTAGACGGCTGGTAGCTGATTTAAATTTTCCCATAGAAATTGTTGCTTGTCCAACGGTACGGGAACCTTCAGGTTTAGCCCTAAGTTCTCGTAATCAATATTTGACTGCAACGGAAAAACAGCAGGCGGCGTTATTATATCGCGGCTTACAGCAAGCTGAAGCTGCCTTTCTCGCTGGCGTTCGCAATAGCGACAAGCTAATAGCGATAGTTCAGCAAGAAATGGCAATGGTCAGTAATATCTTCGTGGAATATATTGAATTGGTTGATGCGACTACTTTGATGTCTTTAGATAAAGTTAAGGAGGAAGGAATGCTTGCGATCGCAGCTCGTCTTGGTTCTACACGTTTAATTGACAATATCATTTTATGCGATCGCCTACCCATCATCGCTATTGATGGCCCCGCTGGCGCTGGAAAATCTACCGTAGCTCGTCTAGTAGCAGACAAAGCTAGGTCTAGTGTATTTAGATACTGGTTCTATGTACCGTGCTATCACTTGGCTGGTGCTACAAAAAGGAATTAACATTGACGATGAATGTGCGATCGCTGAGTTAGTCAGTCAGTCGGAAATTCAACTTACTCCTGGCCAGGATCTGCAATCTCCAGTGCGTGTTTGGATTAATGGTATTGATATTACCCAAAAAATTCGCACGATTGAGGTGACTTCTCAAGTATCGGCTATTGCTGCACAGGGTGCTGTACGTCAAGCACTAGTGAAACAACAGCAAAATTGGGGTAAAAGAGGTGGTTTAGTCGCTGAAGGTAGAGACATTGGTACTCATGTCTTCCCCGATGCGGAAGTAAAAATCTTCTTAACCGCCTCTGTGAGTGAACGCGCACGTCGCCGCCAAGAAGACTTTAAAAAACAAGGTCTACCCGAAGTAAGTTTAGAGCAACTGGAACGGGACATTGCCGAACGTGACTGGAAAGATAGCACTCGCCAAGTTTCTCCCTTGCAAAAAGCAGCAGATGCAATTGAAATTCAAACCGATGGTCTAGGGGTGTCTGAAGTTACGACACAAATTGTTAACTATTGCCAGCAGCATTTATCTCAATGGTAATCATTGGGATTTGCTATGGGATTTCCCAGAAATAAATTATCCAATCTTGTGGGGTGGATATCCAGCCGAAAGCTTGGGGTGGGCGTCTCGCCCACCCCACAAAAAATTGTTTGTTGTTTTTTTATTTGGAAGTCCCTTTTAGTTTTGGCGTTAAATATATGAAGATGGTGAGCGAGTTAGTACTTATTCACCATTTTCAAAATTAAAGTTGAACAGAAAATTGTCTGAAGTTACCAGATCAATTTGTATATTACATTGAGAAAATTTGAATATTAAGTCATCTGGCTTTAGACTGATTTCTAATAATTTAATTAAGTAGGCGGACATAACTAAAGGTAATTATGTTTTTTTATGCCCGATGCCCGATGCCCGATGCCCTATGCCCATACTAACCGCTCATTGCTTTGGCGATGAAGTATTAGCTGTTTTTATTTATCATCATGAATTCCTCGCGATTTGACTTATTAAAAAACTACTTTGTCTGAATCTTCACTTTGGTAGTAAAATGACGATGTTAAGTTTTATATCCGAAAATTGAGGATATAAAACCACTAAACACAAAATCTGTTATTTCCTAAGCTTCTGTCATAGCTTTCAACGAGAAAACCGTAAAGAGAGGATTTCACAAAATGGCATTTGTACAAGCACCCCTACCCTACGACTTTAATGCTCTAGAGCCTTATGGCGTCAAAGCTGAAACCTTCGAGTATCACTATGGTAAGCATCACAAGGCTTATGTAGACAACCTAAATAAGCTGACTGACGGTACAGAATTTGCTGATAAGTCTCTAGAAGAGGTAATCAAAATCTCTTTTAAAGATCCCTCTAAAGTGGGAATTTTCAACAACGCTGCTCAAGTATGGAACCACACCTTTTTCTGGAACTCCCAGAAGCCAGCAGGCGGCGGAAAACCCGGTGGTGAATTAGCTGCCAAGATTGAGAAAGATTTTGGTAGCTTCGACAAATTTAAAGAAGAGTTCTCTAACGCCGCTGCAACTCAGTTTGGCAGTGGATGGGCTTGGTTGATTGATGATGGTGGTACGCTGAAGGTGATTAAGACACCAAATGCAGAAAACCCTCTAGCTTATGGACAAAAGGCGCTCCTCACCTTAGATGTTTGGGAACATGCCTACTACATCGACTACAGAAATGCCCGTCCTGCCCATATCAAGAATTTCTTGGATCAGTTGGCTAACTGGGACTTTGCTGCTGAAAATTTTGCTAAAGCTTAATCAGCTATTTGTTTGAAACCGAAAAATTCAGGGTTTGTCCTGGTTATAGGGCATAGGGTATAGGGCATGGAAAATTGCCCTATGCCTGATGTTATGTGATTTAAGTTACCATCAAATATAAGGTTGCTGCTAGAGAAGAGTGGTATAGATAGAGTCTCAAACTACCACTTTTTCCTTTGTCGAGAGATTTAAACTCAGTGTCATACGTAAGCAAAGAAAGTGATATTTTCTATATAGTTTCATGAGCAATTATACATAAAATGCCATACCTGTTTTTGGCATCTATATCTTTGCACTTCTACTAATAACTTTAGTATCGTTAATATATAAAACTATGAGAATTACAATAAAATGAATAGCACAGAATTAGCTCAATACCTCGAAGCAACCAATAGCATCGCTAAACCTTGGTTATTGGTGCAACTACGCCTGAAAAAACTACAAGAGCGTCGCGGCACGATTTCGGAAGATGTTTATGCTGACGAATTAGAAGATCTTTTCCAAGATTTGATGAATTTAGGGGAATGGTGGCGTGGAATCGAAGATGAGGTGTTTTGAAAAGGCAAGAATACTTAAACTATGTGATGATAATATTCTAGGTTTGTAGCGCATTGCTAACGGTGTAGTCAAGAATGGATTATCGGGATGCAGGGGTTGATGTTGAGGCTGGTAGAGCCTTTGTGGATCAAATTCGCAATGCCGTTCACAGCACCTTTAGGCCGGGAGTAATTGGTGGGCTGGGTGGCTTTGGTGGTTGTTTTCAACTACCAGGGGGTTTTAAAGAACCAGTTTTGGTTTCTGGGACAGATGGTGTGGGCACAAAGCTGAAAATCGCTCACATGCTCAATCGTCATGACACAGTTGGGATTGATTTGGTGGCGATGTGCGTTAACGATGTGCTGACATCTGGTGCTGAACCACTGTTTTTTTTAGATTATGTGGCTACAAGTAAGCTAGACAAAGAGCAATTGACTCAGGTAGTTACAGGTATAGCTTCTGGGTGTAAGCTGGCAGGTTGTGCCTTATTAGGGGGAGAAACTGCAGAAATGCCAGGTTTTTACCAAGTCGGTGAGTATGACTTGGCTGGGTTTTGTGTGGGAATTGTGGAAAAAAGCCAGATGCTGAATGGTAAACAAGTACAAGTAGGGGATATAGCGATCGCACTCTCTAGCGTACTGGTGTACACAGTAATGGCTTGAGTTTAGTCCGCAAGATTGTCAGCGATGGGGGATTTGCTTGGAGTGATAGCCCACAATTGTTAGGTGGTGAAACTCTCGGCGATGCTTTCCTTAAACCTACGCAAATTTACGTCAAACCGGTTCTGGCTGCACGTCTTGCAGGTTTGGATATTCATGGTATGGCGCACATCACTGGTGGTGGATTACCAGAAAATTTACCTAGATGTCTTGGTCAGGGTCAAGCAATTAAAATTGATCCCAGTAGTTGGACTCTCCCGCCGATATTTCAGTGGCTAGCTACAGCAGGCGCAGTGAGTTGGGAAGCTATGTATAACACCTTTAATATGGGGATTGGATTTGTGCTGCTTGTACCACCAGATCAGGTACTAGAGACAATTACTTACTTTAAATCCCAAGATATTCCCGCTTTTGCGATTGGTGAGGTAATTACTGGCGATGGTTCATTAGTAGGATTACTAAATCAATACTGATTCTTTGGACAAAATTTACAAAGTAGTTAGAAAAAGCTCGCTTTAATAAACCTGATTTTTACCAGTTATTTGGCACAAACCTTGTGACTGTGTTGAATGAAGGTTTTAGCAATATTTTTTACTTATTTTTATATGGTCAATTGAAAATACTCATGGCCGTAAGCGTTTAGATTTGCTAACGTAGTCTTAACATATTGAAAAATTTGCTGATGTAACCCAGACAATAGCTACCAACACTAGTTGACAGTGCTGGTAATTTTTCACCTGGGAATGTGGGGTGCTGGTGTGTATTTAGAATCATGTTTTGTTGTTCAGAGGGGGTTATGGTTGTAAATTTTGCCCGAACTTCGCCTTCTATAGAAAATTTGAAGCAAGTATTCCAGAGTATTCATGCAGAAAGTTGTCCCAGATTATTCAACTTTCATATGCACACTGTTTACTCAGATGGAAGATTGCAACCAAATATACTGATGGAACAGGCGATCGCCATTGGGTTACAAGGGCTAGCTATTACTGATCATCATAGTATTGCTGGCTATCAAGTAGCACAAGCTTGGTTAGAAGACTGGAAGTGGAGTCATCCTGGTGTCAACGCGCCCCATTTGTGGACTGGCGTCGAAATTAACGCCAATCTATTAAATGTGGAAGTTCACATTTTGGCTTACGCTTTCGATTTGGAACACCCCAGCATCAAATCCTATCTGCAACGAAAAATTGCTACAGGTAAAGAATATCAAGCAAACACTGTGATTGCTGCTATTCATGAAGCCGGGGGATTGGCGATACTGGCTCATCCAGCCCGTTATAAGCGATCGCTTTTTGACTTAATTCCCGCTGCCGCCGACAATGGGATTGATGGCGTTGAAAGTTTCTACGCTTACAATAACCCCAATCCTTGGAAGCCAAGCGGTGTAGAATCACAACAGGTGCAGCAGTTAGCTAATGAATATCAACTTTTCAATACCTGTGGTACTGATAGCCACGGTTTAAGCCTGCTGCAGCGGTTGTAAAGATGCTTTTATGTATTTTTTACAACTGGGTTTGTAGTAGCGCTTAAGCGCCACTACGAGCCATCTGCAAAATTATTTACAATCCTAGGGTGCGACCAGGAAATCCCGCTGTATCAAAATAGTCAGTTTTTCCTACGGTTTGATATTTGAGGATGGTCTTCAAACCATTAGCTGCAGGTTGGGATTCTAGAGTTAAAGACTGCGATTTTACATGATTAGGGCCGTTACGCAACGCTTCATATAACACGCTTCCCACTAGCTTACCTTGACACCCAGATAATGACCAGTAGCGATCACGGAAGCATTAGCTGTCGTGAAGGTGGGAAACAAAGAATGACTATTGGTAAAAGTTACTCCTTCTTGGCGAATCTCGGATAAGGTTGGCATATCTTTAGCATTAATCGCACTTGGACGCAAGCCATCTGCCACAAAAATGACTACATTGTGTTGTCGTGTTTGCTGAGTGCGTTGCAAAGCAACAGCCTGATATGCTATGACAACTGCGATCGCGCAAAGAGTCAAAATTATCCAACGGCGACTATGTGTAAAAACCCGCATAAGATCTCGGATTATTAGGACACCAAGATTTTATAACTAACCTGCGGAATTTTACTACAATGCGTTTGTCCTTTGTCCCTTGTATATTCACCAAATAAACCTGATGTCTGAACAAAAACCTCTCAATCCTTGGAACTACAAACCCTGGTGGTGTCAACCCTGGTCGATATTGCTGACCGGTGTAACGCTAATTACTGGTAGCTGGTTAATATTTAAAACTATCTGGCTAACAGTTCTCGTCTCTCTACCTATATTAATCTGGATGGGTTTTTTCTTATTAATCTGGCCGCAACTGATGATTCGCAGTGGGGTTCTGGAGTCCTACGGAACGGACTTGTTAAACAAAAATTGATATCATATTTATTTTTTTTAGTCAATCCGTAATTTCCAGTAATTTACCTGTATGTTAAATTATCTTAAGTGGTGACATAATTATTACTAGGAAGGCTTTACTATGCAGGAAGTAAAATTACTGACCTACTACAGTATCCATGATGAAACTTATTACCTCTGTTAAAAATCTCTTCCTGTATTCATTACTGTTGTTAATCACAGTTTGCGGTTTGTGGTTCACACCACCTAGCGCTCTTGCTGCGCCAGTAAACCTTGCAGCAACACAGTATATTGCCTTTGATACAGCCACAGACACTCAAAGCGAAATTCAAAGTCTTGATGAATTGATTTCGGAATTGAGAGCTACGAAGGTATCAATTGGTAAGGATGAATCCCTGTCAATAGAGGAGAAAAAAGAGCGTTTGGCACAGGTTAATTCATACATTAATGATCTAATCAAAGATAAGAAAGCTTTATTGCCAACTAACTCATCAAAGGGCGCCTAGATGTCTATCTAGTCGTTGTTAAGCTTTCTACAACAGTGTTGCTTGAAAGTAAAGTTTGTGGCAAAAATCTTGAATGCCGTCACCAAACTTTAGATATTCAGGTATAGTTATTTGATTAGATACTCAGATCCCCGACTTCGTAAAAGTTGTCGGGGATCTTATTTTTGATGAATGATTTAGAACTAATATATTAGATATCTGACGCATCCTATAATTCTGTTACCCAGTTCCCTGTTAACGAGCTATTTAATTTGCTGCATACTTTTCACAATTTTTGTCACTAAATCTCTAGGTATAAATCTGACAATTTCCGCTAGTAATCGATTTTTTAGCCCAGGAATAATCACAGTTTTGCCTGCCATTAAAGCGTGATAGCCAATTTTTGCTACTGTTTCAGCATCCATCATCTTATTACCTTCAACCTGCTTAGTACCTGCGGCGCCGGTTCTTTCATGAAAAGCAGATTGTGTTGATCCTGGGCAAAGAACTGTGACGGTAATACCTGTACCTTCTAATTCACTAGCAAGTGCTTGTGAAAAAGAAAGAATATAAGCTTTAGTTGCAAAATAAACTGCCATAAAAGGGCCTGGTTGAAAAGCAGCAGCCGAGGAAACATTTAATATTTTTCCTTCCCCTTGTTTGAGCATATCCTGAAGAAATAACTTCGTTAAATGGGTAAGACAAACTAAATTTACCTGCACCATCTCCAGTTCAGTATTCAGGTTAGTTTCATGAAATAATCCATGAATACCAAATCCTGCATTATTCACTAGCACATCAATCTTGATGTTTTCTTGTTGCAACTCAGTGAAAATTTCTTGTGGAGATGTTGTTAGAGATAAATCCTTAACAATAATTTTCACAAAAATGCCAAATTTTTGTCGGAATTGCTCTGCGATTTCTGTCAGTTTTTCTCCCATTATGTCTACTAAAACAAGCTGATAATCATTCAGGGCAAAAATGCAGGCTAATTGGTAGCCAATTCCACTTGCAGCCCCAGTAATAAGAGCAGTTTTTTTGCTCTGACTTTGGTGTTTTGTATTCATGTCCGAAAATTAGTGAATTCAATTGGATGAAGTAGTCTTAAATTTATAAAGTTATTTGCTCACAAACCAGTATTTATCATGTCTGAATCAAGCAGCAAATTCTTCCGTTTTACCTATTAAAATTGTGAGCTTATGGGTGAAAGTTTGTTATTTATAACTCAATCCGGTTCAGTTAAGGGAAGCTTGGATGATAAAAACCCCCAAATATTGATTAAATATCTTGATTGATCTGCGTACATTCTGCAAAATGCACTCGCGTTCAGCGGTTAATTATTCTTATCCCAAGCGTCTTGATTTATAGGAAAACAGAGATAAATTACTTATGCATATACTGTAAAAATTAGGCGTTGCTGAATAGCCGGATAAACTATAACGAAATTGTTCAATTAACGTTATATTTTTATACTTCCAAATAGCCAAGCCAGAACTTAAGCCAGTATAGCTTAACTATAGTTGAATGCCTCGTTAAATTGTTGTATTTATTCAAACAGAATGTAATTTAAATAAAGTTAAATTTGAGCAATAAAAAATCAGATAAATATTTCGTAGTTGCTATATTTCGCATTGAATATACTAAAGGTTATATATAGTAAGATCCAAATGCGGTAAACTGAATTCAGTATATTACAGACAAAATTGGCTACCGAGTAGTATGTTTTGGCGGCAAAAATTGGCGTTAATTTTAGCTATAATTGTGTTGTGCATGGCTTCTCCAGCACAGGCAGACTGGACTCATCCGTTGTCATTTAGCAATGCAGAGTTGTCAAGACATGATTTTTCTGGACAAAGCTTACAAGCTGCTGAGTTTTCTAATGCCAATCTGGAACTGACTAACTTTGCAGGCGCTGACTTGCGAGGAGCAGTTTTAAGTGCTTCGGTGATGACAAGAGCGAATTTACATAGAGCCGACTTAACTAATGCATTGGTTGATCAGGTAAACTTAACTAGGGCAGATTTATCTGATGCCATTTTCAAAGAAGCTCTTTTACTCCGTGCCATCTTTACAGATGTGAATATTACAGGTGCAGATTTCACTGATGCAATTTTGGATCGGGCGCAAATAAAAGAACTGTGTACAAAAGCCAGTGGTGTGAATTCCCAAACTGGCGTGCAAACTCGTGATTCTTTAGGATGTCGATGAAGCGTGTAGGTATAATAGGTGGTGGTCAACTAGCCTGGATGATGGGAGATGCAGCCAACAAGTTGGGAGTCGAATTGGTCGTACAAACTCCTAGCCGACAAGATCCAGCTGTCATTATAGCCCAGTATACGGTTTTTGCCTCTGTGGATGACGCCATTAGCACAGAAATTTTAGCCACAAAATCTGATGTCGTCACCTTTGAAAATGAGTTTGTTAACCTTGATGCTTTATCTGTTCTAGCACACCAAGGCGTTTGTTTCCGTCCACCATTAGCAGCTTTGGCGCCCCTGTTAGATAAATATCACCAGCGCTGCTATTTAACGGATTTGGGATTACCTGTCCCCAGTTGTTTTGCCCTTGACCACCATTATATCAACACGATGGGAACGGAAAGTCTCGAGTCTAAAATTGAATGTCTGGGTTTTCCACTAGTCCTAAAATCCCGTCGTCACGGCTATGACGGACAGGGTACTTTTATAATTCAAGACTGGGCTAGTTTGCAGCAACATCTAAATTCACAAATTACCACCAAAATTTTCAATTTAAACGAACCACTGTTTTTAATCGAAGAATTTGTCCCATTTGAGCGAGAATTGGCAATAATTGCGGCTCGTTCTGTAGAAGGGGAAGTGGTGACTTATCCAGTTGTGGAAACCCAACAAGAACAACAAGTGTGCCGGCGCGTGATTGCGCCAGCGGATATTACAGCCAATCAATCTGCAGAAATTGAAGCGATTGCCCACACTCTACTGAATAATTTACAAGTAGTGGGAGTCTTTGGGATTGAGCTATTTCTCACCATCGATGGTAAAGTCCTCGTCAATGAAATTGCACCCCGTACCCACAATTCAGGGCATTTTTCCCTAGACGCTTGCGAAACTTCCCAGTTTGAGCAACATCTCAGAGCAGTCTGTGGCTTACCCTTGGGTAATACTTCCTTAAAATGCGCCAGTGCGGTGATGGTTAACCTGCTGGGTTACGAAAATTCCCAAAGTGACTACCAAAACCAACGCCAACAACTAGCCGAGATTCCCCAAGCTACAGTCCACTGGTATGGTAAAACAGAATCACGTCCTGGGCGTAAACTGGGACACATTACCGTTTTGCTCGATCATCATAACCGAGACGCAGCGATCGCCATTGCCCACACCGTAGAATCTATCTGGTATCCCAGTTGAATTTGTCAGAAAATTTTCATACTCAACACACAACATCTTTTTGAAGGTTATAATGAGTTAGTTGCACTACGACGTTGGTGACTGCCATCAAGTTTTTTGATCTATGTCTTTAAAGAAATGGGAATCAAAGAGTTTTCGTGGCAGTAGACCGGGCATGTACCCGGAAACTTTAAACGAAGAATTGCGGTACCCACCTGGTTTAACCAGGTCATAAACTTAGGTAAAACGGCGTCGCGGTGAACTTAAAATTTTTAGCTCTTCAGGTTATTTTAACCTGGGGAGCTTTAATTATGAATGGAAGTTGTTTGTAGTTGCGCTTCAGCGCTCTTGATTTTCCCAAGCGCTGAAGCGCAACTACGAACAAATTAATTCATATATCAGAATTAATGTAGCGAACCAATAGATGAGGAGTTAGTAAAGACTGTTGAACAAGACAAAATCTGTATAAATTGCTTCAAAATTTGGCACATTTCAGAGTTAAGATAGAAAGATTGCGTTAAATTGTGGTTAAAGCTACAAAAAATTGTCAAAACAACAACTAACTAATACCGTGTTTCCAGCCTCGGTTTTCCATCTAGACAATGGTTTAACGTTGATTCATCAAGAAATTGCCACTACCCCTGTAGTTGTGGCAGATGTTTGGGTGCGTGCTGGAGCCACAGTGGAGCCAGAAAATTGGTTTGGCATGGCGCACTTTTTAGAACATATGATTTTTAAAGGGACGGCGACTTTACCCCCTGGGGCATTTGATTATAACATTGAAAACAAAGGTGGGGTGAGTAATGCTGCCACGAGCTACGATTATGCCCATTACTCCCTCACCACCGCCGCACCTTATTTAGCCGAAACTCTACCCCACTTAGGGGATTTATTGCTGAATGCGACAATACCCGATGAGGAATTTATCCGGGAACGGGATGTGGTACTTGAAGAAATTCGCTCCTGTCAAGATGATCCCGACTGGATAGGATTTCAAACTCTCATACATTGCATCTACGAACGCCATCCTTATGGACGTTCAGTGCTGGGGACTGAGAAAGAACTAATGCAGCATTCACCAGCCGCCATGCGCCGTTTTCACCGCACCTACTACCAACCAGAAAACATGACTGTGGTGATTGTCGGGGGAATTGCCCAACAGCCAGCTTTAGAATTAGTCAATCGCACCTTTATCAATTTTGGCCATCGCGCTGATTGCCCTCAGTGCGAAAAAGTCTCAGAGCCTGTAATATTAGGAATTCGTCGTCGAGAAATTATTTTACCACGGCTAGAGCAAGCACGGTTAATGATGGCATGGACTGCACCAGGAGTAGAACAACTCCGCACAGCCTATGGTTTAGATATGCTGACAGTATTACTTGCAGAAGGGCGGACTTCCCGGTTAGTGTATGATTTGCGAGAAGAACGGCAATTAGTACAGGGAATTTGCAGTAATTTTTCCTTACAACGAGAATCGAGTTTATTTACCATTACGGCTTGGTTGGATGCAGAACATTTGGCGGAAGTGGAATTTTTAATTGGCGCTCACTTAGATAAGTTGCAGAATACAGAAATCAGCCAGCAGGAACTCACCCGTATACGCCGACTGCTGTGTAACGAGTATGCCTTTTCTACAGAAACGCCCAATCAACTCACCGGGCTTTATGGGTATTATAATACCATCGCCCAAGCAGAATTAGCGGTGACATATCCCCAGCAGATTCAATCATTTAATGCCCAAGACCTGCAAAAATTAGCTAAACAGTATCTTTCACCGCAAAATTACGCTGTTACTGTACTTAAACCCCATTAGTGTTAGTAGTTAGTTGTTAATCATCAGTTGTTTAAAGCCACTGAAAATTAACCACTGACAACTGACAACTGACAACTGACACTTGAGAGCAAATGACTCAAACTGTGAATAATTCCCTAAATCATTCCTCGATTCAGCGCACCGTATTGCACAATGGTATTGTCGTGCTAGTGACAGAAAATCCGGCGGCGGATATAGTGGCGGCGCGACTTTTTATCCGTGCTGGGAGTACATCGGAAAATCGCCAGCAGGCTGGTTTAGCGCATTTATTGTCTGCAGTGATGACAAAAGGCTGTGATGGACTTTCCAGCTTAGAAATTGCCGAAAAAGTTGAATCTGTAGGGGCGAGTTTGAGCGCCGATGCTACTACAGATTATTTCTTGTTGTCCTTAAAGACAGTGACAGCGGATTTTGAGGAAATTTTAACATTGGCGGGGCGACTGTTGCGATCGCCTACATTTCCCGAAGCGCAAGTAGAACTAGAACGGCGGTTAGCGCTCCAAGATATTCGCTCCCAAAAAGAGCAGCCGTTTAACATCGCCTTTGAGCAGCTGCGACAGGTAATGTACCAAGATCATCCCTATGCTATGTCGGTACTGGGAAATGAAATCACCATGAGTAGTTTAACTCGTGAGGACTTAGTTAACTATCACCAAACTTATTTTCGTCCAGATCATCTAGTGATTAGTATTGCAGGTAGAGTCACAATAAAAGATGCAGTAGACCTAGTGGAAGCAGTTTTTGGTGATTGGCAAGCTACCGCAGTACCAGTGCCAATATTAAATTTACCAGAAATTCAAGTTGAACCGCAACCTAGCCGCAAGCCTCTACAGACACAACAATCAATCGTCATGTTGGGTTATTTGTGTCCATCAGTAAGTTCTCCTGACTACGCGCCGCTCAAGTTACTCTCTACCTACTTAGGAAATGGACTATCTAGCCGCTTATTTGTGGAATTGCGGGAAAAACAGGGTTTAGCTTATGAAGTATCCGCATTTTACCCGACAAGAAAATTACCAGCCTCATTCGTAGTTTATATGGGTACAGCACCCGAAAATACCAGTATTGCCCTTAAAGGACTACAAAAAGAAGTGGAGCTACTGTGTACCACAGAGGTATCCCCAAATGCATTCCAATCTGCTAAAAATAAAATACTAGGTCAGTACGCCTTGGGTAAACAAACTAATGGGCAAATTGCTCAAATATATGGTTGGTATGAAATTCTGGGGTTAGGAATAGAATTTGACCGAACATTTCAGGAAATGATAGCAGATGTGAACGTAACTGAGGCTATAATAGCAGCTCGTCGATATTTACAGGCACCTTACTTGTCTTTAGTCGGACCTGAGGATGCAATTAATAGTGCATTTTTATAGAGTGTAGACAGAGGAGCTTTTTTCTAGACACAAGCGGCTGTAATATTAGCATCAGAAGATTACGGTGGCAAAATCTATGAAAGGCAGCCTGTCAGTAAGTATCTTGAGCTACTTAGACTCTCTAAAACTATTACGCTTGTTGAGCAGCAGCAAGTTTTCTTGGTTACTTCTTTGCTCATCAACGCCTCTGCTCATTGGCTCCTCTGCTCTAGTATCAATTGCAGCACCACAAGAAATTGCACAAGTAATTGCGGGAGGTACAATCAACCGCCCTACCCTCAAAAGTGGTAGCCAAGGAGAGTCTGTATCAGAACTTCAAGCAGCTCTCAAACTTCTGGGTTTTTACACAGGCCCAGTAGATGGTATTTATCAAGAGAATACTGTGAGCGCTGTTTCCCGGTTTAAGCAAGCAGCTGGCTTGACACCTGATGGTGTTGTTGATAATACCACTTGGCAACGGCTTTTTCCTAGTGGACCAACTGTTTCATCAGATATTTCTACACCCAAACGAACACCTAACACAGCAGCGTCATTGACTGTTTCAGCAATACGAGATGATTAGTAATGATAATAACA
>CAVYXS010000306.1:0-19369 GCA_963772205.1 uncultured cyanobacterium
GTACAATAAAGACCTGCTCGGAGCGTCCAGCTTTTTGCAAATCCTCCGCACACCAAAAGCCTAATTGGGCAATTCCCGGTTCTAAGGGGCTGATCATCTCCGATAAACTGTTAGTGGCACCTTCTGGCGCTCGCAGCCATCGGGAATCTCCCATTAGCCAACAAATCTCGCGCCGAACGTAATCCAGTCCAGTCAGCCTTACCCCGCTGGATGGGAGTACCACCTAAACGAGAAAGAATCCAGGTGATATGGGCACCAGCCCATAGAGGAATACCGCGATCGGAGATAAAATGAGCATGAGTCGGATCTTCTAGCTCTATGCCCTGCTCTCGTGCTACCTTGGGCACGAGTTGAGACAGCAAATAGCCCAAAGAATATGGATCTTCCGTTTGGGGATGGCGAAATGCTAGCAAAAAACGGATTTTATGATCCTGAAACTGGCGATAGAGATCCGCCAAAATCTCTACATTATCTGCTTCAATTTGAGTAATCGCTGTTTGCCAGTTGATAAAACTCGGTAGCAATAGATGGACAACTCGCAGAAACAAGGGGTTAAACGCAGGCGGGATAAATTCTAGGGGTGGTTGTGCTTGATACATCATATTTGATAAGGTACTTTGTTCCTAAAATTATGGGGACTGGTGACTGGTGACTGGGTAAGAATTCCGGCACACTTGGCATTATTTGTACCAACATCTTCTCAATCCCTGATTCCCAATCCTTTTGACGAAAAAAGCACAAGATAGCAGGCTACCAGTAAAAATGAAAAACCCATAACACTTTATACTTTATCTTTCAGACTTTTTTAGCAATTCGGGAACGGTAATAAAAGATGCGACTATCACAAATGTTATTCGTTACACTACGGGATGAGCCAGCTGATGCGGAAATTCCCAGCCATAAATTATTACTACGGGCAGGTTATATACGTCGCATCGGTAGTGGTATTTATGCTTATCTCCCGCTGATGTGGCGGGTATTACAAAAAGTTTCCCAAATTGTGCGCGAAGAAATGAACGCCACATTAGCACAAGAATCTTTATTACCCCAATTACAACCCGCTGATCTCTGGAAGGAATCAGGACGCTGGGACACTTACACTAAAGCTGAGGGAATTATGTTTTCCCTGATTGACCGTCGTGAGCAACAATTAGGATTAGGTCCGACTCATGAGGAAGTGATCACAGCGATCGCTCGTGATATGATTCGTTCCTATCGTCAATTACCCGTGCATCTCTACCAAATTCAAACCAAATTCCGCGATGAAATCCGTCCCCGCTTTGGTTTAATGCGCGGCAGAGAATTTATCATGAAGGATGGTTATTCCTTCCATGTCGATGAAGAGAGCCTCAAAGCTACTTACCAAGATATGTACCAAGCCTATACCAACATGCTGCGGCGTTGTGGTTTAGCTTTTCGGGCAGTGGAAGCTGATTCTGGCGCTATTGGCGGTTCTGGTTCCACAGAATTTATGGTGCTGGCGGAAGCTGGAGAAGACGAAGTGCTGTACACTGAAGATGGTAAATATGCGGCCAATGTGGAAAAAGCCGTTTCTTTACCCGCTGATGTAGTATCGTCACCCTTTACAACCTACGAAAAACGCGATACACCTGGAACAGCAACGATTGAAACCGTTACTCAATTGCTGAATGCTTCAAGCACCCAAGTGGTGAAGAACGTCCTTTATCAAACAGTTTATGATAATGGTGTCACAGTCTTAGTTTTAGTCAGCATCCGAGGCGATCAGGAAGTCAATGAAGTCAAGTTGCAAAATGAACTGACCAAGTTAGCTCCCCAATACGGTGCTAAATCTATTATTGCTTTAAATGTACCCAATGCCGAAACACAACAAACATGGGCAGCCAAATCTCTACCTTTAGGCTATATTGCCCCTGATATTGCTGATGAGTATATTAAAGCCGATAAACAGATACATTCCCAGTTTTTGCGGTTGGTGGATAAAACAGCCGCTGAGTTACAAAACTTCATTACAGGCGCCAATGAAACTGGCTATCACGTAGTCGGAGCAAATTGGGGCAAGCAATTTAAGATACAAAATGCAGTAGTAGATGTGCGGAAAGCCAGACCAGGCGATCGCGCCATCCACAACCCAGAACAAACCTTAAAAAGCGCCCGTGGGATTGAAGTAGGACATATTTTCCAATTGGGTACAAAGTATTCCCAAATCATGGGAGCAACTTTTACCAATGAACAGGGAGAAGAAAAACCCCTAGTTATGGGTTGTTATGGCGTCGGCGTCTCACGCTTGGCACAATCAGCCGTAGAGCAATCCTACGACAAAGACGGCATAATTTGGCCAGTTGCGATCGCCCCCTATCACGCTATCATCTCAATCCCTAACATAAAAGATGCACAACAAATCGAAATTGCCACAAAACTTTACAAAGAATTAAATCAAGCCGGCATCGAAACCTTGCTTGATGACCGAGATGAACGGGCAGGAGTAAAATTCAAAGACGCCGACTTAATCGGCATACCTTACAGAATTGTCACCGGACGAGCGATCGCTAATGGTAAAGTCGAAGTCGTAGAACGAGCCACCCGTAAAACTCAAGAAATTGCCATTGAAGAAGTGACAACCACACTCAAACAATGGATTACCGCCGCGATCAACATTTAAGCGCATCCGACAGATTCAAGGAGTGGGGATGAGGGGGATAAGGCGGATAAGGCGGATGAGGATTTTTCACTACTCCCTTATCTCCCCCATGACGCCACAAAATTCCGACGCAAGGCGACAGGAACGCAGGGCTGCCCCCATGCCCCTTCACAAAATATTAAATATACATCACCTGAATGATGACGCCTAGAATTATAAATTCTAAAATTGAAGATGACAAACTGATAATCAAAAATGGCAGTATCTTAACTAAAATAGCCATACTGTAACTGTTTGGAAACTCTATAGTTGTAAGTATCGTCCTTAACCAGGCTGCTCTTCACACAAAAACCATCTCAGCCCTCAGTCAGGAAGGTTTGGAATTATGAAAGACCAACAAGGATCTAATAGGATTTCTTCAGGTGTAATAGCAGCAGTCTGTGCTGCTGTTGTAGCGGTCAGTGGCGGTGTAGCTTGGGTTACATGGAACTCCAGCAATTCTCCAGGCGTGTCAAACTCTTCTGCGATCAAACCAAAGCTACCGGTAGGCGGAGATCTAACGACACCCCAGCCAGGTAAAGAGCAAAAGGCTAATGTTTATTGGCTCAAACCAACCGATAAAAGTTTTGATTTAGTTCCCCATCCCGTTAAAATAACTGCAGTCCAACCCAACCAAGTTTTAGAAAAAGCTTTCCAAAATTTGTTAGCAGGACCTACAGAAGGAACTGACTCTACCACTATCCCCAAAGGAACCCAATTACTGGGACTAAACGTACATGACAATGAAGTTCATGTTAATTTATCTGAAGAATTTACCAGTGGGGGCGGTAGTAGCTCAATGCTCGGTCGCATTGGACAAGTCGTCTACACAGCCACAAGCTTAAATCCCAATGCTAAGGTCTATATTGATGTCAACGGTAAACAGTTGGATGTTTTAGGCGGTGAAGGCGTCGAGCTAGAACAGCCATTAACTCGTGAAAACTTTCAGAAAAATTATCCACTTTAGTTTAGTTGTCAGTAGTCAGTTGTCAGTGGATTTTCCACAAAAAACAACTGACCACTGATTTAATTCTTACCATTCAACACCCGAAAGCTGCGGGCTTGCTGTTCTAACCTAGTAGCGAGGCGATCGCAAACCCGATTGCACAATTCAAAAATCATTTCATCTTCCACCCGGTAATAGGCACAAGTTCCTTCACTGCGGCGGCTAAGGATTCCCGCTTGCCACATTACCTTCAGGTGTTTTGACACGTTGGCCTGAGAAGTCTGTGTGGCTTCTACCAATTCTTGCACACACTTTTCTTCATCCCGTAGTAAGTGCAACAGCCGCAGACGCATCGGCTCGCTTAACAGACTGAAGTATTCAGCTACTTGTTGCACCACTTCTGGAGGTACAGGCAACGTTTGTTTCATCAGGATTAACCCGCGAGAACTGACAACTTTAACAATGAATCATTTCATATATACATTAATACTTAATCAGGGTTAATTCGCATCAAAGGCTGACCATATTCTACAGGTTGGCCATTTTGCACCAAAATTTCCATCACTTGTCCAGAAACTTCAGCTTCAATTTCGTTCATTAGCTTCATAGCTTCTATGATACACACTGTTTGACCATTGCGGACGCGATCGCCCACTTCTACAAATGCTGCCTCTCCTGGTGCAGAAGCGCGATAAAACGTGCCTACCATCGGCGAAGGCACTTCTACTAATCTCTTGTCAATTGTTGAAGGTGGATTTCCTGACGACTGCACACTGGCGCTTGTCGCATTATCTAAGATGCGTGTTTCCGTGCTTACAGTCGGTACTATTTGGTTGCCAATGGGAGAAACCGATGTCAATCCCGAACCAACCACACCACCTGAGGCTGTTTGACTCACTGACACAAAGTGATTGTTGAAACTAACAGCTTTACGTACCGTTAACTCAAAATCGTCGCTTTTGAGCGTTACTTCGGCAATATCTGTTTGGGCGATCGTTGCTAGCAGCTGGCGAATTTCATTAAAGTCCAATGACACAGTTTTTATTTCCTCAACCTGTCCGTAAAAAAGCATTTTAGGTTTGGCAGGGATTTAATCCCTATAAAGGGATTGAAATCGGGATTTGCACTCAGATGAGATGTAAATTATTCCCTGCCTAAATATTTATCTTCACGAGTATCAATTTTTATGCGTTCACCTTGAGCTACAAACAAGGGAACCATTACAGTTGCGCCAGTTTCTACAATTGCTGGTTTAGTACCACCAGTTGCAGTGTCACCTTTAACACCTGGATCTGTTTGGATAATTTCCAGAACCACAGAGTTAGGTAGTTCCACTTCTAGGACTTGTTCGCCCCAACGAATGACGTTAACTTCCATACCTTCTTTGAGGTACTTTACGCGATCGCCAATCTGTGTAGCGCTCAATCTACCTTCTTCATAAGATTCCATATCCATAAACACGAATTCATCACCCTCTTTATAGGTATGCTGCATCGTGATTTTTTCAAGAGTCGCTTGCGGTACTGTTTCCCCAGCCCGGAAAGTTTTTTCCAGAACTTTACCATTCTGGACATTTTTTAGTGTTGTCCGCACAAAAGCCGCACCCTTACCTGGCTTAACGTGGAGGAAATCATTACTCGCCATACAGAACCATCTAATACAATTGAGACACCGGGGCGAAAGTCGTTACTGGAGATCATGAAACTTGCAAATTTTGGAAGACAATCGGCATTTATTGTACCCCTCCAGAGGAGTCATTGGTTATTTGTCTTTTTTCAGTTGTCAAGTTCTTCCTCCCATCTCCCCATCTCCTAACTCAACACTCAGCACTCCTACTGTGGGAAGATGATGGATGGGTTACGTCCAGTCAACAATTTGATACTGCATTTGAGCCAATCCATGAACCTATTAAAATCCTGGCTGAACAACAGCCTCATGGCAATACTGCTGGTAACAATATTTTTAGGCATAAGTACAGCTGGGTGGACTCCCTCCAGTAGCGCCGCCCTACCATCTGGGAATGCGATTACTGACGGACGAGCGCTCTTGCGGTATGCACTCCCCATAGACAACAAACCAGTGCGGGAGCTACAAGCTAGTTTAGAAGATATATCCAACCAACTGCGAGCAAATCGGCGTTGGGGTGCTATCTCCAGAGATCTCAAGCAAAGCATCGCGGGTTCTTGATAAACCCTCCCAAATCCTAGCAAGTGTTCCCGCAGAACGCCAACCCCAAGCCCAAGCTTGGATTGCTGAATTAAAATCTGGTGTGACTGCAGTCGAAGAATTGGTGAAAGTCAAGGATAAAGCCAAAATCCTGGAAGAACGAGATAAATTGCTCAATCTCGTCACCCAGTTAGAAGAGGCGATGGTCAAGGAATTTCCTTTTGAAGTGCCTCAAGAGTACAGTAATTTACCCCAACTCAAGGGTCGTGCTACTGTAGATATCAAAACCAACAAAGGCAACCTCACTGTTGTGCTAGACGGTTACAGCGCCCCTGTCACCGCTGGTAACTTTGTGGATTTAGTACAACGCGGTTTTTATAACGGTCTAGAATTCATCCGTTCAGAAGAATCTTATTTCTTGCAAAGTGGAGATCCACCAGGGAAGGAAGTAGGTTTTATTGACCCCAATACTGGCAAATACCGCGCCATTCCCTTAGAAATTCTCGCTCAAGGTGATAAAGAACCCACCTACGGCATTACTCTAGAAGATGCCGGACGTTACCTCGATATGCCAGTTCTGCCTTTTTCTTCCTTTGGTGCAGTAGTCATGGCTCGTCCAGAAAACGAAGCCAATGGCGGTTCTTCGCAATTTTTCTTCTTTCTCTTTGAACCAGAACTCACCCCAGCAGGACGTAACCTGTTAGATGGGCGTTACGCCGTTTTTGGCTATCTTACCGAAGGACAAGACATTTTGGATAAACTAACGGCGGGTGACAAAATAGAATCCGCAACCGTGGTTCAAGGAATAGAAAATTTAGTTCAGCCCCAACCCGCCTAGATATATTTTGTAGTAAGCACTTTAGTGCTGATTTAATTATGTGCTAAAGCACTTACTACGAACAAAATCATATTTTTAAGCAAGATTCCCAGCATTCAAAACCTGTTCAACAGCAATTTTTAATTCTGGAAAAGTCCGTGAGACAATCTGCTGACTGTTGGTAAAAACTGAATCTTCATACAGTCCTTCTTCCAGTAATAATACAGAAATCTGCCCTGCCAGTGGGTCAACAATCCAATACTCAGGAACCTCCAGCGCCGCGTATTCAGAACGCTTATAGCGATAGTCCCGTTTCACCGACTCTGGACTTACCACTTCGACAATTAGTAACGGTGGTGATTGAAATACTGCTGACACCTTCGTCAATTCTTTTGCTTGTTCCAGCGTCACCACACACAAATCAGTCAACCTAGATTTATTTTGCCCCGTTCTTAAACCACTTTCGCGAAAAGACAGCCAAGGTAAATTTAACCGTTGGATTTCTGCATCGAGTAATTGCTCAAGCCATTTGACGATTAAGAAATGTTCAATAGTCGGTGGATTCATTAGCTCTAGCCTGCCATCCACCAGTTCATAATGGAACCCTGTACTGTCATCATAGGTTAAGTACTCCGCAAACGTGACGCTGGTTACTGGTGTTGTTACCATCCCAACAGCCTCCTAGACGATACTCTTATCCTAACCTCAGTGAGTGCTGAGTTAAGAGTGAAAATTCATCTGGCTTCACAACTGACAAATGACTAAACAAGTTAAAGATATTGGGGAACAAGATCTTTTAGAAAGATTACAGCGCTTCTGTCCGCCGGAAATTATTGGCGATGATGGAGCAGTGTTAGTAACACAACCAGGACTATCTTTAGTAGTGACAACAGATTTATTGATTGATGGCGTGCATTTTAGCAATGCTACCACTTCCCCAGAAGATGCTGGATGGCGAGCTGCTGCTGCTAATTTATCCGATTTAGCCGCAATGGGTGCTTCTGGGCTGGGAATAACTGTCGGACTAGGACTACCTGGAGAACTTAGCGTTAGTTGGGTAGAACGATTGTACCAAGGTATGACAGAATGCCTGCAAAAGTACAATACGCCAATTGTGGGTGGTGATATTGTGCGATCGCCAATCACTACTCTGGCAATCACCGCCTTCGGTCAAGTTAACCCCAATCATATTATCCGCCGTGGCGCTGCTCAAGTGGGGGATGCGATCGTGGTTACAGGTGTTCATGGAGCCTCCCGTGGGGGCTTAGAATTGCTCTTAAATCCCACATTAGGGACAAACCTCAATTATACAGATAAGGCGGCTTTAATCGCCGCACACCAGCGTCCCCAACCACGATTAGATGTCTTACCCATCCTCTGGCAAATTTTAGACACCTATTCTCCCCCCATCGCTGGTATGGACAGCAGCGACGGTTTAGCAGACGCAATTTTGCAAATTTGTCGCGCCAGTGGTGTTGGCGCTATTTTGGAATATAGGAAAATTCCTGTACCAGCAGTTTTTGAAGTTTTATTGCCAAAAAATACACAAACTGAATACGCTTTATACGGTGGCGAAGACTTTGAATTAGTGCTTTGCTTGCCACAACAGCCAGCATCTGAATTAGTGAAACAACTAGGTCAAGGAGCAGCGATTGTCGGACATATTACAGACGATACCACTGTACTGTTATACGATGAAAACAGAGAAATCCCTGACCAAGTTCTGAATCTTAGCCAAGGATTTCAACATTTTCAGAGTTAGGAGTGAAGAGTTATGAGTTTTAATTCCTCAGTCCTCGCGCTTAACTTTATTGCGTGAACCGCTCATAAAAATCTAGACAAAGCTACCCAAAGATAGCTGAAGCTAGACACTTGGGTTGGTTATTTTAGTCCCTTGTCCTAACGGTTCGGCTTCCCTCACCGTTAGCCCTGAGCGGAGTCGAAGGGCTAAAATTTCTGAAAGAAACTACTAGCCCTCATGCCCTGAAAACATTGGGGATTACTTTTTTAACCAGGATTAAGCCTATGGATTCAACAGTTTGAGTTGTGTTAGGTAAAAAATAGATAAAGCAGTGCAAAAAATCCGATTTGACGGCGGCTTTACCTGACTTGAGTCTATCAGATTACTCCCGTCTGAGCCAACACTGCCCATTTATGGGAAGTAATCTCTATGTGTGAGTAGCATTAAACCCACTTTTCGGCAACTAATTCTGCTAAATCGAGAACTCGTTGGCTATAGCCCCACTCATTGTCATACCAAGCCATAACTTTTACTAGGTCATTCCCTAGAACCAAAGTCAAAGCAGCATCAACAATCGAAGAAGCGTCACTACCTTGATAATCGGATGATACTAGTTGAAGTTCGCTATAGTCCAAAATGCCTTTTAGAGGTCCTTCTGCGGCTTCTTTGAGAGCTTGGTTGACTTCTTCAGTAATCGTACGCTTCTCAACTTGTACCACGAAATCTACCATTGAGACGTTGGGAGTAGGTACACGCAAGGCAACACCATTTAGCTTACCTTTAAGCTCTGGTATGACAAGCGCCACTGCTTTTGCTGCACCAGTAGAAGTAGGGACAATGTTGATAGCTGCTGCTCTAGCCCGACGTAAATCACGGTGAGAAGCGTCTAGCAAACGTTGGTCACCAGTATAACTGTGGGTGGTGGTCATCGTGCCTTTGATGATGCCAAATTTTTCGTGCAACACCTTGGCGATGGGAGCCAAGCAGTTGGTGGTACAGCTGGCATTACTAATGATGTGGTGTATGTTGTGGTCATAGTCGTGATGATTCACGCCGACGACAAAGGTACCATCTTCATTTTTGCCAGGGGCGGTGATCAGCACTTTTTTGGCGCCAGCATTCACATGCTTCAAAGCCCCTTCTTTGCTGGTAAATACCCCAGTTGCTTCGATAATCAGATCAATCTGCCATTCTTTCCAGGGCAAGTTTTCTGGATTGCGATCAGATACGCATTTAATGGTTTTACCGTTAACGGTGATCGAGTTATCATCAGCTTTAATGTCAACATCCTTTAACTTCCCTAGCATGGAGTCATACTTCAGCAGATGAGCATTCGTTCTCGGATCTGATGTGTCGTTAATAGCGACTAAATCGATCTTACTATTCTGTCTCCCTACCCAGCAACGTGCAAAGTTACGCCCGATTCGCCCGAAACCGTTGATTGCAACTCTAATCACAGTATCTTGCCCTCTGTATTTATGCCTATAAGTTGATATCGTTGACCCCAATCATATCGCAAAGGGGGGGAGTATTTATAACCTTAAAGTGATGTATCTACAAAAAAACTCATGATTTATTCAGAATTGTTGATGTAGAGATTGTGGATAGGGATGTACAACCTCACGGGTTCCGGTACTAGATAACGAATTGATTGACCTTCGCGGACGAGTTGACGAATGAGACTTGACGAAACTCCTACTAAGGGTATATTCAGGTATTGCCAGTGAATGTTGACTGACTGTTCTTGCAGTTGTTGCTCCACTTGCTTGCAGATGAACTCAGTTTGAGCTATAGTCTCACCACCTACCAGTCTGGGTGCAATTAACCAATCACACATTTGTGCGAGTTCGTGTCCACGGTACCAATGGGGTAAGGTTCGGAAGGTATCCAAGCCGACAATCCAGTACCAGTGAGTATTTGGGTAAAACCCAGATAAGTCGATTAAGGTGTTGATGGCATAGGATGTTCCAGAGCGATTTTCTGCAATTAATGAGAGAGTAAAGGCAGGATTGTCTTTTATAGCTTGTTGCAGCATTTCTAGGCGATGCCGAAACAAAGCCGCTTGTTTGTGTGGAGGATTTCGCGATGGCACCCAAATTACCTTTTCTACAGGTATTTGATGCAAAGCTGTCTCGGCTACGAGCATATGTCCCCAATGAATTGGATCAAATGTGCCGCCAAAAATTGCTATTTGCTGCATCCAGTTACAAAATGGCTGTATTCAATTGCCAAATATTTTCACTATCAATGTACTATTGTAATCAATTCTGGACTAGACTTGATGCAATTTAAAAGCTGTTTCACCACGAATCTACTATTTAAGCCAATTCCAGTAAGCAACCGCAAAATATGTATTTGACATTACAAGAATTTCTTTCCCGATGTAGCGACAAATTTTCGGAATAATCAAAAGATACAGTTCAGAAATAGCAAATACCTCCAATCAAGGTAAAATCATTCTGAACAACAACATCATCAGAGGTAAAATTGACGGAACATTAGTTAGGCAAATGATACAGGAGCAGTTACAGTAAAAATCAAATTCCTGTTATGATACCCGTGTCTATTGTGATTATGGTGTGGTGTGGTGTAAGAGGAGCAATCAATGAGTAATTCTATAGATTTTAGCGGTAGACCATTTCATTTCATTGGCATCGGCGGCATAGGAATGTCAGCGCTGGCATATGTTCTAGCCAAGCGTCAATTGCCAGTATCAGGTTCGGATTTGCGTCCTAACCATATTACGCGAAAATTGGAATCTATCGGCACTCATATTTTTAGTAGGCAAGAGGCAAGTAATCTCGAATTCTTTCGTCCTCAGCTATCGGTTGGAGTAGGATTAAATTCAGAGCAGAATTATATGTTAATGTCCACAGTCAATACTGCCACAAGTAATTTGTTCAACAGCAATTAATACAACTAATTTGGAATACAAAGCAGCCGTGGAATTGGGTTGCCCAATTTGGCATCGTTCGGATGTACTAGCAGCTTTGATTGCTGATTACCAGAGTATTGCCGTTGCTGGAACCCACGGTAAAACTACAACCAGTAGTATGATTGGTTATATGCTACTAGAAGCCGGTTTAGACCCAACTATTATTGTAGGTGGCGAAGTTAATGCTTGGGAAGGCAATGCCCGATTGGGGCAAAGTCCGTATCTAGTGGCAGAGGCAGATGAATCAGATGGTTCTTTGGTAAAACATGCTCCGGAAATTGGCATCATCACCAATATCGAACTAGATCATCCAGACCACTACGAAACATTAGAGGAAGTGGTAGAGATCTTCCAAAAATTCGCTCAGGGTTGCAAAATTTTGGTAGGTAGCATTGATTGTGCCACAGTACGCGATCGCCTGCAACCAACAATCACCTATAGCCTACACCCAGACACCAACGCAGACTACTACGTCACCAATATAGACTATCGCGCTGATGGCACCACAGCTTTGGTTTGGGAAAAAGGTAAAGCCTTAGGAGTCTTGAATTTGCGTCTTTTAGTCGGCATAACCTCAGCAATTCCCTAGCAGCAGTGGCTGTTGGTCGAGCTTTAGGGATTAGAATTTGGAGAAATTCCAAAGGTATTGCCACATTTGAAGGCGCTAGACGCCGCTTTGAGTTCCGGGGTGAAGTCAATGGCATTACCTTCATCGATGACTATGCCCATCACCCAAGCGAAATTCGTGCTACTCTAGCTGCAGCGCGCCTCCAAGCCAGGCCAGGGCAAAGAGTCGTTGCTATCTTCCAACCTCATCGCTATAGCCGGACATTTACCTTTTTAACAGAATTTGCTGAATCCTTTATTCATGCTGATTTGGTGGTGCTGACTGATATTTACAGTGCAGGAGAAGCCAATTTAGGACAAATCAGTGGTGAACTATTGGCAGCAGCAATTGCCGAACATCACCCGCAGGTGATTTATCAACCAACCTTGTCGTCAATGTAGTGAATTATTACTGCAAACTCTGCGTCCTGGTGACTTAGCGCTGTTTCTGGGTGCAGGAAACTTGAATCAGGCTGATTCCCGAAATCATCGCCACACTTCGCGAACCGGCTAAAGCCACATCCTAAGTGAAGACTACAGGCATTGTTTCATTACCCTGGCAAAGTAACCGTAGAGCCACGGTTATATTGATTCAAGCTATGCCGTATTGTTACGACCGATAAATGTAAAAATTTCACCCATTGACGTAAAAGATGACAATCTCCCAGGCAGCTGGAAACGTCAGCACAGTTTCTAGTTTGACTACAAAGCAACAGGAAACGGCTAATTCCGCCGAGAGTAAGTTAATTTACTTACCAGGCACTGATTGTGCGATTAAGACCCATGCTTCCTTATCAGCGTTTACTTCTTATAGAGTTGGGTGGAGCAGCACGAATGTTACGTCGCCCCCCGCAACTTAGAAGCGCTACAGGCAGCGATAGAGTATGCAAAAACCCAAAATCTCGCAGTAAAAATATTGGGAGCGGGGTCAAACTTATTAGTGAGCGATCGCGGACTACCAGGCTTAGTCATCGGTACTCGTCATCTCCGCTATAGCAACTTTGACCCAAGGCACAGGACAATTAACTGTGGCGGCTGGGGAATCGATTCCTGCTTTAGCATGGCAAGCAGCAGATTTAGGATGGCAAGGATTAGAGTGGGCTGTTGGTATCCCTGGAACCGCCGGGGGTGCTGTGGTGATGAATGCTGGGGCACACAATAGCTGTATCGCAGATATGTTAGTCAGCGCCCAGGTACTTTCACCAGATGGTACAGTGGAAACTCTCACCAGCGCTGAGTTAGGTTACAGCTACCGCACCTCATTGCTGCAAGGGGGCGATCGCATAGTTACTCAAGCCACCCTCCAACTCCAACCAGGAGCCGATCCAGCACTAGTTTTGGCAACAACCAAGCAACACAAACAGCATCGGCTCAGTACCCAACCCTACAATTTCCCCAGTTGTGGTAGTGTATTCCGCAATCCCAAACCTTACTCCGCTGGCTGGTTAATTGAAGAAACCGGACTTAAAGGCTTCCAAATTGGTGGAGCGCAAGTAGCACAACTCCATGCCAATTTTATTGTTAACCGTGGAGGGGCTAAGGCTAGCGATATTTTCTATCTCATCCGTCATATCCAACATCAGGTACAAGACCAGTGGTCTATTTGGTTAGAGCCAGAAGTTAAAATGGTGGGCGAATTTCAACCTGCTTGTTAAGATACACGGGACTGGGGACTGGTGAAAATTCTTCCCCAATACCCAATATCTAACTCCTAGCAAAGGGTGTATTAATTATCAGTAAAAAAAGGGGCAAATTCCCCACCGCATCTATAATTGAATTTGATTTGTAATTCAACGCACACGCGAACCATCATTTATGACAGGAAAAGGACAGGGATTTGGTTTTGGCTTGGGAAAAATGAAAGAACTCGCGGAAGCTTTCAAAAAAGCCCAGCAAGTTCAAGAAGGTGCAAAGCGACTCCAAGAAGAATTGGAGCAAATGGAGATTATCGGCGAATCTGGTGGGGGTCTTGTCAAGGTAATTGTCAGCGGGAATCAAGAACCCAAACGGGTGGAAATTTCCGCCAATGCTCTGACAGAGGGTGCAGACGTACTGTCCGATCTGGTAACAGCAGCAATGAAAGATGCCTATATCAAGTCCACAGCCACAATGCGGGAACGCATGGAAGATTTAACCAGTGGGCTGGAACTACCTGGGTTTTAGTTAGTTATCAGTTGTCAGTGGTAAAAACCTACTGACTACTAACCACTGACAACTGACTCCCAAAATAAAATATTTATGCCTTACAAGTTGTTATTTGTCTGTCTAGGTAATATCTGTCGCTCACCATCGGCAGAAAATATTATGAATCATTTGATCGCTCAAGCGGGCTTGAGCGAAAGCATCATCTGTGATTCTGCGGGTACATCGAGTTATCACATTGGTAGTCCCCCAGACCGCCGCATGAGTGCTGCAGCTACTAGCAAGCTGGGAATTAAATTGTCAGATGTCAAGCCCGCCAGTTTCAAAAATCAGACTTTCAAGACTTTGATTTGATTTTGGCAATGGATCAAGAAAACTATCATAATATCCTCTCTCTTGACCCCAGCCAACAGTATGCCCATAAAGTCCTTTTAATGTGTGACTTTTGTTCTCAACACAGCCTGAAGGAAGTTCCCGATCCCTACTACGGTGGAGCAGAAGGATTTAATCAGGTCATAGATCTACTTGTCGATGCATGTGCTGGTCTGCTGAAATATGTTAGCAAGCAACAAATATAGCAGTTATCGGTTGAGTCCAATACACTCGTAAGGGCACGGCAATGTTCCCTACATGCGACGATATAATTTTGTATTGCATCCAACTGAGAACAGTTATAATTACCCGAACGTGATAAGTAGTTCAACCTAAAAAAAAGGTAAAAGTTCGTAGTAGCGCTTCAGCGCTTAGTTTGAAGCTCTCTGGCGGTGAAGCGCTACTACAAGCCAGAAAACATTTTCGGATAAGTTAGAAGTTAAAAAAAATTTAAAATATTTCTAGTTGAGCCTTAGTGCTTTAGCGTAAAAGTAATTTCTGGTTTTTTGATTCAGCACTGTTATTCCACCAAACCATGCTTAATCGCAAAGCGGACGAGTTCGGCTCGGTTACTAGTTTCGGTTTTTCGCAATAAACTGCTAACATACTTTTCCACTGTCCGCGCACTCAGATGCAGCTGATGACCCATTTCGGCATTAGAAAGACCATGAGTCAACAGATCTAACACTTCCTGTTCTCTGGTAGTCAGGGATGAGAACATTTGGGATTTCTGAATATGAGTAAATTGTGAGTGATAGGGTTCCAGCGCTTTGGTTTGGGTGGAATTGCCCAAATTTTCTTGATGAGAAAAGCGATACTCAGATTGAATAATTTGCGATCGCTCTAACAAATTGCGAATGGCTGCTGCTAACTCTTCTAGTTCAAAAGGTTTGGGTAAGTATAAATCACACCCCGATTGGTAGCCCAGAATTCTTTCCTGGGTCTTGGTACGTGCTGTTAATAAAATCACAGGTAATAACCGGAACGGCGGTTGTTGACGCACCCGGCGCACCAATTCATAGCCGTTCATTTGCGGCATAACAATATCAGTCACAATCAAATCAGGACGATACTCTTCTACTATCATTAACGCCTCTTGACCATCATTAGCTGTGATCACCGAGTAGCCAGACAGTTCAAGATAATCGCTAATAGACAGACGAGTACCCAAGTCGTCATCCACTACAAGGATCGTCAAGGGCATGGATAGTACACCCCTAGCATTTTTGTTACTAAGATATTTGCTTCTCTGAACGCTATTAGTCAACACAGGCATGAATGGTGTTCTTATGTTTCATAATATGACAGGATTAACAGCTAATGACCGCCTAAGAGTTAATTTATAAAGAAAATGTTAAATATTTATAAAGGTTAAACGAAATGTAACGCAACTTCAACTTCTAGAAGGTGGGAGATGCCAAGAACTTTGTAATTCTTAACCAATAATCAACACTATAGAGAATTTGCTGCTTTTACAGTAAATTAAATACATGATTTCCCAGAGGCGAGAGTTGCTGCAAAGGTTTCAATTGAGAACTCGAAAAAGCTAAATTAGTACAAGGGTTATAGAGTAGCACTCTCAACTAAATTTGTAAACTTACTCTGGGAGGCAGTCAATAGGTCGTCAGGACTAAAGTCGGTAGATTTTGAAGCACTTTTATTGGTGCTTAAGGAATTATTTACCCATCAATTAAAATTTGACATAGTACTAGCCGCTATTTTCTAGCCAGTTTAAACGATTTGTTAGGTACATTTCACCCACGTAAAATTTTCAATGAGCGAAAAGAACGAAAAGAGCGAAAGTTACAAAGTTATTACCGAAAATCGTCAAGCCCGTTATTTGTATGAAATCTTGGACACCTACGAAGCTGGAATTCAGTTGGTAGGAACGGAGGTTAAGTCAATTCGTGCGGGTAGAGTCAACCTCCAAGATGGCTATGCATTGATTCGCGATGGCGAAGCATGGTTAATCAACGCCCATATCTCTCCTTATACTGCTAGTGGATCATATTTTAATCATGAACCGCGCCGCACCCGCAAGCTGTTATTGCATCGGCAAGAAATCCGCAAGTTAATTGGTAAAGTGGAACAACAGGGTTTAACTCTAGTTCCTTTGAAGATGTATTTCAAACGGGGTAAGGTAAAAGTGGTGATCGCCCTTGGCAAAGGTAAAAAGCTCCACGACAAGCGAGACGATTTGAAAAAACGCCAAGATCAGCGGGATATGCAACGGGCGATGAAAAATTATTAAGCGTCAATATATCCCCAGCGTTAGTGAAGAAAATGCCTAGTTTATAGCTGGAGATTGATTTTTGTGATTTGGGGAATCGATACAGTGATGAGTGACTTTGCACTGGATGAGGGACTTTCACCATGACACGTAATTTTACCAAAGTAGTCGGCGCTGGTGTTCTGACTTTGAGTATGGCAATTTTGCCTTTAACTATACCCGTTCAAGCTCAGGTGACTAATTCCCCTAGGAGTGATACAAACCCAACTACAACAACGTATGATCGCAATGATTTTAATTGGGGTTGGCTCGGATTAATTGGTCTATTAGGTCTAGGTGGTCTGACAGGTAGAAGACGTGACGAGGAAACAACCCGTTATCGAGATCCCAAAACACCAGGGGCTACAAGCTACAGAGATTAAGCAATTCCAAATTGTCAGTTGTGACTTTAGGGTGGGGGCGGGGTCTTCCCGCCCTGGTTGTTGTCTGATAAGGGACTGATATTAGTTTGCTGCTGTTTCGCGGTTGGGTGAATTTAAGTCTGTGGTTTGATTTTGAGTTAAAGGTGTCCAGTAACTAGCAATCAAGGCGACCATGAGCCACCAGAGACTATTCACTTCCGGACGAAACCAGACAGTATCAACGGTACCGTGAGCCAGCATCCCCGCCATCGAAGCGATCGCTCCGATTAACCAAAATCCCTCTTCTACACTACCCAATTTTCGCAAACGGCGTATTTGTAGGCATCCCGTATTAAAAGTCACAATTAGTAGCCAGAGAAAACAGCTTAAACCCAAAAAGCCAGTTTCCACAGTTACCTCTAGTAAAATCGAATAGGCACTCAAAGCACTAAAACGAGGACGTTGGTAGAGGGGGTAAATTTGATTAAAAGCATTGTGACCAGGGCCAATACCAATAACTGGGCGATCGCGAATCATCTCGAAGACAGCATCCCAAACATTCCGGCGAAAGTTATTACTGCTATCTTTGCGGTCAGCAAAAATACTGATAACTCTGTCTTGTACTGGCTGAACAAAGATGACTGCTAGCAATAATACCCCAATTAAACCTCCTAAAATAATCGGTAGTGACCAAGTGCGCCAAAAAGGCGGCATGTCTACGCTCCACCAATAAACTAGTAATGTCATCACGATCAAAATTGCCACTACTAGTCCAATCCAGCCGCCACGACTAAAAGTCAGAACTAGGCAGGCACTATTGACAATAAACATTGTTAATGCTAGAGCTTTTCTGATCCAGCCTTGCCATGCAAAAATAGCCACTAAACTAAAAACTACAGATGGCAGCAAATACCCAGCTAATAAATTGGGATTACCCAAATAACTGTAAACCCTGGTAGTCTTAGCCAAAGGAGATTCGGGATCAACCCAAGTTGCCAGAGCAGCAGCACCAAAAAACCATTGTCGCAATCCGTATATACTGACAATTAGGGCTACATGTAGGTAAAGGGTGATAATCCACGAGCGCAAACGAGGCGATCGCAGCACCCTAGCACACAGGGCAAACAGCAATAAATAAAGTGTCAAAGTTCCCAAGTCATTTAAAGCTGCTTTTTTCACTGGTGATAATGCTGTAGCAACTACAGCAATTCCCCAGTACAGCATGATCAACAAATGAATGGGAGTAACTGATGAGGTTTTTGGTGTTGCTTCATCAGATAAAGTTAGCAGCAACCAAAATCCCACACAAGCCGTCAGCAACAACCCCACCAAGTTACTAGAAACAAAAGGTGCCAGAGCATATACCAGGCTGAGTAAAGCCGCTGCTATCGTGTCTCCCGACTGAATCAAGACACTACTTTGCCGCCAAGAACGCAACATCCCCACCAGAGAGCGATGTAGATAGCTGGTAGTCAGATATTCTTGGATTGGTATTGAAGATAAAGTAAATCGTTGCCAGACTAAATTCATAAAAAACGCTGTGATCGATTAGCACGCCCACGCAGAACTCAGGTTGATCATAATGCGGGTAGTTAGAAAAAGGTAATATCGCAGATTGCAATTTGGAAATTTAGCCAATAGTCCATAGCCTTTAGTCTACATTAACTACTTTTTAAAGCCACTTGGGGAGACCAAAGCCGGAAAGTGGCTCCCCTTGACTGTTGACTATAGCGCTTCTCAGTTGGATGCAATACAAAATTATATCGTCGCGTTTAGGGGCACGGCACTGCCGTGCCCTTGCGAGTGTATTGGACTCAACCGATAACCGCTATATTGTCCATTAGCCATAATCTAAATAATTTCCCCTCGTGCTAATCCCAGACAGCTATCACTTGACTATATAAAACAACAAAATGTCATGACATATCACTCACAGCTGGTGAGGCAGTCGCCAATTGTAGTGGTAAAGTCAGCAAATAGCGGTATCCAGATTCTGGTGAACCTTGAATTGAAATTTGTCCACCATGTAATTCTGCCAGCTCACAACTGAGCAACAAACCCAAGCTTTCGCGAGACAAACTACCAGGCGGTTTAGCTAAATCAATACCCGAATTAACCGCAAAAACATCGGAGTGGGAATCAGCTAAATTTTTGGGTTTTTCCAGGGTTACTGGTAAGCTCATTACTTGTTTCTGGGTTTCTGAATGAATATTGTAGCTTGCAGCCTCACCTGTCAGCTCAACCAGGGACAGGGGATTAAACCGAAAATACGGATCAACCTCAGTTATCCCATCTCCCAGCCAAGGATGGGAAACCCAAACAGTGATATTGAGCGTATTTTCTTTGTAAGAAAC
>CAVYXS010000307.1:0-36704 GCA_963772205.1 uncultured cyanobacterium
GTAAATAAGTGAAATGAAAATTGGTATAATAGAATTAGAGTGAAGAAAATTATAAGAATGTGATTATGTCTGATAAAAGTCGTTCGCCCTGGGATTTTGGTAGGTTTATTCAAACTCTGGCATATTTTGAGGTAATTCCTTTTTTTAAATGCTTAAAGCAGTTAATCCAAGGTCGTTCTCAGGATAATCAAAATCAAACCTTTGGAGGAACTAATATGGGTGTAATCTTGGTAGCGGGTGCCACGGGTGGTGTGGGTAAACGTGTGGTGCGGCGATTGGTGGAACGGGGTTATCAAGTGCGATCGCTTGTCCGCAATCTGGAAAAAGCACGGTCAATTCTTGGTAATGATGTTGACTTAATTGTTGCGGATATCACTAAGCCAGAAACTTTGAGTCCCTTAGTTTTGGCGAATATTCAAGCTGTGGTGTGTTGTACAGCAGTGCGTGTGCAACCTGTTGAGGGAGATACTGCAGATAGAGCTAAATATTATCAAGGAATCAAATTTTACCAACCGGAAATCGTTGGCGATACTCCAGAAAATGTGGAGTATCAAGGTGTCAAAAACTTGGTAGTAGCGGCGACACCATATTTAAAGAAATCAGATGAAAAACTGATATTTGATTTCACAAATCCATCAGCAGAATTAAAGAATATCTGGGGGGCTTTGGATGATGTGGTGATGGGTGGGGTGAGTGCAAGTAATATCCAATTTGTAGAAAATACAGCTTTATTTGCTGGGAATGTTTCCACCGCCAACTCTGGGGGATTTGCTTCTGTGAGAACGAAGAATTTTGATCCAGCTTTTAATTTATCTGGTTATGAAGGTGTGGAATTGCGGGTTAGAGGTGACGGTCAGCGTTATAAAATATTCCTGCGGACAGAAGCGAAATGGGATGGACTTGGTTACAGTTATTCTTTCGATACTGTAGCGAATACCTGGATAAATATTTCCATTCCTTTTGCCGATTTGATTCCGGTATTTCGAGCTAAAGTTGTGCCAGATGCTTCAAAAATTGATATTAGCAAAGTTTGCTCTTTTCAACTGATGTTGAGCAAGTTTGAATATGATGGTGCTTTAAATCCTAAATTTACACCTGGTGGTTTTACTTTACAAATCGAATCAATCAAAGCTTATGGCGGGAAAATTTTACCACAGTTTGTCCTCGTTAGTTCAGCAGGTGTGACTCGTCCCGGACGAGCTGGAATTAATTTAGATGAAGAACCCCCAGCGGTAAGATTAAATGACCAATTGGGAGGAATTTTAACTTGGAAACTGAAGGGAGAAGATAGTGTAAGAGCGAGTGGAATTCCTTACACCATTATTAGACCTTGTGCGTTAACAGAGGAGGTTGGGGGTAACTCATTAATATTGGAGCAAGGTGATAATATTAAAGGTAAAATCAGTCGTGAGGATGTTGCAGAAATTTGTGTACAAGCGATACAACAACCAAGAGTGACCAATCTCACATTTGAGGTGAAATCCGGAGAAAATAGCACTCAATCTATCGATTGGGAAAGGTTATTTTCAAGTTTAAAATCTGATAATTAGGTTGGCGCAAATAAACTCTACTGGTCATTTTTTATTTGTCATTTATCCCCACCTCCCCCAAAGGTTAAATCAAATGTTTAAAAGAGTATTATTCTCCGGGGTTTTGGTACTAATGATCTGGATTGGCTTGTTATCAAATACCGCCTCGTCACAGCAAGTAGAATCGCGCATCAACAACCTAGAAGCAGATTTTAATCGTTTCCAGTTGCGGCTAAGTCAGGTTGAGGCGCAACTAAATCAAAGTCGCCAGTCTCCATCTTTAAGAATATCAAATAACCCACCACAATCGCAGACTCCTAGACGAAACTTATCACAACCAGAGCGCGATCGCATTATAGACAGACTATCAATTTTGATAGTGGAATTGAAACAACAAGTTAATAAATTAGAGACGCGAGTCTCTAAATTGGAATCGCGCTGAAAAATTTTCCCTTCTTCTCAGTAAATTTGTAGGGTGCGTCAGATATCAAAAATATGTTGATAATCACCAATTGCTCAAATCTGACGCACCCTACAAGATGCTGCTCTCAATTGAGATCGTTGCGATTAGGTTTCGACAACCGAATCATTTCAGTAAAACGTGAATACTTAACAACATCGGTAGGAGGATAATCTGCTGACACAGCAAGTAACCCAATTTTGATATCCTCGAAATAAATTACACCCCCAATCCGTCCTTGAACTTGGAAAGAGATCCATGAAATAACTGGTACTTTGCAATGTATATCAAGAAAAAGCCAGTAATTTTTATTGTTTTGCCAAACATTTGCTGACAAGTTTTGTGGATAATAGTATTTAGGTACTCATTATGGGCAGGTTCACCCAATTCAGTGAATTCCCGATGATCCGCAAAATGATCCATATAAAACGACCAGATATTAGAAAGATCTGCTTCATTGGCCAGTTTTTGCTTAAGTTCCGGCAATCGTTCAATTTTCATGGTGTCGATATTGATGAAATGGGACGAGTAGACAGCACTGTTAAAAATTTACCACAGATAAGAGTGTTACGCTTTCCCAACTGTCCAAGACCTAACTATATTATTATTTGCGTGCTAATTTCAACCGCAAAAGATTGCTATTTCACATGACAATAAACATTAACAAACCAGTTACATATGATGGCGGATGTCATTGTGGTGCAGTCAGATTTCGGGTGCTAGTAAATAAATATAAAGTGGAGGATTGTAACTGTTCAATTTGCCGAAAAAAGGGTTTTTTACATTTAATTGTGCCGCGAGAACATTTTACCTTGCTACAAGGTGAAGATGAGTTGACAACCTACAAATTTAATACAGGAATCGCCCAGCATAAATTTTGTCGCATTTGTGGGATGCATCCTTTTTATATTCCCCGCAGTCATCCCAATTGTATTGATGTAAATGTGCGGTGTTTAGATGGAGATGTGATGGGAAATTTTGAAATTATGCCATTTGATGGAGCAAATTGGGAGGCGAATATACATAAATTGATTGATTAAACTCCTGGCTTAAGTCAATAAACTCGAATCGCCTTAATTGATTTTTAGTTGGCGTATAAATTAATTTTTGATTGGCTGACGTTCCTGTGTAATATTTTCCAGCAAATTTGAAATCAGATTCCGTGTTGGCGAGTCCAGTGAATTCAATATATCTATATATAAAGCATAAGCTGATTGATCATTTAAAATTCGATAATAGATGATTTTTGTCCATTCTGGTGCTGAGGTGAGCAAGTTTGGTAAGACATCAATAAAAGCCTGAATCTGTTCTTTTACCGCAAAAGATTCTAGAAAATGGATCAGACTAAACATGACTTCTTCATGTTGACATCTATCATCTAAAACTAGATGTAGTGCTGGCAAATATTCACTTTTGGGATTCTTGGCAAGTTCGGCTAAAGCGTCTTCAAAAGCAAGAACTTCTTTATCTGATCGCATTAATCTATTAGCTTGCAAGATGGCAATTAATGTGTTTTCAATCATCTTTAAATCCTCAATTTATCAAAAATACCTGACCATGCGGATTTGTTTCCCTGAATCACCTGTTGTAAACTACGCCTAATTCCTGGTGTATAAAGTCCCTGACGGTGATAAATAGAGCGCAGATCCCACACTTCACGAGCTAAAGCCTGCCTAGGTGATAAACTCAAATTAGGTGACTGTCCATAGGATAAAGTTTGTCGATGACGCCCCCCCATTCCAGGGGAAAGATGCTCCATCATAATTGCAATGCCTTTATCTCTTGTATAACCTGGTACTTTTGCTAGCATAAATGCATTAGATGGTATGTGATGTGGCGTTAGGTTATCTCCTCTAAGTCCAATTTTGAGTAATTGACCATAAGAACTGACAGCACCCTCACCCGGAAGCAATGAACTTGGCATAATTGGTATTTATCTTGCTTCCATTTTCCCACAATTATCTGCTCTCGTGTTCAGCCTTGTAACCTTTAGCAATTACTAGAAATTAGCAATTACTAGAAACGCCGTGTTCGGAACTCGAAACTTGGTGTTCGGAACTCGAAACTTGGTGTTCGGAACTCAAAACTTGGTGTTCAGAACTCGAAACTTGGTGTTCGGAACTCGAAACTTGGTGTTCGGAACTCGGAACTTGGTGTTTGGAACTCGGAACTTGGTGTTTGGAACTCGGAACTTGGTGTTTGGAACTCGACACAGCACAAAAAAAATGCGATAGCTACGCCCCCCGTAGCCATCGCTCATGTTTATATTCGAGACTACGGCTGATTAAGCAGCAACAGGCTCAAGTAATTGAATGTTCGAGAAAATAAATTCCTGATTTGATATCTTCCCTGCTGTTTCCGTCCGAATCTCCCGACGATTCAGGATGAAATACTTACCAACCTTTTCGTATTCGTCTGTAAATTCGCTTCTTCCACCCTTTTGTTCCCCGGTTTTGGGGTCATGATATACAGAATCATAGGTATGAGACAGATAGCCTTCGCCAGTGTCGTGACTGCTAAAGGTGTCAATGGTCACAAAAGTACCGTGAATGAGGCGGTGAACGTGGCTGACTTCATTATTCTTGACTTTATATTTATCGCCGTCACCTTTACCACCAACTAAAATCTCTACAGCACCATTTGCTTCAGTCGCACCATAGCTAAATGTATTAGCGCTGTGGGTGTCTGTAAACGCACGACGGATGCGGTGAATAGCGATTTCCCAGGCTTGAGAGTGAATCGCCTGCTTGGCTTGTTCGTCTTCTACACCCAAGACTTCCGCCTTGAGATTAGCATTGATGATAACTTGACCTGTAATTACTTGGTCGTCATATTTATAAGTGACATCCGCTGTATACCCAGGGAAATTGCTGTCCCAAGTGTAGCGGTTTTCATAAGCAGCTCGGAAAAGTTCCTGAGCAGAGAGTTTTGTAACTGTCATGTCTTTACCTATGCTACTAGTGTTATTAGCTTTTTATCTTTGCTGGTATTAGCATAGAGGTAATTGTTGAGGCTCGGATAGTCCCCAACTGGGTACACTTATGACTAATTCTCTCCATGCTGTATTTCATGCGATCGCCAATGTCCGCGATGAGCAAGAACTTAAACTCACTCTCAAGGATAGTATTGGCGAGCATTTTGACGTGCAACATTGGGGTATTTATCTTTTAAATGACCAATCCACGTCCCAGATTGATATTCAAAGTATTCCAGATGTTTGTATTCAGAGCAATCCTATCGGGCGGTATGTGGCTGAACGTCATGCTCCCGCTCATGAGCAATTAATATTATCCCCTGACGACTGGCAAAATATTTGCCCACGTCACGATCACGAACATGTCATGACTGGCCCCATTGTGTGCGATGGTCGTTTAGTAGGGACGCTCAATCTTGCACGCGATCGCGGGAATCCTCCCTTTGATGGCAATGATTTAGCTGATTTAAGCGCCCTATGCATTCATTTGTCAACAAAACTTGCTACCTTAAGGGCGAAACCAAAAACATTCCCCGACTCTGCAAGCTAGTCCCCTCACACCACGTGAGTTACAAATTGCTGAATTGGTGGCGCAGGGGTTAACTAATACCGAAATCGCCGCCAGATTATGGATTACGCAAAATTCTGTCAAGCAAGCCCTCAAGAGGATGTTTCGTAAGTTGGGAGTGTCAGCCCGTGCGGAGATGGTAACAAAACTGCATTCAATATCTCTCCCTCAGTCAGAACAGACTAATTAATTAGCAAGTTTTGGGTGGGGTTTAAATCCCCACTCAAAACACCCTGTAATATCATGTCCGGCTGATTACTCACGAACCGGTCTAAGATTATCTATAATTTTACTTTTATAATTTTATGTTAATCCCCAATTATTATTGGACACCAATGGAGTAAGCTATTAATGGAAAGAAGGAAAATTTTAATTGCTACTAAAACATATCCTTCAATTAGTAGACAGTATAAAGAAACAGTTTGTACAGCGGGAATTTTACTTGATGATTTGGAGCAACCGCTACAGTGGATTCGCATTTATCCTATCCGCTTTCGTTTTCTAGAAACGGATAAACGTTATTCTAGATGGTCTATTATTAGTGCGGAAATCGAGAGAAATACAAAAGACTACAGAGAAGAAAGCTTTCGAGTTAATGATGAATCTCTAGAGATTGTTAGAAAAATTGGTACGAATAATAATTGGGCAGAAAGAAAGTCATTGATTTTACCGCTAGAATTTAGATCTGTGAGTGAGATTAAACAGCAGGGTAAATATTTAGGAATTATTAAACCTCAAATAATTAACAGATACTTTTATAAAGAAACCGAGCGAGAATGGAGTCCTAGACAGCAAGCTGTTCAGGATCAACTTGATTTATTTGAACCTTCGGTAGAGCTAGAAAAAATTCCTTACCAATTTTTTTATGATTTTCTTGCTGAAGATGGTAAACGCCATAAATACTCTATAAGTGATTGGGAAATCATGGAGCTTTATAGAAATTGTCGAAAGAATTCTCAAGAATCTACTTTAGAATTAAGAGAAAAAGAAGCCTTAGAGAAAGTTAGGCAAAAGTTGGAAGATGATTTTTTGAGCAAAAAAGATTTATACTTTATAGTAGGCAATCTAAAAAATCATAAAAATGCTTTTATGATTATTGGGTTATTTTATCCCCCAAAAGTTGAATTTGAGCAACTGAGTCTTTTTTAAAATAGTCATATAAGTATAAAATGGTTAAATCGCAACAATGTACAAATCAATACATTCTGACATTCGGTTACGGCAATCGTAAGGACTATCAAGAATTCATACAATACCTTGACGAATTTAATGTTTCAAGCGTGGTTGATGTAAGATTTCATCCTCGTGCTTGGAGCCGGAAATGGTACGGAGATCCAGATTGAAAAGCTTTGCATTGCTAAAGGTATTAATTACATTTCTGTGATCTATTTAGGAAATACATCACAGAATGCAAATTGGGAGCCGCCCGATCAAGAAAAGGCTAAGAAATCATTAGAAGCAGTTGCAGAAATTGCTGCTGCTGGAACCGTGTTATTACTGTGTGCGGAGAAAGACTGGAATCGATGTCATCGGGTAGAGGTTGCTCACCAACTAGAAAAGTTAGTAAAACTTCCTGTAAAGCATTTAGTTTAATTAATTTTCTGGGGTGGGGAACTTTAGATATTAATGGTGCGCTACGCTCTAACGCACCCTACAAAGTTAACTCTACAAATTTAAGATTTACTGCATTCAATATCTCTCCCTCAACCAAAACAGACTAATTAAATCTTGAGCAACTTAGCAGTCTGCTGTGTCTGTTTTAGGGAAGCTTCAATTAATTGCTCCCCGAATTTCTTCACTTGCTCAACTAAAACCTCTCCAGCATTTTCTGGAGAACCAACATTAAAAGGTGGTGCGGGATTATACTCCAGCAATAGTTGAATCATCTTTGCTGTGTTTTCACCGCACAAATGAGCAACAACCACTAGTCCAAAATCAATACCAGCAGTCACACCACCGCCTGTAATTCGATTACCGTCAACTACCACTCTTTCAGTTGCGATCTCCACCCCTAGCATTGCTAACTGATCGCGAAATGCCCAATGACAAGCAGCGCGATAGCCTTGGAGCAATTGAGCCGCCGCGAGAATTAAGGAGCCAGTACATACAGATGTGATATATTTTGCTGTTTTGCCCTGTTTTTGCAAAAATTCCAGTAATTCCCAGTCTCTCATCATCTCAACTTGTCCTGGCCCACCAGGAACGCACAAAACATCCAAGGGTGGACAGTCAGCAAAAGTGGTAGTTGGCAAAATAGTTAGATGATCGCTGCTGGTAACTGGCTTTAAAGACTTCCACAATATATGAATCTCAGTATTTGGCATAAAAGCAAATACTTGCTGCGGCCCAGTGATATCTAACTGCGTCATACCAGGATAAATTACTAGACCAACTTTGTAATTTGTTGGATTAACCATATTTCCCAATTTTTTAGGTTGTGATTTATCACTGCTAGAGTAAGATTAACTACCTAACTATGTCTAGACCTCGTTCGAGTACACTTTGTGGAGTGAATATGGCTAATTCTTTGCAAAGTTTATTTCATGCGATCGCTTCTGCTAATAATGATCGGGAATTACGACTAGCTTTTATGGATAAAGTTGGGGAGCATTTTGGCGTACAACGTTGGGGAATCTACCTGACTGATGAACATTCTCGCCTAGTGAGTTTTGATGTTCACGGTGTCCCTGATGTATTTGTGGAGCGTTATGAGCAGCTAGGTAGAGCTGTTGATCCAGTTATGAGCTATGTAGTTCAGCGTCATGCACCAGCCCATGAAGAATTAGTGCTTCCCCCAGGAGGTTGGAAGCAATGCGAACTTTATCAGCATTGTTGCGCCTACTACGACCACGAACATATTATGACAGGCCCTATTGTGGGTGGTGGTCGCTTAATTGGTACGCTTCACTTTGCCCGTATTGGTCATACACCCGCTTTTAATGCTGAAAATATTGCGGATTTAAGCGCCTTATGTCTTCATATATCAGCCTGTTTGGCAATGCTACAAACGCAACCCAAAAAAATTAAATCTCCCCTAGCAAATCGGCTGACACCCCGTGAATTACAAATTGCTGAATTAGTAGCACAAGGGTTAACTAATGCGGAAATTGGTTTATCACTTTGGATTACAGAAAATTCTGTTAAACAAGCTCTCAAAAGGATATTTCGCAAGTTAGAAGTTGCTAATCGTGCTGAAATGGTGGCACGATTGCAACATATCGTGGGTTATTAGTTTCTAACTGGTAACTAAGGACTAAACATCCTCTAACAGCAATTAGGAATCACAACGAAGCATCCACACTAAAATACCTAAAATTTGCTCTACTGGCGGAATTAAATATTCAGTTAAATCAATAGTAACAGTGCTGTCATTTAGCTTCAGGAAACTCCACAAATTACCACTAGTAACACTACCATAAATAGTGGGAATAGACTTGTCATTCTTATTATTAAACCTTTGTGCGGCAATCATTTCTGCGATACACTGCCCTAAACCACCTTTCAGATTTTCCTTCTTTGCTTCCACTATCACCACAGGCTGGCGCTTCAATAAATAACTGTTCTGGTGAAAGGCTGATGAGAAAGTCGCAAAATCCCGCGAGTCCTAATTCTGGTTCAATATTAAATTCTTCTCCAGAAAAGAAACTGATTTGTCTGTTGAGAATTTTTCTGACTTCAAATAATATGGGACTAATAATCAATTCTGATTTAGCTTTTTCCGAACCCATAGCAATTGCTAACTGAATACTTTCTGCAAGAAATTCAGCCAGTAGGGGACTAGGTGGAATAGGTTCTATAAGCGGCAAAAATCGCCCGCCCTCTACTAGGGTGAGGTTAAATTCTTGTTTAACTTTTCTTAAAGAAAACTCTCTATAAGACATTGAATAAATAGTTCGCTCAAAGGCTAATCTCCAATTCTAATTCTTTGCAGTAATTAAAAAACGCTATCCCCCCGCGAGAAACGGGGGGAATGTAAAAAGTGCGGTTACGCCGGATAAATCCTTAAACGCCGATTGGGTTCTTCCCCAAAGCTATGCGACTTGAGACGATAGTGTTCTACCAACTCATGCTGCATTTTGCGGACTTGGGGTGAACGGGGTAATAACTCCACTGGCTGTCCCTTGGGAATGACAATTTGCTCAACAGCAAGTCTGGCTTCCTCTAGGGCATCCATTTCGTCATCGCTACCGGTGTGCAATAATAGCTCCAGTTCTCGGTCATCGGCTACTTCTGGATCATCCATGTTCAGCAACCGCCGCAAGCCACGGGTAATTTGTGGTATGGTGCTGGATTTAATTACGTGGATGGGTACATGACGCACTTTGGCCATTTGCCGTAATTTGGCGTGGTTTTTGACGTGCGATCGCAGTGCTAAAATTGCATCAGCACTATCGATGTCTTTTGTCAATACCACGGGCAAAGTGAGGACGTTAATGACCTGTTCTAGTTGGTGGCGACTGACGCCATAGGGGTAAATGTGCAGTGGCAAATCTTCGCCATTTGGCCCTGGCTGTCTAGTGGCACTAAAATCAATGCTTTCAGAGTAATTGAAGGACTCATCCAGCAATCGGTCAAATTCGCTGCGTCCAGTTACCCGTTCCCGCTCTACAGGTAATGCAGGTAGGGCTACCATTTGCCCAGATGACCGCCAACCGTTGGACGATCGCGCTGGGGGGAAAGATTCCTCTGTATTTGCTGGGTATCCACCGCGACCATTAACCACAGCTAACTGGCGGGCGATCGCGACTTTGCCGTGGTCATCCACAGTCCGGGTTTGCGGGCTAGCCTGACGCCCTCGCAACAGGCTATCTACTGTATCGGCAACGCTTTCATGTACTACCCAACGCTGCCGTTCTAACATTTCCACAGCAATCTCAAATGTGGGCGGGGCTTTGCGTTCCAAAACGGTCTTTTGACTACCGCGCCGTCTCGCTTCGTCGTCTCCCAGAGTCACAGCTTGGATACCCCCGATTAAATCAGCTAGGGTAGGGTTTTTGATCAGGTTTTCGATCTGATTACCGTGAGCAGTTCCTACCAATTGCACGCCTCTTTCGGCAATGGTACGAGCAGCTAAGGCTTCCAGTTCTGTACCAATTTCATCAATGACAATGACTTCTGGCATGTGGTTTTCCACTGCCTCAATCATTACCTGATGCTGTTGGTCTGGATGAGCTACTTGCATCCGCCTAGCGCGGCCAATGGCGGGGTGGGCGACATCACCATCCCCAGCGATTTCATTGGAAGTGTCGATAATCACCACTCGTTTATGAAGATCATCCGCTAAAACACGGGCAATTTCCCGTAAGGCGGTAGTTTTCCCCACACCTGGACGCCCTAGCATGAGAATCGATTTACCAGTTTCTACCAAATCGCGAATCATGCCAATTGTGCCAAAGATCGCCCGACCGACGCGACAGGTCAAGCCAATAATCTTACCCGTGCGGTTGCGGATGGCGCTGATGCGGTGCAAAGTTTGCTCAATTCCTGCGCGATTATCTCCGCCAAAGGTTCCGACTCGCTGAATACAATCGTCTATCTGTTCTTGAGTAACGGGTGTTTCGCTTAGATACTCAGCTTGATTAGGAAAGCGAGCCTCTGGGCGACGACCCAAATCCAAGACCACCTCTACTAAACTATCTCGTTTGGGATGATTCTCTAGTACTTGTTGCAGGTCTTGGGGCAAAATATCTAACAACTTTTGGAGATCTTCTGTAATCGTCATGCTTTCTATGGTGACGGTTTTAGAGATAGGGAACGAGCGATTAACGCTCCTGCTGTGACTTAAGCTGGGAAACGAGAGAATGGGCAAGCTCTACAGCCTGCCAAAGTAATACGTCTTCTTCTTCGAGGCGGACAGTCGCCTTGACATTGGTTTTACTCACCTCCTGATTTTCTAACTGCTCAAGAACTGGTGACAGTAGTACACGGGCGTAGCTACCATAAGCAATCCCAGAAATTTTAGATTTTGGACTTCGACTTCGCTCTGTCGAACGATTTTGGACTTCGACTTCGCTCTGTCGAAGGATTTTGGATTTTGGGTTGGTATCTTCTAATCCAAAATCTAAAATCGGCAATCTAAAATTGTTGAGGAGTCCCATTGCTTTTAACTTAGCAACGGTATAGCTGTTGGTGCCACCTGCTAATTGCACATATCCCGGTAACTTTGCTGTCAAAACTTTTTGTCCTAATTTCACCGCCGCTATGGTGGTACCATCGCCGATATCACCACTCATGGGACGACCATCGGTTTGCCAAATTAAGGCGTTAGGAATGGGCGCTATCAGGTTATATAGTGCCTGAAGATAATCAATTAAGCCTTCGCCATCGGGACAGCTGATGGCTAGTAGCTTGAGTTGATCTACCCACGGTGAAATTGCTTGCCACAATTTTTGAAATTCTGCAAAACGCCCGACTTGAGTATGAATTTCTACCGCATCTACTCCCGTTGACATTACCAATGGCGCGATTGCTCCCGGCGTTGAGATATATGAGCTTGTATAAATTATATCACAAGGACAAACGGGTGTGCAACGTCCACAGCCATAGCATTTTTCAGCTTCTACTCCCGAAAAGTTATCTTGAATACGGTCGAACACAATTGCTTGTGCCGGACAAATCTTTTCACAGGGGCGAGGGCAATCTGTGGGACACTCCGTAGGATTAAACTCTGCTTTACGAAAATGGGGGTCTTCTCCATCGTTCAGGCTGACCATGAGAAAGGGTGAGTTACCTTTGTAGCCAAAGCCTCGCTCCTGAGCATCTGCTGCCAGATCCTTGGCTACTTGCAGCGCTTCTTGGGCTGCTGCAATCACCGCTGGATCAGCTGCGACATCTATACAGTCAGCGCCCGCCAAAGTGTAGGCTAATGTTAAACTTCTGACTGCAGGCAAATGCTGGAAACTGGCTCCGCAGATGAGCTTGAACCAGTGACCTTGTTTTAGGGATTGTAAAGGAGCAAACAGTTCAGTCACATCTCTATTATGCTTTTATAGGACTGAAAATAATAGTCTCTTATCGATAAAAAATTCCGATTTCTTGATTTGGAGTTTTACGGGATCATAAATTGCACATTAAGTACTTTATGTCAATGTTTTTGAGAAAAAGATTGCGGCTTCACTGAGAGAGTAAATGTAGTATTTTTTTTGTGTATTAATAATGCTTAGAGGTTATTTATAAAGTAAAAATAAAATTACCGTAGGGTGTGTTAGGCGCATATTTTGAGCTAATTTTTCACGAAAAACATGATTAGAGCGCCTAACGCACCGCCAGATAACAAGGTGCGTTAGGCTGAAGCCGTAACGCACCCTACTTAAGATTTACTGCATGAATTACAGTGGCATATACAACTCAGTAATCAGGTTGTGTGATGGGAATTTCGAGGACAAACTCTGCGCCTTGTCCTGGAGATGAGAAGCAGGTAATCTGTCCGTGATGTTTTTGGACTACAATCTGATAGCTAATGGATAATCCTAGTCCACTACCTTTGCCGACAGATTTTGTGGTAAAAAATGGGTCAAATAAACGCGATCGCACTGACTCATCTATCCCAGCGCCATTGTCAGCGATCGCCATCTTTACGATATTCGACTCTGTTACCTCGGTGCGAATCTGAATTTGGGGATTATCAGTTATTTTTTCCTTAACAACTGGCATATCTAAAGCATCAATGGCATTATTTAATATGTGCATAAATACTTGATTCAATTCACTGGCGTAACAGCTAACTAAGGGTAAATTACCATAATTTTTGACCACAACAATAGCGGTACGTTCTGTTGTTTCTCTAAGTCGATGTTGTAACATTAGTAAAGTGCTGTCGATGCCTTCATGAATATTCACCTGCTTCATCAAGGCTTCATCATGTCTAGAGAAATTTTGCAAAGCTACCACAATTTCTCTAATGCGATCAGCACCTCTAAACATTGCATCCATCAATTTTCGCAGGTCTTTAATCACGAAATTCAGGTCTATATCTTTGACTATTTTCTGAATTTTGGCAGTGGGTTGGGGATATTCTTGTTGATATGTTTCAATAATATTGACTAAGTCTTGTACATATTCACTAGCATATTGAAGATTACCATAAATAAAACTGATGGGATTATTAATTTCATGGGCAATTCCGGCTACCAATTGCCCTAGTGCTACCATTTTTTCGTTTTGAATTTGTTGGACTTGAGCTATTTTCAAATTATCTATAGCCTCTTGCAACAAAAAATTTTTTTCTTTTAGTTTAATTTGGAGCAACCGCAAATTAATCTGATTTTCAATTCTCAAGACAACTTCTGCACCATGAAAAGGTTTAGTAATATAGTCAGCACCGCCAACATCAAAAGCTTTTACTTTATCTAAAACATCATCTAATGCACTAATAAAAATTACAGGAATTTCGCTAGTTTTATCGTCTAATTTGAGTTTTTGACATACTTGATAGCCATCCATTTCTGGCATATTGATATCTAGTAAAATCACATCTGGTAAAACAATCTGACATGCAGTAAGTGCCATTTTACCGTTTAAAGCTTTGCGGACTTCAAAACCTTGTGCTGTTAACATTACCGATAAAAGCCGCAAATTATCTGGGGTATCATCAACCACCAAGATATTTCCTTTAGAAGTATTAGTTTTAGTCGAAGACATGATGTTTACCTTGTCAGGAAAAGGAACTATTACTTACCATTGAGAATTTCTGGTAAGTAAGTTAAAAGCCAAATCTGGTTCTAGTGCTTGAGAAAATAGATGTCCTTGAGCGTAATCACAGTTTAAACTTCTCAGAATGGCTAACTGTTCTCTAGTTTCGACGCCTTCAGCGATCACTTTCATCCCCATTGAATTAGCAATGCTAATAATTGCTGGTACTAATCCCATATTCTCTTTGTTATCCTGCATTCTTTGAACGAAAGATTTATCAATTTTAAGGGCATTCATAGGGAAGCTATGTAAATAACTTAAAGATGAATAACCAGTACCAAAATCATCCATAATTAATTTAATATTTCGTTGTTGTAATTGTTGAATAATTGTTTTAATCGCCTGACTATTTTCCATAATTACACTTTCTGTAATTTCCAGTTCTAAGTTAGCAGCATTTACTTGAGTTTCTTCAATCACCTGGTCAATTATTGCTATTAAATGAGGCTGATAAAACAATCTAGCACTCAAATTAACGCTGATGGTTAATGTATTTGGTATGGCTGGATGATGCTGCCAAATGCGTAATTGATTGCAAGCTGACTGCAATACCCAAGAGTTAATAGCATGAATTAAACCTGTTTCTTCAGCCACAGAAATAAACTCCACAGGACTAATTAGACCACGGGTGGGATGTTGCCAGCGTACCAATGCTTCAAATCCAGAAATTCTGCCTGTACTCAGAGAAATAATTGGCTGATAGTAAACCTGAAATTCTTGCCGTGCAATCGCCCTTCTCAGGTCGTTTTCTAGCTCTAAAAGTTGCAGAGCTTCCTGATACATTGCTGGAGCAAAAACGTGATAGCTGGCTTTTCCTAGGGCTTTAGCACGGTACATTGCCGTATCCGCATCCCGCAATAAATACTCTGGACGATCATAATCTTTATTACCCCAAACAATGCCAATACTGGCATTCATAAATACCTCATATCTAGATAGATTAAAAGCAAGTGATAGCTGTTGCAAAATGCGTTCTACCACTTGGATGACAATGCTCATATCCGGCAAATTTTCTAGAAGAATGCCAAATTCGTCACCACCTAATCGTGCTAAAGTATCAATCGGTCTGAGAGAGGCTTCGAGGCGACGGGCGATAGCTATGAGCAATTCATCACCAACTAAATGACCAAGAGAATCATTGACAACTTTGAAGCGATCGCAGTCTAAATAAAGTACGGCAAACTGATAATTAGATTCTTGTTGAGCATGATTAAGAGCTTTTGCTAGTCGCCGCATAAACAACACTCGGTTTGGTAATCCGGTGAGTGAATCATGCAATGCTATCTCTAGCAGTTGATTTTGTAATTGCTCGCGAGATCTAACTTCATGTTGCAGTTTTTTTAGCGCTTTTTCTAACTCGCCAGTGCGTCGTTTTACCCTCTGTTCGAGTTCGGTGTTGAGCTTGAGAATTTCTAATTGTGCCCCCCGCAATGCTAATTGATTTTGTACCCGCACTAAGACTTCTGCCAACTCAAATGGTTTGGTAATATAATCTACTCCTCCTACTTTAAAAGCTCTCACTTTATCAAAAACATCATCTAAGGCGCTGATAAAAACTACAGGAATATCTGCAGTTAGCTCCCAAGCTTTGAAACGTTGACAAACTTCATAGCCATCGACATCTGGCATCATAATGTCGAGCAAAATTAGATCTGGTAATACTGTTTGACAAGCAGTCAAAGCCATCTGCCAGTTTAAAGCTTTGCGGACATTATATCCTTCCCTTGTCAAAAGCGACGACAAAACCCGCAGGTTGTCTGCCATATCGTCAATGATCAAAATATCTTTTTTATCAGGGTCTAATCGCTCGTAATTCATTCTGCATTTTTATTAGTCAATTCCATAATTTTCTCAAACTGATAGTTAGTTGCTAAATCTCTAAAAACCCCCAAAAGTTGACTTTTATCTGGGGGAATTTGCTGCAACAACTCAAAAATCCTGTCATCACTACAGCTAGCTGCGGCATGACGTATTTGTTCTAGCCATTCAGCCGACATCTGGGACAATTGCTGTAGCAAATTCGGCCACACTTGGTAATGTCTGTATTTCCTGACAAATAGCTAGTATATTTGCCATTTTTACTTGACTGATATATTTTACACCTAGATGTTCGCTGACTTTTGCCAGTAATACTTCCTGGGTGAATGGCTTGCGAATCAAATCATCGCAACCAGTGGACAAAATTTTCTGCTGTTCTTCCTCAAAAGCGCTGGCAGTTAAGGCAATAATTATGGTTTTAGCATGGTAAATTGAGAATTGGGAATTATTTTCAATCTCTCTGGCTTTAATCTCTCTGGTAGCCTCGTAGCCATCCATCACAGGCATCCGCATATCCATAAAAATCAGGTGTGGTTGCCATTCTAGCCATTGAGCGATCGCTTCTTGACCATTGGTAGCTTCTCGCACAATGAAGCCGATTGATGTGAGTAATTTAACTAGCACCAGCCGACTATCTCTAGTGTCGTCAACTACCAAGATCCGGTATTCTCCTTGATTTGGTGCTAAACCAATAACTTGGCATTGATTTTGATTGTTCTGAATTTCATTGGCTGAGGCTAGGTTGATTTGAATATCAAACGCAAATTTACTACCTTCTCCTTCAGTGCTGGTAACGGTAATATCTCCACCCATCAGTTGTACATATTTGCGGCTAATGGCTAAACCTAGTCCTGTTCCCTGTTGAGATTTTCTCCCAGTTTCGGTTTGTCCAAAGGCTTCAAACAGTAAGTTCATTTCTTCTGATGCAATCCCAGGCCCGGTGTCAATTACCTCGAATAAGAGATGGGGATGAATTTCCATTTTCTATCTGTCCCCCACTCCCCATTTCCACTTTGAGGATAACGCTGCCAGTTTGAGTAAATTTGATAGCATTTCCTAAGAGATTGAGCAAGACTTGACGCAGTTTGCTTTCATCAGTTTGCACGTATTGGGGAAGATCTGGAGAATATTCAAATACAAGTTGCAAGTTCTTAGAAACAGCACGAAAGCGTAACATTTCTTCCAAGCTTGTTAACAAGCGAATTAAGTCAAAGCTGTTGATATTTAACGTGGTTCTTCCCGCTTCAATTTTCGACATTTCCAGAATGTCATTAATTAAATTCAGAAGATGTTCACCAGCACGATTAATAATTGCCAAATTTTCTTGATGTTCAGCAGATAAAGAATTATCATTGCTCATGACTTGGGTAAAACCAAGAATAGCATTGAGTGGAGTACGCAATTCATGACTCATGTTAGCCAAAAATTCGCTTTTAGCTCGATTGGCACGTTCGGCAGGCTATTTTTCCTCTAGCTGCAATTGTTTGGGATTCAATCAGTTCTTTTTGGGTGCTTTGAAGTTTTTGAATAACTTTGAGCAGTTCGTGGGTACGTTTTTTGACTTGCGATTCTAAAATGCGATTGTATTCTGCTAATAATTTTTCTGCTTGTTTGCGTTGGGTAATGTCCGAAAAAGTGGCAATCGCTAAAGTCAATATTCTCCGATTCATCATAGATTGGCATTGCCAAAAATTCTAGGGGAATAATTTGATCGCCACGACGAATTTCTAGATCATCAACTCTGACGTTTTCTCCTTGCAATGCTCTCAATATTGGTAAGCGATCGCTAGAATAAAGTTCCTCTGTGCCAGAAAGATAAACTTGATAAACTTCTGCCAATTGTTCCCCAGTGGCTTCGGCTACTACTCCTTGATCCAAGAATCTGCTTGGCAATTTGATTAATATAGTAAGGATTACCTTTTGCGTTGCTAATAAACACACCTACTGGTATCGCTTCTAAAAATTGAATCAGGCGATTTTGACTGTCTGAAAGTGCCTCATTTAAAATTTTCATTTCAGTATGCTTTGCTTCTAAAGCAGCAAAATATTCTTGCAGTTGCTTTGCCATACTATTAAACGACTTAGCTAACTCTCCTAGTTCGTCATCACGCTCAATCTCTACTATCTGTTGCCATTTACCTGCTGCAATTTTGTTGGCTGATGCGTTTAATTGCATAATTGGTTTTATGACCCAACTAGCAATTAAAATGCCTAATTGTGCAGCCAATAAAAAGGCACATATACACAGTATAATAGTTAACAAAAGATAGCTCACAAGCCCTATCGATCCACAAATTTGCAAGACAAATGGCACAATTAAAACATTTTTTAAGGGCATCTTGGCATATACTTTCTCAACTAAGTAGTTGAGATATTTGATTGGCTGAGGTTTCGATAACATTGTTTTCTCATTTTATCCCCAGTACTAATCCCAGGAAAATTCTGTCATATAAGCTACACTTCATCTAATGACAAATACTATTTTTTTTGGGCACTACTTAAACATCCATCTTTTTTTGTATAAACCGACAGCAATGCTGAAATTTTTGCACTTCGTTGACTGACTCAGTTCCTCCCACACTTAATCTTCAAACTTTGTTATAACACCTTTAATTGCTCAGTTTCATCTGGTAATCTCTAAATAGATTTTCTGTGATGCACTGCAAAATATATTTACACTCATTAACAACCCTATCTGTATTGGTAAAAATTTAACCAATAAACTAGGGTATGTGTTTTCTGGAAAATTGTCACTATTAACACTATAATTTTAAATAATTGCAGTCTGACACTGATTGAACCAGAGGCTTACCAATTTGTAGGGTGCGTCAGATATAAAATATTGAAAGTATTGAAAGCACATCATTTGTCTGGTTTGCTGGCGCACCCTACTGTTAAGCAGATCAGGAAAATATTTCAATTTCGTTGCTGATTCGCAAAATTTTACCGGATGTGAATGCTGGTAATCGCGTATTTACACTCAATCTGTAAAAGTGATTAAAACGGGATGAAGCTACCCAATCTGGCAAGGTAGCTTGTCGCTGTTGCACAAATATTTTCTGAAAGTTGGGGTAAGCTGCGCCTGAGTCAGGATCGCGTGTGGGAACTATACACCGCTGACAGGGATTAACCCCCAAAAAGTCCACATCTCCTACTCGAAAGGAGATTGTATCATCACTTGTATTACTAAATAACCGATCTTCCCAAAATGCTGGTACACCCCCAATCTCCAGATTGGCACGTATCCGACGGCGTACTTCATTGACACTCATACCAGGAAACCAGGAAGCCACTTCTATCAAAGTTGCTGTACTAATCACAGTCGGTCCTGGTGATTTTGTATCATCAGGAAAGCCAGTTAGAGAATTTTGTCTTAATGTGATAGCAAAGCCAAAAAAATCACTTAAAGTTGCTTCTAGTGCTGCACGTTCGTCATCTAGATGAAAAACTTGGGGTGAGTGTATCTGCGGAATTTGTAGGGAAAGCGTTCTATTGAAGATCGAAAATTGCGCCCGCAGTAAATGAATTTTGGCATGGCGTTTACCATTGACAAACTTACCTTGTGAGTCAAACATCGCCAATTCACGATCATACTCTAATGCGCCACTGGCGATAACTCTGACATTCTCAACTTCCACAGCATCCAGTGACTTAATTGGGTAGAGTAAAATTTTGGCTAAGTACGGCATCAAATTGGGGATTTTTAGATCCTAGATTGATTCTTTCATCGTACAGCCACAGGCATCAAAAAGGCACTAGTACAGGTTGGCGTAAATACGCCTACCATTTCTCAAGACTGCAAATGATGATTGTTTCAAGGTTCATAATGGTGGTTTTATTTCCGCCATGCTGTACTAGTGATCTATCCCATTAATTATGATGGTTACGTAGTGAGCGATTTATCGCTCATTAAAGCACTATACCGCAAGGCGGAACCCGCAGGGTAGTGCTTACTACATAGCCATCAAAACTAATCAGACAGACCATTAGGCACGATCCGAGTCCCTATGTTCGAGTTAAATATATAATAATTAACTATGGATATAGTGGTGATTTATCGATACTGCCAATGTTATTCAAAGGCCAGAAACGAATTACGGCACGACCGATGATATTTTGCTTGGGTACAACACCCCAGCAGCGGCTGTCATAGCTAGCATTACGGTTATCACCTAGCACCAAGTATGAATTGGCTGGTATTGTTTGGGGTTTAGCTAAAAACGGCGGTTGCTGTCCTGAGGTGCAAACATCAATAACTGTGCGCTGCTGTGAACTAAGATAATTTTGTTCTTGTAAGGGTTTATTGTTGATGTAGACTTTGCCTTCCCTGAGTTCTACTTTTTCTCCAGGTAAGCCAATGACCCTTTTAATGAAAGCATCTTGGTATTGTTCTTTTTGTAATTCGTCTGTAGGTGAAAAAACTACGATATCTCCGCGCTGGGGTAGAGAAAATTTATACTTCAATTTATCAACAATGATCTTGTCTGCCTCCCACTGATTTGGGATACCATGCAGAGTGGGTTCCATTGAACCGGAAGGAATCCAGCGAGCTTCGGCGACAAAGGTACGAATTCCCAAGGCTAGAACGATACTTAATACAACTGTTCTACCCAGTTCTGCAATCCAGGAATTATCAGGTTGTTGACTAGAGTTGTTATCAGACACTTGATTTTGCATGAAATTACTGAAATAAAGAAAATAATCAGGTAATTAACTCGCCCAAGGAGACTGTATTTTTTAATCTTAACGGGAGAACTTTGATTTCCTAGTGATGTTGGCATCTTGACAGGGTTCTCATTAAAAATAAACTTTTTTTTAACCAGTGGCAAAAATTGACTACTAAGAGTGCAACCAAGTTTATCCTAAAAGGATAACTATCAGTTATGTATAACACTGGTATTGTCACCCTGTTAACTCCATGTCATCTCCAAAAAGTTTATTGATTCGCAGCGCTGGCATAATTCTACCTAATGGAGAATTAATGGTTGGGGATGTGCTAATGCGCGATCGCCAAATAGTCGAAGTTGCACCAGAAATTTCCACCACAACACCCACCACCACAATTGACGCAAAAGGGTTAACTTTGTTGCCAGGAGTCATTGATCCGCAGGTGCATTTCCGAGAACCAGGACTAGAACACAAAGAAGATTTATTTACTGCTAGTTGCGCCTGTGCCAAGGGGGGAGTAACCTCTTTTCTAGAAATGCCGAATACGCGACCTTTGACGACGACCCAAGCAGCTTTAGACGATAAGCTACAGCGAGCCTCCAGCAAGTGCTTAGTTAATTATGGCTTTTTTATCGGGGCAACAGCAGGGAATCTGCCAGATTTATTAACAGCAAAGCCGACACCAGGGATTAAAATTTTTATGGGGTCGATGCATGGTCAGTTGCTAATTGACCAAGAAGCGCTACTGGAAAGTATCTTTGCTCAAGGAGACCGCTTAATTGCGGTTCATGCGGAAGACCAAGCTAGAATTAAGCAACGACGAGAAGAATTTGCTGAGATTCACGATCCCTCCGTTCATTCTCAGATTCAAGACAATCAAGCCGCACTGTTAGCTACTCAGCTAGCCTTAAAACTTTCTCAAAAATACCAACGTCGCCTGCATATTCTGCATCTGTCAACCGCCGAAGAAGCCGACTTGCTACGTCAGCATAAACCAAGTTGGGTAACAGCTGAGGTGACACCACAGCATTTGATGTTGAATACCAGTGCTTATGAAACAATTGGCACATTAGCGCAAATGAATCCACCATTGCGATCGCCCCATGATAATGAAGTTCTATGGCAAGCTTTGCGCGATGGAGTGATTGATTTCATTGCCACAGATCATGCACCACACACCTTAGAAGAAAAAGCCCAAGCTTACCCCAATAGCCCCTCAGGTATGCCTGGAGTGGAAACTTCCTTAGCTGTGATGTTAACTGCAGCTATGCAAGGTAAATGTACCGTGGCACAAGTTGCTCACTGGATGTCTCAAGCTGTGGCTATTGCCTATGGTATTCCCAATAAGGGAGCGATCGCACCTGGTTATGATGCTGATTTAGTCCTTGTAGATTTAAACACTTACCGCCCAGTCCGCCGCGAGGAATTAGTTACCAAGTGTCGCTGGAGTCCTTTTGAAGGCTGGAACCTTACCGGATGGGCTGTAACCACAATTGTTGGTGGTGAAATTGTCTATGACCAAGGAATATTAAATACCTCAGTCCGTGGTCAGGCTTTAACTTTCTTGTCAAATACTAACAATACTTAAATCGACCACAGTTCAATAGTCAAGGGTAGGGGAACCTCACCCCCCAACCCCTTCTCTACATAGCAAGATCCCGCAGTATCGTACGGTGCGTTATGGCTGAGTACGGCACAGTCATCAAGGATTTGGTGCCGTACTCAGCCATAACGCACCCTACTTGTCTTTTAAAAAATCAAACCGGATTCTTGTATTTGGGCATTTTTCCAGCATTTATGATGTAAATGCCCAATAAACAGCTGATTTTTTATTATCTTTATACTCTTATTAGTGCTTATTTACAAACAAATAATGTAAGATTTATTGCGTTTTAATTAACAATATTTATTCATTATTAATTTGATACTTACTAGCACAAAAACTATTTATTACCTAGGTTTAAATTTGCTCTTGCTATTTTGAGGGCAATCAGCTAGTGCATACACTGAAAATTATATTAAAACTCTTAAATTCCAGGCACATTTGATAATAAACATCGTATAAATACGCTGACAATTAGTATTTACACCATACTAATTTTCTAATTTAAATTGTACTTAAGTTATAGATAAATATATGGATATAAGAATATCTTTCTTGGAGAAAATATTTAAATCAATTTATCTAATACATAAAAAATTAGCAGTTTTACCTGTATAGATCGTGAACTTAACTTGGGAATAATAAACTCAAGGACAAGTTAAACGATTTATATAAACCTTGATAATTGTTTAATTTTTCCGAAATAGATTTGGGTATCCAATTGTTATCTATCAATTTAGAAAACAATTGGGTGAAACCATGCTGACTAATTTCTGTAAAAACTCAATTTTCTTCCACAAAAAATTTACATGAGGTTACTTTATCCATGCAGAAAATCTATTTGTTTTCCTGCTAACAATTTGCTGTTGCTAGCAATAATTTTCGCCAAAGATTAATTATTGTTCGGGAACATCCAAAAATCATCAACAATCAATATCTACTGCAAATTGCTTATTTGAGTAATCAAAGTAGTCGATATCAATTGTAGATATATCTTCTCTTGACAAAGCTTTTGATTATTTTCTGACTAACTAATTAAAACAACAATGCTAACAATGTTAATTAATTCCAGTGATGAACGTGGTAGTGGCAGATAGGACAAGGAAGCGTGAAATTCTTTATTTCAAGTAAATAGACCACGCTTCAGGGGCGCACGCCGTGCGCCCCTACAAATATAAAGCGCTTTGTAAGTCACACAACTTTAGATTTTAGATTTAATCCAAAATCCAAATTTAAAATCTAAAATTCGGTAATTTCTTCATTAATGGTGCAATTGAATGGTGTAATTTCGGCTTGACGATCGCCATCATTGCCATAGGTTAAACGTACACTCAGATAACTATCAGGATTGTAGGACATTCGTTCTGCCCACTCAATCGCCACAATTCCCGGAATCACCTCAACACCTTCCCAGTAGATTTCTAAATTTAACCCTGTAACTTCCTGAGGTTCTAAGCGATATAAATCTAGATGATAAAGGGGTATGCGTCCTTCTGTATACTCATTAATCAGCGTAAAAGTAGGACTGACAATTGATTCAGTAATGCCCAACCCTTTGCCAATACCTTGCACCAAGGTAGTTTTTCCAGCACCTAAATCACCTTCTAATAAAATTACACTACCAGGGGTCAAAAATTGACCAAAATTGATACCCAAACGTAGTGTTGCTTCTGCGTCTTTGAGGATAATTTTCATAATTAGTCAAGGGAACAATTGACAATTGACAAATGTTCATTTGGCGTGATGAGCGCCACTGTACCATCGCAGCAACACTCGCGCTAGTTTTTGGGGATTGTGACGGACAAAACCCGTTTCATCTTCATACAAAATATTCGCCGGGACAATTCGCCGTCCTAGTTCGGTGACAGCTTCTCGGTCGAGGAAAACGGGATGGGAATTTTGTTGGGCGTAGCGGATGAGCGATTGGGCTGATGGAGATTTTTTGTGTACGAGGACAGCATCAAAGAGGCGTCTTTGACCAGAAGCCGCATCAATTGCGCTAATGTGGTCAGCAACAGTGTATCCCTCAGTTTCTCCTGGTTGAGTCATGATATTGCAAATATAGATGCGGGGGACACTTGTGGCGGCGATCGCATCAGCAATTTGTGGGACTAATAAATTAGGAATTAAGCTAGTATAAAGGCTACCCGGACCAATAATAATGTAATCAGCTTCTTTAATTGCCTTCACAGCAGCTGGTAACGCTGGGGGATTAGCAGGAATGCAGCCAATTGTGACAATTCTACCGCCGGCTTTGGGAATGCTAGATTCTCCCTCAATGCGGCGACCATCGGCTAATTCTGCCCAAAGACGAACATCGCTAAGGGTTGCTGGTAAAACTTGTCCTCGCACCGCTAAGACTTTAGAACTAGCAGCTACAGCTCGTTCTAAATCTCCAGTAATGTCACTCATCGCGGTTAAAAACAAATTACCAAAACTGTGACCGGTAAACCCATCTCCAGCACGAAAGCGGTATTGAAATAATTCTGTTAATAATTTTTCCTCATCTGCAAGCGCCGCTAAACAATTGCGAATATCTCCTGGTGGTAGCACACCAAATTCCTGGCGCAACCGCCCAGAAGAGCCACCATCATCGGCTACAGTGACAATGGCAGTAATATTAGCACTGTAAGTTTTCAGTCCCCGCAGTAAGGTGGAAAGTCCTGTACCACCACCAATGACTACAATTTTTGGACCTCGGAACAATCGCCGATGGGCTAGCAGAACATCTATGAGTTCTTCTTCGCCTTGTGGTCTAAGGACTTTAGTAATTGAGCCGACAGTGCGAGTTTGTCCCCAAAGCACCAACAGCAAACCGCACAATATCACTAAAGGGCCGCTGATATAGTTGGGTAAGATGTCGGCCATCACTCCCAGAAAATTCTTCAGCAACTCCAGCATCCAAAAAATGGGGGTTAGCTTAATCCAAATAGCTAACCCCAGACTCACTAGCACTACACCCCCAACACTGATCAATAACCAGCGCTTGATTGACAGCCCAGGGGATAACCATTTAAACCACTGGTTAACCCGATAGGAAGTGCGACTGCGCGACTGCTTTTGCATAGCGTTGAGGGCCTGTCTGAGAAAACCAATTGACATACCTAATTCGGAGCAGTGGGACAAACAATAATTAACAGAAAATGTACACTACCTGCTTTAAAGACCAAGCATGTAATTATTACATTTTTCAATTCCAGTAGACTAAGCATCAGTCCTCAAAGTTGCCATAATTGCCATTCCTAGAACAATTTAGTACCGCTGTGCCGAATTTGCTCATGCAAAACTCAAAATTCCTAATTTGTAGGATTTTGTAGCTCTGTGGAGATAGTATTTTTATTTCTGCCTTGTTGTACTAGTTTGGTGAAACTCAATTTAATGGAACAACGAATTTTAGGATTAGATCCAGGACTGGCGATTTTAGGCTTTGGGCTAATTATCTGCAAAGGAAATCAAGCCAAAGCCCATGATACAACCGTAAATATGCTGGATTTTGGCGTAATTAGAACACCTGCGAATACTGAAATGGGACAGCGCCTATGTACGTTGTTTGACGATTTGCACACCCTGATGGAGCAGTTACAACCGGATTTGGTTGCGATCGAGAAATTATTCTTCTATCGTATGTCAAGTACTATCGTCGTGGCACAGGCACGAGGTGTACTTATGTTAGTTTTAGGTCAGCGTCGTCTGCCCTATGTAGAATTTACCCCTGCTCAAATTAAACAAGCTTTAACCGGTTATGGCAATGCAGATAAGTCTGAAGTCCAAGAAGCTGTGGCGCGGGAGTTGGATTTAGAGGAGATTCCCAAGCCGGATGATGCGGCGGATGCTTTAGCGGTGGCTTTGACTGCTTGGTTTGGGATTTAGTACCGCCGTAAAGTCAAAGTTAAACAAATTATATCGCTTGAGGGGTAACAACGATGCACTAATTTTTGGTGCGCTTGCTATAGCGCACCTGTAGAGGATGCTGGGTTGACAAATTTCCAGAATAGGCATAGCAAGGAAAAAACTATTTTAGTGTTAATTAGACCCTACAAGATGGGAACAATAATAGTGTCTTCTTTACCTCAAAAGGTTCTTCCTATGGAATTTGTAGCTATTGCCTTGTTAATTGTAATATTAATTTTTCTTTACTTACAATTTAAAAATTTTTATAAAAATCAAACTTTGAGCAATAAAATAGAAGAAACAGATAAAATTGATTACGGACAAAAAAGTGAATTAATTACTAACTTAATTCGTGATTCGTCAGTTGAAAACAAACAATCAGAAGCCAATATTCAAGCTTTTCAAAATGAAAATATATTACTGGTACAAGATATTAGTAAGCTGAAAAAACAAATTTATTCGCTGGAACTAGAACGCAATGAAGCAGCAAAAAGTATTAATCAAATACAATTACATAATAATTGTTTGGAAAAAAGAATTAAAGAGTTGGAAGCTAACCAAAAAGCGTTGATTGAAGAATTAAGTGGAGCAGTAGGACAAGAAGACTTAGAATATGCTACATGGGACTTAGTTCTTCAGACAACTAAATTATTAGTGAAAGAGCGAGATGAAGCAATAAAACAAAATAAATCACTAACAACGCAAAACAGCCAGTTAGTTAAATCTATTAACCATCTAAAAGATCAAATAACTACAAAAGAGAGCGAAATTAATTCTTTGCAGCAGAAGTTGGCAATTACAGAATCAGAAATTTATGTTAATGTCTAAAAGTTATTTTTTGCCAAATTTTCACGTAAGTAGGTAAGCACAATTAAACCGAACTACATAAACTTATGTAAAGCACCAGAAACGCTTTGAATATAAGCTTTTAAGCGATTTACATTTCTTAATCTAGTTGTGTTTTTTAACGCCCACTTACTTATTTTATTTTATGTAAGTAGCTAAACAAAATTAATTACACAAAGTTAAGCCATGAAACCCTTATCCAGACTAGAACCTCATGTGTAAATAATTCTGTGCGATTAATTAATGCTTCAGAACATACTCATCAACATTATACTGAACCGTATTGCTCCATGAGCGACTGGCCAAACCGAAGGGTAACAGTTTGATTTTTGAAAAGATAGGTAAGGTGCTTTATCGCTGAGTACCGTACCAAATCCTTGATGATGGTGCGTTAAGGATTTGATCCTAAGGCACCTACGTACGATACTAATTCTTGACTCATTTTGCCTTTTTGCTTTCTCATTTTGGTGTTTTGAGAAAGCAAAAAGGCATATTGACTTCTCATTTTGCTTGATTGCTTACTTATTTCGGTAATCGCGCACTCATTTTGGTGTTTGACGTAGCCGTTTAAGCATATTGCTTACTTATTTCGGTAAATCACGCACTCATTTTGGTGTTTTGAGTAAGCAAAAAGCCTGATTTCTTTGTCATTTCAGACAATCGTGATTCAACGCTAAGATAAAATATATAGCCATCTGATTTGTGAGAAGTCGGGGATCTTATTTCTCACCTCAATATAGTTTCTGCGAGTGAGGTACACTCGTAGGGGCACGGCACTGTTCCCTACGCCGCGTGATCCAATTTTGTACTTAGGGGTTTGGGGTTCTTGTACCTCACCAACTGAGAACCGCTATATTTTTTTTACAGCAGTTTTCACGTAGTTGAACCACACTCTCAGGGCACAGCACTGTTCCCTACAACAAATGTGGTCTATTTTCCTGAAAATAGCTGTAAGTAGTAAATTTTAATCAACAACATTCGGGAAACTGTGACTTTAATGCTCTAAACACGGGACAAGGTGCTTGTTCTTGTAAATTCTCCGGTTTACTCCAAGTAAAGGGTGCTTTCAGCGCTGCAGACATCCATAACAGGCGCTTTGCCCTGGTCATGGCAACATAAAGTAAGCGGTACTCTTCAGCAGTTTTCAAATGTTTTGCTTGTTCCCAAGCTTGGGTGACATCTGGTATGATAGATTGACTGTGGAGTGCTGCGCGAATTTGGGCGCGAGCGACTTCTGATAAGGTAAAGTCACCCAAAAACTGACTTTGGGGAGGCACCCAAAACCGACCGGGAATCAAGTTTTCGTGCAAAAAGGGCAGAAAAACATAGTCCCAATCTAGCCCTTTGGCTTTGTGCATGGTAATAATTGTCAGTTGACCGGTACGGGTGTAACGCTTCTCCAAATCTTCTCCTATTTCTACTGCTTCAAAGCGTTCGGAACTGACAATTTCGCTTAAGGCTGCTAACATTGCTCCCATTGAACTATTACCAGCTATTTGCTGGTTGACTCGTTCTGCAAGTTTGTCTGCAGTCGCCAGTTCTGCTTGATCGTAATTTAACGTCAAGGCGAGAAAGGAAATCAGCTGATACATCGGTAATTCCAACCGAGCGCGGAGTAAACTGCGGCACAAATGTGAGGCTTTTTGGACTGTTTCTAACTGGGGTGAGGCTAAAGGGCCAGGATACAAAAACTCTTCTGGGAGACTAGCCAAGGCGTTGAGATCCTGGGTGGGAATCAACTGGCGCTCTACTAAGACTTCGAGAGCGGCTTTGAGATAATCTGGAGAATGGGGGCGATCGCAAAATTGCAACAGTGCCAAAATCTCTTGAGGTATATGGGAACGGCGATCGCGTTCTCCTACGTCATAAAGTGTAATTTTATGCTCTTTACATATAGGCGTGAGTGCCTCTGCTAGCCATCTTCCTTGGCGATGTTCTCGCACCAAAACTGCTGCACTGACTTGGCTTGTGTCGTCTGCGAATAATTCCACCACTCGCTGAGATAATAATTCTACTGTGTGATGAATATCACGGGGAGTATATAGTTCCAATCCTCGTCCCACTGGCACTGGGTTGGCGTCTTTTTGCGGATCACCAGTGTCAACCGGGCGAATTCTTTGGGGACGGAAGGGGACGGAGGGAGAGATTGTCTGCTTGTCTCCTTGTTTCTTTGTTCCATAAAAACTATTGATCCATTCTAGAGCAAAGTTGGCGGCAGCGATGATCATTCGGGTACTACGTCCAGCTTGATCCATTGTCGCTAGTCTGTGGAGAGAATCGCACTCTTCGCAAAATTGCCGAAAATAAATCGGATCGGCTGGCGTGAAGGTGGAGTTAATCGCCTGGTTAGGATCGCCAACTCGGACTAAGTTGATTGGGGATTGCTGAGTGCTGTAAAGCCCTGCGGGCATAGCTTCGCTTAGAGCGGTAGCGGGGCGTTTAGCCCGTTGTGAGTTACGAGAATTTTCCCCATCCTCAAAATCACTTGCCAAAATCTCTAACAGCTGCGTCTGTAAAGGGCTAGAATCTTGCGCTTCGTCTTCAAAGACGGCGAAAACTTGGTTTTGCTCGATGCGACGAGCGCTGTGATTGTCAAGAACGCGCAACGCTGCTAAAATCATATCGTCGTAGTCGATAAACTCACGCGATCGCATCAGGTTTTGATATTGTTCATACAACCCTGACGCTATGGTCAAAATTCCATAGGCGTCTGTGGTTTGTTGACTCCACTCCTGCAAGTTTTCGGGCGATAGACCAGAACTTTTGGCTTCGTGGATTACACTCATGGCCAAATCTGGTAATACTTCTGTCCGCAATACTGATTGGCGACGCAATCTTTCGGTTTCTTCTCCGTCAAATTGCATACCTTCAAGTAGTCTTAAATAATGTCCAGGATTCTTGGCAATCCATTGCTCTACTGCTGTTCTGATGAAGCGATGACTTTGGGTTGGCGTAATTAATGTGACATTCTCTAGCTGTAAACCAGATAAATCTGGATGGCGACTGGCGATGTTTAATGCTAGACCATGCAGAGTATAGACAAAAAAACCAGTTTGTGGTAGTGATAAGTGATCACGTAAATACTCGCGGATTTTAACTTTAATATTAGCAGCAGCGGAGCGTGTAAAAGTAACAACTACCAACTGACGCCGCAAGGAAGGGCGCGACTGAGTAGAACGTTGATATTGACGGGCGATGGCAATTGCTGCCGCCGCCGCCATCCCTGTAGATTTCCCCGCACCAGGAACCGCAGAAACTGCTAATGGGCCTGATTCCCAGTCAGCCATTTGCTTTTGTCCAGGGCGTAAACCAGAGCGAATGCGTGCGATGGCCTCGGCGCGGATGGTAGAAACAGGCGATCGCTCAGAGGAGAGAGATTCTGGGGGCACTGTATCGGTAAAATTATTGTCTGACATATAGAATATTCGGCTTTGCTGAGTCAAAATTAGGACTTACTTGGGCTGCACTAACACACAGAGGCACAGAGAGTAAGAGTTTGAGATGTAAAATTTTGCATTTCATATTCCGATTCAGCAACGCCATATTGTAGATTTGAGGATTTAATTCCCCACCGCAGATATATCAATAGACTACGCGGTAGGGGCGCACGCCGTACCATTAGTGTCAAATTACAGCAGGTTTCATGTATTTAAACCACACCCTTATATCTGTATTTCTTTGTTGCTTTGCGCCTTTGTTGCTTTGCGCCTTCTCTACGTTCGCGGAGCGTGTCGAAGACAGACGCTACGCGAATGCGTGATAAAAAAATCCGTAGTTCATTTACCTGAAAATCGCTGTAAGTAACGCACCAAATCCTGGATGATGGTGCCGTACTGTCGCCTAACGCACCCGACGATACCTAATTTTGTTCATAAATCAAACCGGATTCCTCTATGACAATATATTTACTGACACCGCAAGTGAGAGTGAATGGGAAAATACGTAAAAATTCTCTTTTGGTATTGAGTTCATTCAGATTATATTACTTAATAAATAAAAATATATTTTTAATTGGAATTAAGTAAATATTCCAAAAAATTTGACATTGATTGGAAAATATTATTAATGAACTCAATAAATCAATTTTCTTGATTACTGAGGCGGGAGCGATTGGTTAATTAACCTCAATCAACCCGGCTTTCCATTTTACATTGTCAGCGTAATTAGATATGACAGATACATTACTCCCTTACCGCTAAACAACTGTCTATAGCGACGAGCATGATAGATAATCAACGCACCATTTGTATTATTGATGACTGTGTGGCAGACCGCATTCTCTATCGTGGTTTCCTAGAGCAGGATCATCGATATGACTATGAAATCGTGGAATTTGAGACGGCTCAAGCAGGACTGGAATATTGCCGTTTGAGGATGCCGGATCTAATCCTGTTGGATTATATCTTACCAGATACCGATGGATTATATTTCTTGGAAAAATTACAGAACTCTATCGGTAGCAAAAAAGTCCCAGTGATTATCTTAACCGATTATGGTGACGAAAATATTGCTGTACAGTTGATGAAAAGCGGTGCCCAGGATTATCTAGTTAAAGGAAAACTGACTTGTGAAGCCTTTCATCGTGCTAGCAATACGGTGATGGAGAGGATACAACTTATGCAGCAGCTAGATCAACAGCAGGAGCAGCAAAGGTTACTAGGGGCGATCGCTCTGCGGATTCGCCAATCTTTGAGCCTGGAAGTAGTGCTAAAGACTGCAGTCGATGAAGTTCGTGAATTTCTCAAGGCTGACCGGGTGCTAGTATATCAGTTACAAGCAGATCTTTTTGGTCATGTGCTGGCTGAATCTGTGTTACCAGAATGGACAAGTTGCCTTAATCTTGCTCTTCAAGATATCTGCTTGTTGAAAAACAATTCCACAACCTATGACCAAAAATATCAATCTGCGGTAGCCAATATCCGCACAGCGGGATTATCTGACTGTTATATCCAGATGCTAGAACGCTTTCAGGTAAAAGCGAAGATGGTAGTACCCATTTTTTCCTACACTCAGCAGTCAGAGGGGGTGAACCCTTCGCTAAATGGTGATCATCTTCCCTGGGGTTTACTGATTGCTCACCAATGTTCCACCCCGCGTCATTGGCACAAATCGGAAATCGAACTATTAGATCAACTAGCAGTGCAAATGGCGATCGCCATTCAACAAGCAGAACTCTATCAAAATTTGCAAACCCTCAATACTCAATTAGAAGCCAAAGTTGAGGAACGCACCACAGAATTACAGGCGAGTGAGCGCAAATTCCGTGCCATTTTTGAGCAGAATTTCCAGTTTATTAGTCTGCTCATGCCAGATGGTATGCTCATGGAAATCAACCAAGCACCTATAGATTTTGTGGGTGCTAAACGCAGTGATTTTATTGGTAAACTCTTTTGGGATACTCCCACTTGGAACATGTTCCCAGAGCTACAGCAGCGATTACAAACTGCGATCGCCTCGGCGCGAGAGGGTAACTTTGTCCGTTATGAGGTTCATCTACCAAATTTCGCAGGTATGGTGAAAACTTTTGATTTTTCGCTCAAGCCAATTCGAGATGAGGAAAATCAGGTAATTTTTTTGCTGGCAGAATCGCGAGATATTACGGAACGCAAACAAGCAGCAGAAACTTTGCAAAAGCTCAATCAACAGTTGGAATTAAGAGTAGAGGGGCGGAATGTTGACCTAGAGCAAGCTAATAATAAACTAAGGCAAGAAATTGCCCAACGTCAGATTATAGAAGCCACAGTGCTGCAACTCCAGCAACGCCTAGAATTTCTCATTTACTCTAGTCCTGGTGCAATTTATACTAGTACAATATCAGATAATCACCAGACAACTTTTATCAGTGGTAATGTCAAGGCTTTATTTGGTTATGATGCTGCAGAATTTACAACCAACTCTAGTTTTTGGCTAGATCACGTCCATCCTGAAGATAAAAATTTGGTGCTAGGCGAAATGAGACAACTACTGGAAAAAGATCAGGTTAACGTTGAATATCGCTTCTTAAATAAAAATGGCATTTATCGCTGGGTATTTGATCAGTCGAGCTTAGTGCGAGATGAACATCTTCATCCTGTAGAGGCTATTGGTTATTGGTTAGATATCAGCGATCGCAAACAAGCCGAGTTAGAGATTATTCAGAATCGGGATTTACGAGAAGCGATTTTTAACGAATCTGCAGATGCAATTTTCCTCGTAGATCCTAAATCCCTGTTGATCATCGACTGTAATCAACGCGCCGTTGAGTTGTTTGAAGCCGTCAGCAAAACGGAGCTAATAAATACGGAGGGACACAGTCTACAAAGATATCAATTTACTCCAGAGGAGCTAAAAAATATTGCCAAAGAAATGAAAAGACAAGGCTTTTGGAGTCAAGAAATTGAATATATCACCCACAAAGGCAATTTGTTCTGGGGTAACTTAGCACTTAAGCAGATTAGCGTCGCCCTGAAAGCCATGAACTTGGTACGGGTTAGCGATATCAGCAATCGCAAGGAGAGTGAGGAAAAAATCAGGCGATTGCTGGAAGAAAAAGAGACTCTGCTCAAGGAAATTCACCATCGCGTCAAAAACAACTTGCAAATTATTTCCAGCTTACTCAGAATGCAGTCCCGTAGACCCCTGGATGAAGCAACTTCGATTCTCTTCCAAGAGTCCCAAAATCGGGTACAATCGATGGCATTAATTCACGAACAGCTTTATCAATCACCAGATATTTCCCAGATTGATTTTCAAGACTATATCAGCAGTCTGACAAATAACCTATTTCGCTCCTATGGTATCAGCCAACGGGTAATCTCTCTGCAGATTGAAACTAATCACATCAATCTTACTCTGGATACTGCTATTCCCTGCGGACTGATCATTAATGAGCTAGTTTCCAACTCCCTCAAGTACGCTTTTAAACCAGGACAGAAGGGGAAAATACTGATCAATCTCCAGTCAGCCAATGAAAATACTGTCACATTAACCGTTACTGATAATGGCATTGGTATTCCAGAAGCCTTAAATTGGGAAAATAGCCACACCCTCGGTTTAAGGATTGTGCATAATTTGACCAAACAACTGAAAGGAAAAATTACCCTAGAACGCGATCGCGGTACTACCTTTCAGATTACCTTTGCCAATATAAAAAAACACTAAGCAAGCTAGCAGTTAAAAAGTTATGATGGCTCCTATTAAAATCCTAATTGTTGAAGACGAACAGCTAGTTGCTGATGACTTAAGAGAGACTCTGGAATATTTGGGTTATGCTGTTCTCGCTCTGGTAGCAACGGGAGAAGAAGCCATTCTCTTGGTGGAATCATTACAACCTGATCTAGTATTAATGGATATTTGTCTAGAAGGTGAAATGGATGGGATTGAAGCTTCACATCAGATTCTGTCTCGCTTTCATATTCCTGTTGTCTATCTGACAGCCAATGCTGACAAAGCAACTCTCAAAAGAGTCAAAGGCTCCCAACCTTTTGGCTACATCTTAAAGCCCTTTGATGAAATGATTTTAGCCACTACCATTGATATTGCTCTCGGACGCCACCAAGCAGAAGTTGAAGTCAAAAAGACGCTGGCTACTGTCCAAATAGATAAGCAAGCTGCTGAGTCTCAAATCCAGCTTAAATCTCATTATCTCTACATGGCTGCTCATGAATTTCGCAATCCCCTCACCACTATTCAACTTGGGGCAGAAATTCTCAAAAACTACAGTCATCAAATGTCGGAAGAAAAAAAACAATTACATCTCCAGCGGATTGAATATGCCACAGAGAACTTGAACTACCTATTAGAAGATATACTCACACTAGGAAAGGCTGAATCTGGTAAACTCGAATGTCATCCAGCACCTATAGATGTGGTCAGTTTCTGTCAAGAACTGCTGGAATCTTTACGCTGGAGTCTCGCAGAGCAATACACATTAAAATTTGTGGTAAATACTGACTATCGTATAGCCTGTCTTGATGAACAACTACTATGGCATTTACTTAACAATCTGTTGACCAATGCTATTAAATATTCTCCATTAGGTGGTATAGTCTATTTGAAGCTAATTTGGGAAGATGATACTATTTGTTTCCAAGTACAAGACCAGGGTATTGGCATTCCACAACCATCCTTAGAAAAGCTGTTTGAACCTTTCCAGCGAGCAAATAACGTCGGTAATATTCCCGGTACAGGATTGGGATTAGCAATTGTTAAGCAATGTGTCGATCTGCATGGCGGTACAATCGAAATTGACAGTATTGTTGGTCAGGGTACTACTTTTATGATTAGACTACCTATCAACAATATTTAGTAATTCGTGATTCCTATTTTATCGCACTAAAAATCGTCAAGCGTGAGTAATAATTTCAACATTTTCTTTTTGACTTTTTTGTTTTGCCATTTGCTCAAAATCATCTCCATCTAAACTCTTGTCTCGTTTTTTAAACTCAGAAATTAGTTGAAAAAACTTCTCAAACCCTGCTTTCTCGTCGTGACAGTAGAGCATAATTATCTTAGCCCAGGAATTTGAGGTATGCAGTTTATATTTTCTTTCTACAAAATTATGAAACTCATCATAAAATTCCACTTCTGATTCAGTTAATTGAATACTTAATTCTCTTCTGGCGGTTTTATAACCTACTAAAAACATAAATAAGTCACTTATAGAAGCCGTACCGATATACATCCCTGGTTTGGCTTTAATCTTCTCTAAAATCTCAAACAATCCGCCGCTCATAGTTATCTCCTTTTTTTGAGAAAAAAGTCTAATTTGATTAAAAATCAAACTCTTGTATTTCAAATTGCTCGCTGGGACAGTGGAAATCTTTTATCCAATCCTCTCTAAACATTCCCTCATGTTTTAGATTATCAAAGACTTTACCTCTAACTAAAACACCGTAATGTTTACCATTAATTGTAATCGAATCATCTATTCCTTGATGTAGTAGTCTGTCACTGAGAATATAATTTTCATCCCGGTATCTAGTTTTCAGTCTGATAATCTTCCCCTGAATACCATTGTCAACTGGAACCGCAAGGAGTCCCACACCGAAATCTCTGATTCGGTGTTGGGAGGAATTGCGGGCTTGTTTTGTTGCGTCCTGCGACCATTTTCTTGCACAGCAAGAAGAGGTAGGAGGACAGCGACAAAACAAGCAATCTTTTATGCTTTTACACATAGCGTTGTACTCCGTTTGATAAGTTGAACTTTTGCTGGGCTGAATTGCCCAATTCTGCGCCAGTTGTGGTCATACACAGAAACATTTTTAGTTTTTGGAGTCTGCGTATAGCCACCAATCCAGCCAATATAAAATTTACCCGCTTTTTCAGCTTTCACTAAGTCACCAGAACGTAATCCGAATGGCGTAATTGTTCCACCTTTGCGCTTTCTGTTGCCAGGAATATCTTTAACAGGGTTCTCGAAATGAAGCTGACGACGGAATAGATTTGGACGCGCAATTATGCGGAATGGTGCAGGTGTAATAGCAACGAATCCTACCCAGCGATGTCCCCGACTATTAGCAGTGTGGAATTTCTCAAACCGCATGAAGTTGCTAGATGCTAATGCAATCCCGTCATGAGCATGAGTCTCTGGAGTTTGTTTTGATTTGTCTTTCTTGTCTTTAGATAATCCTAATTGCTGCCTGAGTATTGAAGTCTGCCACCCTTCTTGTGTATTG
>CAVYXS010000308.1:0-59424 GCA_963772205.1 uncultured cyanobacterium
GTTTAAACAATAGGAGTGAGAAATCCGGGTATTGCCACCCATGCCCCATAACGCCACATGCTTTCCGACGCAAGGCAACAGGAACGCAGTGGCTCCCCTATGCCCCATCCCCAAAAGAAATATTTCTTCAATTACTAGATTGACAAATTCAGCAACTTCGGAAAATTGCCTTTCTGGTTTTGGTGTTTCCAAAACTTGGGAGTAGTTTAATTTTGGATATCATTGGATAGCAATATTTTATCAGAAACAATTGCAGGTAATCTGCTACCTTTGGTGACAATTAGCTCTGCTATAGGGGTAGCGGCAGATTGACTCGATTGAGCTAAATATATACCGAATAGAATGAGCAAAAAAGTTATACAGTCAAATAAACTGACTTGTTCATTGAAAACAATCCAAGCAAAAAAAGAAGCAAGAACTGGTTCTAAAAGCAGCGTCACGGCGACAACTCCTGATGATAATTTACTGAGGCTGTAAGCTATAAGTGTTTGACCAAACACTTGACAGAAAAAAGCTTGAAAAATGATGAAAAACCAGCCCATCCCAGTAAAGGGAAGCAATCTACTCTCAAATACAGGTAGAACAGGTAAAAGAAAGGCTGCTGTAAATCCACTGCGCCATAGCATAATTGTTGCAGGTCCAAATCGGCTTCTTAGTTTTTCTACTAAGATCAGATATGTGGCAATAAAAATTGCAGTTAGCAGGGATAGAAGATCGCCAAATATTTGATCGGTCGCAAATTGCACTTTATTAAGTTCATAGGCGATCGCGCCACCGACTGCCATAACCATACCAATAATGAATCTGCGATCAAACCGCCGATCGAGCAAAAAATACCCCATTAAGCCCACGAATAAAGAGTTCATATTAGACAGTAAAGCCACGTTAGCAACACTGGTTTGAGTTACCGACCAAGCCCAAAGGATTGAGTACGTAGCTCCAGCAGTCCCTACTGCAAACAATAAGGTTATTTCTTCCTTAGTCCAAGGCTTCTCTTCAATGGGTTGGTCTTCAGACTTTTGACGGCGAACAGCTTCCAGTCCACACCACAAACCAAAAACAATTGTGGCAATCCAAGCACGATGAAATGCGACAGCATTTGCGCCAATTTCCCGTTCGCATAATTTTACCAAAACTGGCGCTAAGGATATGGGAATCAACGCGACAAATAATGAGGCTATCCCAGTCAAAGCTGGTGTTTTGGAGAGTTCCTGATGTACTAATTCCGGTTTTGCTGTCATTAATTTAACAACTCAAAAATCAACGTTTACGCTTGACAAAAAACATTTGATATGTTTTTTAAGGAGTAATGCATTTGTCGTAGCGGTTTAGAACATTTTGTTCAAAGTCTAGCTAAGACTTTATCAAAGCAGAGTTGGCAAGGGTTTAAGCCTTTTTATTACTCCAGGATCACTAACTATTGTTTCATGGTATCTTATCAGTAAAGAAGTTTAGTCTAATTTTTGGTATCTTGGATAGCAATTTTATCTCAGAAACAATTAAAGGTGATCTGCTACCTATCGTTATAATTACCTCTGCTATAGGGGTCGCAGTCAGTTTTTTTGCTGCTTTATTTCTTGTAGTGTTTTTATTGAAAAAAATGAGTGAATTAATCACAACTCGCTTCTTATCTGCCGAAGGCAGGAGATTATATAGCAAAATCATTTCAACATATCAAAATTTTTTGATATTCACTGTCATCTTAGTTTTAATTGACTTGACTTTATTACTAATTCCCAAACCTAACTGGGTTAACTATATAGAATTTGTACTGGCGGTTTTAGTAGCTATTACAACAGGCTGGTTGAGTTCTCGCTTATTTGATAAATTTTACGATACTTACCTGCAAGAAAATGCCCTCAAGCGGAAAGTTAACAGTGAGTTACTGATAGTTATTAATCTTGTTGCAGATGCAGTCATTTTTATCATTATTTTCTTCATTTTTGCTCAGACACACCACATCAATGTCTTGGGACTGACAGCAAGTTTAGGAATTGGGGGATTAGCAATCGCTTTCGCAGCAAAACAGACTTTGGAGCAATTGTTGGGTGGAATCATTCTCTATATTGATAGACCTTTTGTGATTGATGACTATATTGGTTTACCTGATGGCACATTTGGTAGAGTTGAATCAGTTGGGTTGCGTTCCACAAAGATTCGTAATTCTGGCAAAGGAACTTTAACTATAGTTCCCAATAGTTCTCTCGCAAATATGAGTATCGAAAATTTTACAGGAGCTAAAAAAGTAGTTTCTTTGGTTTATCTAACTTTCTATAAACAAGTGATGGAAGATGAAAGAGCTTTAATTCGTCAAGTCATATTAGAAAGCACAAGAGAGATTTTTGGTATCGATTCTCGCAATACAGATGTGGTATTTAAGGACATCCCCCGAGATGGAAGAATTAATCTTCTTATCGATTCTCACAATTCGGATGCGATACTTAAAGATATTACCCCAGAGGGAAAAGCTAATGTTACTCAGGCTCAGATAAACTTTTTTATTCTTGGTTCTGGTGAGATGTCAATGGAAATGCGCCACCAGTTCCTAGATATAGCGAAACACAGCATAACTCTGCGATTAAAAGAGTATGGTATTGCCTTCGATCTTGAAGAAAGAGCAGTTGATGTTGATGCACCCATTACTATTTAATTTAACTACTGGGCTGAAATGCAAATTCTATTGAACATAAAACCAAAACCTTCGTTTTCATTAGATCCAGAGACGCAAAAGCTGCTGATTACAATTGGAATTCAACTAGCGATTTTCTTATTTTTTATTTTCCTGGCTTTCATAGTTGGAAAATCCTTTCCCCGCCTTCTAAATACAATTATTAGAAGATTTACACCCCAAATAGTTTTCAGAGTTTATGAAAAAATAACCAATTCCCTTGACAATATCATCGGGATAGTAGCAACAGTAATTCTTATTGGAGTTTGTCTAAATCTTATTCAAGAATACACGGGATTATACAAATTCTTGAAATTTTTCTCTGACTTATCCATAGCTGTAATGATCGGGGTATTAATTTCTGGGTTATTTCGTAATTTCATCCGTGTATATGGAATTGAACTGATTCGTAAACTAGGTTTTGAAATTGATGAGTTAGTACTCGTTTTTGAAACAATTGCTAACATTATCATTGGATTTATTGTGGCAACAGCATTTGCTCAAAGCCAGAACATTAATTTGGTTGGTTTAATTGCAGGTTTAGGAATTGGGGGTATAGCAGTTGCTTTTGCGGCTCAAAAAACTTTGGAACAGATTTTGGGAACAATAGTTATCTACCTGGATCGTCCTTTTATTGCTGGAGAATATATTCGTATTCATTTAAGTTCACAAGGAACTTTATTGGCGCGTGTAGAGTCTATTGGTTTGCGTTCAACAAAGCTGCGAACACTGGCAAAAAGTACCCTCGTAGTGGTTCCCAACTCATTAATGGCAGAAGTAGATATTGAAAACGTCACCAGAGGCAAAAAAGTTATGGTTTTGCTGTATCTTGATTTTGCTCGACATTTAGAGAGATTTGAACAAGCGTTGTTGGAAAAAGTCATTAAGGAAAGTACTGGCTCATTGTTTGGCATAGATCCAAACAGTACAAAAATTAGTTTATTTCCCTATGGAGATAATCTCAAGGGAGTTCGTGCTAGGGTGAGTTTCTTTATCTTAGGCTCAAGTGAAAATTCGATTGAATTCCGCAAGCGGTTGTTAGAATTAGCTAATGAATCGATCTCGGAAAAGCTTCAGGTTCATGGCATTGAATTTACCATGCAAGAACCAACTATTTACCTGGAATCTCCTGTGTCAATTTAGCTATCAATAACTTAAGAATAATTGAATTGAATACCAGATTTTTCAAGGGCTTGATCTAATAGACCTCTTGCATAAATAAAAATAAAAAAACGTGAGTTCCACGAGGGAAGAAAGCCAGAAAGCTGGCAGCAAAAGGAATTAGAGAGAGAGAAAATAAAACAGGACTTACGCAACTGTCACAAGCAATGGCGCGGTGTAGCCGCGCCGCGCGCCAAACAACTAGGCGATAAACATGGCAACATTCGGACGTTTTAGTTCTATTACGCACCCCAAAAATTGGATATTTTTTTGTCAGTCCCTGAAGTGAGAACCTTTTTCCCAACAGCCTGAAATTTCAATAACCGTGCCACTATAGAGACATAGACCGTCAAATTGAGGAAGAGGAAGGCTAAAGAACGCTGTGCAGATAACATTTTTAGGGACGAGTTCCGGTGTACCCACGCGATCGCGCAATGTTTCCAGTGTTGCTCTGAGATTACCTCAACGGGCAGAACTGTGGTTATTCGATTGTGGCGAAGGCACTCAGCATCAACTTTTAAGGAGTGAACTCAAAACCAGCCAACTATCCCGAATTTTTATCACCCACATGCACGGCGACCACATTTTTGGCTTGATGGGACTGCTTGCTAGTTGCGGCTTGGCTGGTAATGTGGAAAAAATTGATATCTATGGGCCAGCCGGATTAAATGACTATATCCAAGCTGCTTTACGTTACTCCCATACACATTTTTCTTATCCTGTCAAGGTTCATGCCATCCGGCCAGGGGTGATTTATGAAGATGACGAGTTTATTGTTAGCTGTGGTCATTTGCATCACCGGATTACAGCTTTTGGCTACCGCATAGCTGAAAAAGACCGGACAGGACGCTTTGATGTGGAAAAAGCCCAGGCGTTGGAAATACCCGCCGGTCGGATTTATGGTCAACTCAAGCGTGGTGAAACCGTAACTCTTGCTGATGGACGAGTAATTAATGGCCAAGAACTCTGTGGACCTACAGAAATTGGACGCAAGATAGCCTATTGTACAGACACAGTTTTTTGTGATGGTGCAGTGGAGTTAGCCCAGGATGTGGATGTGTTAATTCACGAGGCGACATTTGCCCATCAAGATGCAGATATGGCTTTTCAACGATTGCATTCCACAAGCACAATGGCGGCGCAAACAGCCTTAGCTGCTGGTGCCCATCGGCTAATTATGACACATTTTAGTCCCCGCTACTCTCCGGGAAATTCTTTAGAATTGAAGGATTTACTTCACGAAGCCCGTGCCATTTTTCCCAAAACGGATATGGCTTATGATTTCATGATTTATGACGTACACAGAAGGCGAGAGGCACAGAAGGGAGGAGGGGAAGTCAGGGAGATGAGGGAGATGAGGAAGTAATTTTCACCAGTCCCCAATAACCACCCAGGAACGAAAGCAAATTGCATAATTAGTAAAAGGTGGCAACCTCCTGAGTTGGAGAACTGTCTTATATTGAGTTGTAGACTTATTCAGTCCAGCGCGTCACACAGATACTAACGTGATTAAACAATCAGCATGAAATTCCAAATGTTCTTCGGCTCTGTGATTAAAAAAAGTCATTGGTGGCTAGGTATCTTCTTCTGGATTGCTTTAGTTGCGCCAGCTCAAGCATCTGTAATCCTGCGCGTGGCAATTGAGAGGGGTGTAAATCAGGTAAAAGTCGGTAGTTCTACGACAGCTACTGTCAAAGATAGCAGCGGACATACCCTGGGACAATTACCCGCAATGAGTCCATTTGAGGCCAAAGCCATTCCTGGGGGAGTAGCTTTGGATAAGTGGCAATCTGGTTTATTTTGGATTGAGCCAACAGGTAAGGGATTCGTTTATATTGGCGATCGCTGGTATCGTGGCAGAACACTGGTTATCCCCACAGAAAAAGGCTTAAGCGCTGTTAATTGGGTTGATCTCGAAGAATATCTTTACAGCGTTATCGGTGGCGAAGTGGACGCCAGCTGGCCTCAAGAAGCCTTGAAAGCCCAAGCTATCGCTGCCCGGACTTTTGCCCTCTATGAGCGCGAAAAACAGCGCAGTAATCCTGTTTACGATTTAGGCGCTAGCCCAGACAAGTGGCAAATTTACAAAGGTGTCACCAGTGAATCTCCTAATACTTACGCTGCTGTGGATAATACAGCAGGGCAGGTGCTAACTTACAACAACAGAATTATTCTCTCAGTTTTTCACGCTTGTTCGGGCGGGCATACCGAAAATGTTGAAGATGTTTGGGGAAGTAATGAGCCTTACCTGCGTGCTGTTCCAGATTACGATCAAAATATCAGCGAGTGCAGATGGGTAAAAACCTTTTCCCCTGCAGAAATTAGCGCCAGAATTTCTGGTATCGGTAATGTCAAGGATATGATTGCAGAGGTATTCTCGCCGTTTCGCAGTGTTAAAGTCTTAAAAATTATCGGCGATCAGGGTACAAAGGTGCTACAGGGCGAAGATGTGCGTACTGCTCTCAGGCTGAAAAGCACTCGTTTTAGTGTCAGCAAGGGCGCAGATGGTAGTTTTGTCCTGCAAGGGCTAGGTTACGGACATGCTTTAGGTATGAGTCAGTGGGGAGCTTATAATCTCGCTTCGCGCGGAGCAAATCATCTGCAAATTTTGGGTTATTACTACAAAGGTGTAGCTCTGACACCAATTACGGCGAAGTAATCAGGGATTGGGCATTGGGCAAATGCCCCATGCCCTATTCCCTATTCCAACAAACTAGCAGAATTTACGTCTAAAAATAACGTTGCTTGGGGTTGTTGTCGCAAAATCGAAACCGGACAGTCTGTGGTAATTGCACTGTGTAGCATCTGTTTTACTACATTTGCCTTGCGTAATTCTGGCGCAAGGCAAATAATTTTTTTGGCTGCACAAATCAAGGGAATGGTGACAGTAAAGGCGTATTGCGGGACATTTTCAACATTGGCAAAATTTCCCGTGTTTACTTGTTGCTGGCGATTTACTGTATCCAATTTCACTAATTTTACGCTGTCAGGATCGTGAAAATTTGCGACAGATGGATCGTTAAAAGCTAAGTGTCCATTTTCGCCGACACCGAGACAGCACAAGTCGATGGGTTGTGCTTGGAGTAGTTTGGTATAGCGATCGCATTCTGCTAAAGGTTGCAATGCATCCCCTTCTATATAATGAAATTGCAGAGGATTGACGCGCTGTTCAACACGTTCCCGCAGATAGCGCCGAAAACTGGCAGAATGTTCCGCAGAAATTCCCAAATATTCATCAAGATGGAATAATATTATCCGTGACCAATCGACACCACCCAAACTAATTAAAGCATCGAGAAATTTCAGTTGAGAGTTTCCTGTGGCTAATAATACAGCGGCTGTCTTCTGTTGCTGTAGCAGGTTTTGTAAGTATTGGTGTACAATTTCTGCAACTTCTTGTGCCATTTCGGCATCAGTTTTGTAAATCTGCACCATCAACTCATCGACACGAAAAATATTTGTGGCAATTTGCATGTGTTTATACAGATTGTATTCTTTAGGTAACTGTCTGCAGTTAAATAAATTACTTTTTAACCACAGAGGCGCAGAGAACGCAGAGAAGAAATATCAGAATTTGTCATTTGCACCCAAATATTGACAGTCATCTTGATAGGGGTTGGAGTGTTATACCGTTTCTCGGTCTACTGAGGTATATCATAGCCTCCTCCTCGCTTGCGGGGAGGGGGTTGGGGGTGGGGTTCTTGTATCTCACTCAACTGAGAACCGCTATAGGGACTTTTGCAGCAAGTCTCATGACTCAAGACAAAAATAATGTAAACTATGTAAATAATTTTAACAATTATTTACATCCTACCAAAAAACTATGTTGACTGCAATTCTCTTTGATTTAGATGGGACTATTGTCAACACTGACCCTATACACTACAAAGCTTGGCGACAAATGCTGGCTAATTACGGCATAGATATTGACGAAACTTTCTACAAATCCCGGATTAGTGGACGTTTAAACCCAGAAATTGTCAAAGACATTTTACCACAATTGTCAGCAGATGCAGGGCAAAAGTTTGCCGATGAAAAAGAGGCATTATTTCGCGAACTCACCCCAGAACTTAAACCGTTGAATGGGTTTTCTGAACTGCTAAAATGGACAGATACCCATCAGCTAAAAAGAGCTTTAGTTACTAATGCCCCTAGATTAAACGCCGAATTTATGCTTGAAGTTTTGGGTATAAAAGCAGCTTTCGATGCCGTTATTTTAGCTGATGATTGTATAGCAGGTAAACCCGATCCCGCACCTTATCAAGTTGCTTTAAGTAAGTTGGGGATTACAGCCAAAGAAGCTATAGCTTTAGAAGACTCTCCTTCTGGTATTCGTGCTGCAGTCGGCGCTGAAATTGCGACAATTGGCATTGCTTCTACCCACGATGCCAAAATTTTGTTAGAAGTTGGTAGCTTTTTGGCAATTCCCGATTTTACTGATTTGCAACTCTGGACATTACTCAATTCAATTATAGAACAAGATGCGATCGCATCCACTTGGTAAAGTGCGTTAATCCCAATAATGGCGTAGTTAGGACTAAAGTCGGTGAATTTTCCAGCACTTTATTCCTGACTAAGTAAGTCGGCATAAATAATTAAAGGTTTGTAGTGAGGACTAAAGTCCTCACTACGAGACAATTTAATTTTATTTTACATTGCGTAATATAGTTTCATTTTTTTATGCCTACTTACTTACGAAGTTTAATTACAATGCTTCTGGTGGAGAAATATCAGGTCCGACAATGACACTAGTACTATGAGACTTGAGTCCTGGTTTAGCAGTTGTTTCCGGTTTCTGGGTAGACTGGGAAACAGATGCGGGGGGGGTATTTTCAGCATCGGGATGTAGGGTTCTGTCAGAGTTTGCTTGTTGGGTGATGAAGGATAATCCCCCCACTGCTCCGGCTACAAGGGCTGTATAACCGAGATACAAATGCATAGCCCGGATTTCTAAGCCGAATCCTGGCTCAGTATTTTTCGACTGATACCAAGAGGGTAAAACAGATTTGGCTGTATCAACTGCAGGGAAGGTAGCAGCTAAAGCTGTACCATTGAGTCCTAAAGCATTCCCCATAATGCGGATAAAGCCACGAACAAAAACATCTTCTGGCAATAACTCAAGATTACCATTCTCCAAAGCCTCCATTTGATGGAGGGGAATATGAGTATAAATTTGCAGTTGCTTGAGAGAAAGATTTTGGGACTGGCGAGCTTGTCGTAATTTTTGACCGATTTGACGCAAACTTTGTAACCGCTGTTCGGCTTCGAGTTGTTTGGCTTGTTCAATTTTAGCAGCTTTTTGATTTTGGTTGAGCCACTTCATCCCTTTTTTTGGTAAAGCTGTGTCTTTTGAGTTTATGGGGGAATTTACAGCTGTATTTGTAATTTTTTGAGACTCTGAAGTCAAATTATCAGTGCTAGTTTTTGCTAAAACGGATTTAGGGTTTAATTTAACACTTGTTAAGCATGATGATAAGTCCTGAAAGTTGTCTTTTTCAACGCTTGGGGAATCACTAGCAACATCTGTCTGAATGCTGATATCTGAACTTGGTTGATGCTGTTCTATAATTTCCTGAAATGTTATACCAATGGCTTCTCTGCTGACTGCTTTAAACAAACTCTTGGCTTGTTCTGCTGAAGAACCTAATAAATTTTCTAAAGTCGCCATAGCACGGCAGTAAACTTTACTGCGATGCAAATCTGCTTCAATTTTACCAAGGAGCGATCGCAATTCGTCTTGAGAAATTTCAATAGTAGGATTTCCAGGCGTTTTTAACAAGTACACAGGTGTCATAGTCATGATTTTAAGTCTCTTCTAGCACTTGATAAAAGAAGGGTTTAACCTGTATCATTTATTCTGCTGTTTGCTGCTATAACCGGATTGTTAGGTATCGATTTTGTCATAACTTCAAAAACAAAGGTAAAGATTCTTACTAACTTCATAATTGTTTTATACAGCAAATTGCTAGTTCTCTTTTGAGGTTACGCCAAGATGAGATACTGATTATCGTTAGGGGATAATATTGTTGTATCCCTACGTGTGTACTTAAGAAAAATGCTTAGTATGTAGTCAGCGATTTATCGCTTTTTTAGGACTAAAGTCTTAACTACAAACCAAGCATTGTTCCTGTGGTGGACTACTAGGAATTAGGAACAAAGAAGAGGGAACACAAAAAAAGAATGCTTATAGCATTTCCTAATCACATAAGGTACATCAGAGCAAGCTCCTCGCTTGCGCTTAGGGGGTTGGGGGTGGGGTTCCTGTACCTTACTTGACAGAGAAACGCTATAGTATGAGGACAGCAATTTATCGCTTTTTTAGGACTAAAGTCCTCTCTGCGAGACGCTACGCGAAAACTACAAACCAAGCATTACTCAAATATTTGATGGAACGCAAAGCTATGATGATTGTGGATTGAGAATCAACAATTTCAATAGTTATGAGAATACACTTGTTCGACAAAAGAATCTACCCATTGCAGATATTGCACACCAGCTACATCGGCTACATTGTTATGTCCTGCATCTGGAACAAAAATCAATTGTTTTGGTTCAGGAGCCGCATCATAAAGTTTTTGGCTCATAAACGATGGTAAAGACAAATCAGCGGTGCCATGAATGAATAAAACTGGCATTTTTAACTTGGGTATTTTTTGAATTGATTCAAACCGCTGTGTCAAAATTAAATCGATGGGGAACATCCAAAACCAGTTTCTATAAGCTACTACTTCGCGAATGGAAGTAAAGGAGCTTTCTACAATCAAGCCGGCGGCTTCTTTCTGTTTAACAGCCAAATCAATGGCTATTGCACCCCCTAGAGAATGTCCATAAATAAAAATATGGCTGGGTGAAATTTGTCGTTGCTTGACTAAGTAATTCCACGCTGTAACGCTATCTTGATACACCCCCATTTCGTTAGGAAAGTTGCCCTCACTCCTACCATAACCGCGATAATCAATCAGCAATACGGAAAACCCTAATTGATGAAACCGACGCGCATGGGCGATATTTGCCCCAATATTGATACCATTGCCGTGGAGATACAATAACACCTTGGCATTCGGTTGTTTAGCTTTGATCCACCAACCGTGGATATGTTCTGTTTTACTCTTCCCTACTGATACAGGTAACCAAACCTCTTCGTAAGGGAGATTAAAGAATTCTGGTGTCTTTTCAATCACCGCAGAGGGAACGAATATCAACCGAGTTTGCTGAAAAAAAAGGAATAGACAGATGCTAGGATAAGCGATCGCTGCAAGTATTCCTACCGAAAGTAGCAGCTTGAACAAAAATTCTGTGGGAAGTTGCAGCGTGTTGATTCTCATGTACTGGATTTTCAGAGATTACAAGTATTTATCAATACAATGATTACTCCTAAATGGTAGCTTTGGCATTTTTAAATTAGGGATGAAGTAATCAAATTATTTTGAATATTTTTAAAAATTAGTGCATTTACATACATAGATTTAAGTAAATTTACTATTAAATAGTAAATATTAGCCGATACCAGGAGAAGACAGTGAAGCTCTTAAATGAGGCTCAACAAGAGCCGTTACAGGAAATAAGTATACATTTACGAGAAGTAAGAGAAGAAAAATCTATACCTCTAGAAGAGATAGCAGTTCAAACACGGATTCGACTAGCTTTTATACAAGCTTTAGAATCAGGACGATTTGAAGATTTACCAGAGCCTATTTATGTCAAAGGATTCATCCGTCGCTATGGCGATGTCTTAGGATTGGATGGTACTGCTTTAGCACAGAGGTTTGCAACTCATATTTTGCCGATTGGCTCAAATAATTATAGTCATAAATTAGACAAAAAACTAGGTATATACATACCACTGGCTGTACCTTACATGCTCTTATTATTGCTCTCCTCTACGGGACTGATTTATCTTCTCAATCCCCAATTTACCATTCAATCCCTTGCTGATACAAGAAATTCCTATGAAGTCCCCGCGCCAAAGATAGTACCATCGCCCGTAGTATCGCCATCACCTGTAGTATCTGTCAAAACTACGGTAAGTCCTACAGTTGCAGTCACTTTGGAACTAGAAGCTAAATCATGGTTACAAGTGAAAGCGGATGACAAAATTGAATTTGAAGGCATTTTAAGCAAGGGAGAACGGAAAACCTGGATAGCAAAAAACAAGCTGACTGTACGCTCTGGTAATGCAGGTAGTGTATTAGTTTCGATTAATCATCAACAAGCAAAACCTTTAGGAAATGTGGATGAGGTGAAAGAAGTTACCTTCACTCCAGAAGTCAACAGTCAGCAAAAGTTATAGCAGTTGAGGTTTCTTTAAGTGCCAAGTAGTGGATTGCTCATAAGCATAAGCGACTTGAAACAGTTGGTCTTCTCGCAGTACCTTACCAATTAACTGTAATCCAATGGGTAGCCCGTTGTCATCAAAACCGCATGGTACACTTAAACCTGGTAAACCGGCAAGATTTACAGGAATAGTCATCAGATCATTTAAATACATACTCAAGGGGTCAGTAGTTTTTTCTCCCGCTTTAAATGCTGTGGTGGGTGCTGTGGGACAGACTAAAACATCAACCAAATCAAAAGCTTTTTCAAAGTCTTGCTTAATCAGGGTGCGGACTTTTTGGGCTTTGAGATAGTATGCATCATAATAGCCAGCAGAAAGGGCATAAGTGCCGATCATAATCCGCCGCTTGACTTCTGCACCAAAACCTTTAGCACGGGTACGAGTGTACATTGATAAAAGATTGTCTGCGTCTGGGGCGCGTAAGCCATATTTAACACCATCATAACGAGCTAGATTCGCGGATGCTTCCGATGGGGCAATGATGTAGTAGCTAGGTACGCCATAGCGGAAGGTGGGACAGGAAACTACATGAATTTCTGCTCCCAAATCTTGCAGTTGTTCAATGGCTTTGGTAACGGCTTTTTCAACTACCGAGTCTAAGCCTTCACCAAAGGTTTCTTTGATGACGCCAATTCTGAGCTTTTTTCTAGCTTTGAGGTCTGGTTTAAAGGTTGCAGCATAATCAGGAATTTCGACATTTAAACTAGTGGAGTCTTTGGGATCGTAACCTGCGATCGCATTCAATAAAATTGCCGCATCTTCTACACTACGTCCAAAGGGGCCAATTTGATCCAAGGATGAAGCGTAAGCTACTAAACCATAGCGGGAAACCAGCCCATAAGTCGGTTTCATCCCCACCACACCACAGAAAGATGCAGGTTGGCGAATTGAACCACCAGTATCAGAACCCAGGGCTACTACACATTCTTCGGCTGCTACCGCCGCCGCTGAACCCCCAGAAGAACCACCAGGAACCCGCAACAAATCCCAAGGATTAGCAGTGACTTGGTAGGCGGAGTTTTCTGTGGAACTACCCATCGCAAACTCATCTAAATTGGTTTTACCTACCATAATCGCCCCCGCTTCTGCCAGTTTTTGCGTTACGGTTGATTCATAAGGCGGGACAAAATTTTCCAAAATCCGAGAGGCGCAGGTTGTCTTAATTCCTTTGGTACAGAGATTATCTTTGATCCCAACGGGAATCCCTGCAAGTATGCCAATTTCTTCTCCTGCAGCTATTTTCGCATCCACAGCACGAGCCTGTTCTAACGCCTGTTGTGCCGTAACATACAAGAAACTGTGTAATTTCGGCTCTAATGCTTGAATGCTATCTAAAGCTTCTTGGGTAATTTCAACGGCAGAACGTTCTTTTTTAATTAGCTGTTCGTGCAACTCGCGGATGGATGCCATGATTGCTCCCTTGGTGACTCAAGTCATTGATTTTAGTACATATTGGCATTCTCTGCCCAGTTGGGTTAGACAGCACAAGCCGATTAGTAGCATCCCAAAGGTGTAAATTTATTTTTTTGTATGTAATGATGGCTCTCTAGCCCGCTTCCTGGACATTAGGGAGCAAGATGCTCCCACTACAAATTTTCTGAAGTCTCCTAACTCTTGTTAGAATACTAATCCTAATTTCGGGCATAGGGTTTAGGGTATAGGAGAATATGGTTAAAATAGCTACACGTAAATCTCTTGGTCAGCACAATGTCTATGACATTGGGGTTGAGCGCGATCATAATTTTGCCATCAAAAATGGTTTTATCGCCGCAAATTGTTTCAATAAATCCCATTCCACTGCTTATGGATATGTCACTTATCAAACTGCATATTTAAAAGCTAATTATCCCCTAGAGTATATGGCAGCACTGTTGACGGCTAACAGTGGTGACACCGAAAAGGTGCAAAAATATATTAATAATTGCCTAAATATGGGCATTCAAATTGAGCCGCCAGATATTAATTGTTCTGGTCTAGATTTTACGCCAGTAGCCGACAAGATTTTATTTGGATTTACAGCAGTTCGCAATGTGGGACAGAATGCGATCGCCTGTATTTTATCGGCGAGAAATGAGGGAGGTGAGTTTAAATCCTTGGGAGATTTTTGCGATCGCGTGGATCTACGTGCTGTTAATCGCCGAACTTTAGAGTCACTTATTTATTGTGGAGCTTTTGATAAAATTCAACCCAATCGCCACCAGTTAATTCAAGATTTAGCACTAGTCTATGATTGGGCACAAGGTCGTGCTAAAGATAAAGCAAGTGGTCAGGGAAATATCTTTGATTTATTAGGTGGTGGATTTGCTACTCCTAATAATATAAAAGCCAATAATGCTTTTGAAACAGCTCCCAAAGCTCAAGCTGTTCCTGATTTTCCTGCTCAAAAAAAGTTGCAGATGGAAAAAGAACTTTTGGGACTTTATGTATCAGACCATCCGCTAAAATCTTTAAGCAAAATGCTACCACTGCTGACTCCTATTAACCTTTCCCAACTTAGCGAACAAAGGGAAGAAACCAAACTTTGTGCAGTTGTCATGTTGAATGGAGTTAAAAAAGTAGTCACAAAAAAAGGTGACGCAATGGCAATTTTGCAAATAGAAGACTTAACTACACAATCAGAAGCTGTAGTCTTTCCCAAAACCTATGAACGCATTAGTTTCTTGCTTGAAGTTGATACTAGGTTAATTCTTTGGGGTAAATTAGATCGGCGTGATGACAAAAATCAATTTATTGTTGAAGATGCTGAACCAGTGGAAACAGTACAAATGGTGATGGTGGAACTAAATCCGCAACAAGTAGCCAATATTGAAGAACTACATCGCTTGAAAACAATTTTACAAGAACAGTCAGGAGACAAAGAAAAAGCGAAAATGCCAGTAATCGGTATTATACAATCTGAAAATTCTCGTGAACTTGTGCGCTTGGGTTGGCAATATTGTGTACAAGATTCTAGAATAACAGTTCAAGCTCTTCAAAATGCCAGATTTGCTGCTCATGTCAGACCGCTAATTGGTGGTTGACAACATCACAGTAGTTTATGTGATTAATTTTTAGGAGTTGTAGTCAGCACTAGAGTGCTTTCAAGAGCGATAAATCGCTCACTACAAACCCCACAAAATTAATGTGGTTAAATATTTTTTTTCCCCTTTTCCCGCAAAACCCGACAAGTACTGTCCTAGTACTTTGTCAAGTTAGTTTTGAGGGTTTCCTAGTCAGGACTTTAGTCCTGATTTTATCATCACTATACTGCTACGCTCCCAGCCGCAGTATAGTGCTGACTACGGAATTATTTACCCATCGTAGGTATTTTGGTAATTTTGCCAAAAGCCTAATGCTTTGAATTAATCACTACCTTGCAGTTTTATCAGTAAATAACCGTAGACAATTAGTAGGTTGAAAGTTTGTTTAGTTACTTATGCGGATGAAATCGTTGATAAAAAATGGTATCTTTTGATGCCAGGATATCTAAGCGTTAGCTAGGGGAAGGAGCAAAAACTTGATGATCGCAAATGACCTATATAAATTCGTTTCATATTGTAAAAAAATTCAGCCCCAAACTCAGGAAGATATTAAAAAATTCTTTGAAGGGGTGATTGTATTTCCTTATGATAAAGAACTGCTATTGCAAGCCTATTTATTCCTGAATCTCAGAAATTTATTTCCTTCATGCTCGGAATTGTTACTGTTTGAAAAATCGCCAATTGCCGATTATACAGATTTAGGAAAATGCGATTTTGTTTATCTGACAAGACAAGGTAGTCTATTTTTAATTGAAACTAAATTTATCGATACACAAGCTACAGGAGCCACGGAAAGAAAAAGAAGAAATAAGCATAGAAACAAGGTTTTTGAACAAGTTATAACTTTAAAAAGCCGATTTAGTCAATATTGGAATATTACATCTGAAGAATTAGAATGTGGGGTTTTTACCACAGATCCAGAACTTGATTGGCGGGGTAATGATGTTAATGTTGTTACTAAATCAATCTCCATCGAATATCTCGAAGAATGGCGAAGAAATTATTCCCAAAGCAACTAATTTTGTCAATTTGTGAACCAAAATAAATATTACTGATGGCTGCGGTTATAGATTCTGAGAGCATAGGCAATTTTGTAATATTTTTTAGTAAATTTTAATATGGTAGAGTCTTAACATCGCGTCAAACTCCCTACGTTGAGATTAATTTCTCACAGGTGCGTTAATCAACAAATCTTAAAGTTAGGAAGATTGAACCACAGATCACCTCTGAGGCTGTAACAGTTATGCTGATTTATAGAGAGTCGTCAGTCAGGTAAACCTGATAACTTGTACCTCATTGAGTTAAAATCCGCTATAAGTGGGTAAAAAGAAAGTGTTAAAAACTCTTTTGGTGTTTGCTGTTGGTTTCTTACCTTCCCTATTTTCCCTTTGGGTAATCCGTAAAACCCATTTGCGGGGACGCACACGAATGAGACAAGCAAGCATGAATTTGGTAGGGGTGCGGGTACAACAAAACATCAGACCCCAAGAGGGCGATCGCTATTATCTCGAAGGGATAGGCTATCTTGTTGGTGACATCAGCTGCAAATTTAATGCTCGATCTGGTTACATGCGCTGCGCTGTCAATCCCACGGATACTTGTCAGGAATGTCGTCACTATGAACCAAAGGAATTTGCTAGTCCCGAACACCAAGCATAATTCGCCTTTGCTGAATTATGCTTGATGCTTAAGCTGAGGGAAAAAGGATTTTCCTAGCCAAAGGCAGACGAAACGCCTACCGTACAAGATTGGATAATATATTTGTGGGAAATCCCTAAGTGAATAATAGTAGGTTTTTAGATGACTATTTACTTTTACAGCACTCGTGAAGAATATGGTTGTTTTTCTAACTTTTCCTCTCACGGCTTCAAGTTAGATGGGTTGTATTGGTTTACAAGCGAACACTATTTTCAAGCACAAAAGTTCATTGGTACGCCTCATTTTGAACAAATTCGCCTAGTAAAAACTCCTAAAGATGCAGCTAAAATGGGACGTGAAAGAACTCGTCCCCTGCGTCAAGATTGGGAAAACGTTAAAAATGATATCATGCGAAAAGCGGTGTTACGCAAATTTCAAACCCATGCAGATATCAGGGAAATCCTACTTTCCACAAAAAATCAAGAAATCATCGAAAATTCACCAATAGATACTTATTGGGGTTGTGGAGCCGATGGGACTGGTAAAAATATGTTAGGAATAATTTTAATGGAGGTGCGAGATCTGCTGTAGCCGAAATTGGGTATGTATTGTATAAATATTTATAAATATTTGTCAAACGGCTGTATAATTATATTGTTTCTGTTAATGTTTCGCCTACCTAAGGGTAAAAACAAGTAACTTTTTATCAGTGATTATAAACGTATAAAATCAATCCTGGTAATCCGATTTTACCATTCTGTTTGCCCTGCCTTTCTAGAGCATTTTTGAAATTTAACTGTTAATTACACACTTACTGAAACTGGCAAAAGCTATATTCTCGTAAAGTTGTAATAGCTGAAAGGAGTAAAGATATGATATCTAGATCACCAAACACTAAAAAATATTGTAAATGGTTCTGGGATGAATCATTGGGAGGTGATTTTGATGCTTGGGGTACTAGCACATATTTTATGGAATTCGGTGATAATTTATGTGCCATCAGACAGATAGAAGTTTATGAAAATGGCAACGTATTATTTTACGATCAAACACACTTAGCAGACAATTATGGCATGTTAAGCGATAAACCAATAGGTGAAGAAGATATCCAAGAATTTGCCATTACAAAAGCCGAATTTGAACAAATTTGGCAGACAAAAACACCCATTAATAGATGAAGGCGGCTGGCTGTAAATTCATTATGGTAAAGTATTATACACACAATAGCTGATGAAGCCAGATCAGTAGAAAAACTTATTATCGATGAAAGATAGATGCTGGATTTTGGGAATACTAAATCTATCACCAAGCTTAACAGGAATTGGTCGATGTCTAAAGGCAGATTGAATCCTAGTTCCAAAAATACAGTTCCCTTACAAATCCCAGCAACGTACCTCAAATCAACGAAACTCAACACTATTAGCCAAGAATGTGACAAAGATTTACCTGAAGAACTAGTCCTTTCACAGGAAAGCGATGATCGGTTATCAGCAGCATCTAGGCTACTGCGACAAGGAATTCAACAGCAGCAAGCGGGTGAATTAATTGCAGCGATGAAGTCTTTAGAAGAATCCTTAGAATTGTTTCGCTTAGTTGGCGATTACCAAAAACAGGGACAACTGCTTTCTTTGTTAGCCCTCATAGCCTACACTGCAGCAGACTACAAGAAGACTATCTCCTACGGCCATTCATGTTTGTCCTTGAAAAGGGATATGTTAGATTTATCGGTACAGATGCAGGTGCTGTCTCATTTGGGCAATGCTTACCGTCATCTTAACGACTATGAAAAAGCGATTGAGTCTCTCAAAGAGAGTTTGCAAATTACCAAGTTAGAACAAGACAGGCGCAGTCAAGTAGCAGCCCTGAATAATTTAGGATTGGTGTACAAAGCTAGCGGTAACTTTCCACTAGCCATTGAATATCAGGAGCAAAGTTTAAAAATTGTCCAGGAACTAGAAGACAACTGGGGCGAGGAACAGGTGCTAAAGAATCTGGGTAATTCTTGGTATGCTTTGGATGATTATCCCAAAGCGATCGCCTATTATGAACAATGTGTCAAAATCGCACTCACGCTCAAAAATACTCGCAGTGCTTCTCAGGTACTCAAAAATCTGGGTAATGCTTGCTATGCCTTAGGTGACTATGCCCAAGCAATTGTATATTATGAGGAGCGTTTGCATTTAGCTAGAGAACTTCAGGACAAGCGGAGTCAAGAACAGTCCCTAGGTAGTTTAGGCGTTGCTTGTGAAGCCTTAGGCGACTATCAAAAAGCCATTAAATATTATGAAGAACGTTTATTATTAGCTAAGACCCTTAAAGATCGTCGCAGTCAAGAACAAGCCCTTTCTAGCCTCAGAGTTGCTTGCTACGCCTTGGGTGATTACGCCAAAGCAATGGAATATCAACAGTGGACTATTTAGGAATTACTTAAACTGATACAATAGAAATTCTGCCAACTCCCAATTGCTTCAATGATATGAGACAGGTGGCATTGATACCAGTATACCCATTGTCATGAATAGCGATATCCAACTCAGCCTCTTCGATGAATCAAACTTTAACCAACAAGCTCTGATTCCCACAAGCGCCAAAATTCCCATTCCTCCCGGCACTTATGCCCAAATGACAGAATTGGCACAACATTGTCATCAGTGCCATCGTTGTGGATTGGGAGACACTCGGACTCATGCTGTTGTGGGACGCGGAAATTTGCACGCTCCTATTATGATTATCGGAGAAGCACCTGGTCAAAATGAAGACGAAACAGGTTTACCATTTGTCGGTAGATCTGGTCAGCTGTTAGAGAATATTTTGGCATCTGTGCATCTAAATACTGAAAATGATATATATATCGCTAATATTAACAAATGTCGCCCACCAAATAACCGCACTCCCACTGCTGACGAAATGGCAGCTTGCCTACCTTATTTATTAGAACAAATTCGCCTCGTTGACCCCAAAATAATTTTGTTAACCGGGGCAACAGCGGTAAAAGCAATAACAGGCGACAAGCGGGCAATTACGAAAATACGCGGACAGTGGCTTGAGTGGCAAGGGCGTTTGTGTATGCCAATTTTTCACCCTTCTTACTTATTGCGTAACCCTTCAAAAGCAGTGGGAAGTCCTAAATGGTTGATGTGGCAGGATATACAAGCTGTCCAAGCAAAGTACGTTGAAGCCCAGAGTTTACCCAACTAAGTGTTAAATCACCTACAAGGAAATTCCCAGATTGAAGCATTCGCACCAGAACTGTTGCCGCATTCTGAAGTATCTTAATCCACAGGCATTAATTTAAAATTTAGAGATGCAATATTCATGTGCCAACTGCTGGGAATGAATTGTAATACCCCAACAGATATCTGTTTTTCTTTTGAAGGATTTTCTGCACGGGGTGGAAAGACTGATGATCATAGCGATGGTTGGGGGATTGCTTTTTTTGAAGGGAAAGGATGTCGGATTTTTTTAGATGCTAAAGCCTCTGTTACTTCTCCGGTAGCAGATTTGGTGCGATGCTATCCCATCCACTCTACCCATGTCATTGCCCATATTCGCAAAGCTACCCAAGGTGAAGTCTCCCTAGAAAACTGTCATCCTTTTCGGCGGGAACTTTGGGGAAGGTATTGGGTATTTGCCCACAATGGAAATTTACCTGATTTTCAACCTCAAAATCAGGGATTTTTTCAACCTGTGGGTGACACTGATAGTGAAAAAGCCTTCTGTGTGATTTTAGAAACCTTGCGGGGAAGCTTTCCTCAAGGTAAACCTCCTCTGGAGGAACTTTACCCTGTATTACGTAAAGTCACAGAAAAACTCGCATCAAATGGCATCTTTAACTACTTATTATCCGATGGGGAAAACTTTTTTGCCCACTGCTCAACCAAACTCAGCTATATTGTACGTCAAGCACCCTTTGCGGCAGCCCATTCAATTGACCAAGATATGACGGTAGATTTTCGGGAATTAACCTCACCAAGCGATCGCGTGGCGATTATTGCTACCACTCCCCTGACTGACAACGAAGTTTGGACACCTATTCAACCGGGGGAACTCTTGGTATTTCAGGACGGTTGTGTCGTCATAATTCATCATTCATAATTATATCGTGGCGGTAGGGGCACGGCACTGCCGTGCCCTTACGAGTGTACTTCTTTGCCTCGTTAAGAGTCTTTGACTGGTAATGGATATCGGAATGCTCCGCAGAGATTAGCGACGCCCACTTTGGATTTTGTCGAAGATTCCGCCATCGTCGAAGAACTTCTTCTGAACAGCATCCCAACCTCCCAGATTATCAACTGTGTACAGTCGAGAAATCTTGGGGAATTTGCCTTGTACTTCTTTGGCGACGGTAGAATTTACTGGTCTAAAACCGGCTTTCGCAAACTCACGTTGCGCTTCTGGAGTGAACAAGAACTTGACGAAAGCTTCCGAAACTTCGCGTGTACCATGCTTATCAACATTTTTGTCCACAACTGCTACAGGCGCATCGATGGAAATGTTGGTTGCGGGAACTTCGTAAGAAGTGTCTGTCTTACCTTGTTGTGCGGCTAATATCACTTCGTTTTCATAGTTCAATAGCACATCACCTTGACCTTTCTTATAAAAAGCATCGCTGGATTCCCGCGCATCTTTGGGCAGCACAACGACGTTATTAAAGACTTGACTAACAAAGTCAAAGGCCTGTTTTTCATTCCCACCAGTCTTGGTGACAGCTCCCCACAAAGCGAGGAAGTTCCATCTAGCACCACCGGAGGTTTTGGGGTTGGCGGTGACAATTTTTACTCCTGGTTTGACTAAATCATTCCAAGTCTTGATCTTTTTGGGATTGCCATTGCGGGTTTCTAAGGCAACTACTGAGTGAGTGACAATTGAGTTGTTTGGGGCTTTTTTCTCCCAACCTGGTTTAATCAAACCAGCTTGTTCGATTTTTTTAGTATCCAAAGCCAGTGCTAGAGCTACTACATCTGCTTGTAACCCATCAATCACCGCACGGGTTTGGGAGCCAGAACCACCGTAGCTCTCCCGAATCACCACATCCTGACCTTTTTGCTTCTTCCATTTCGCCACAAACTGGGGAATAATTCTATCGTAGGCAACTTTGGTGACTGCGTAGGAAACTAGGGTGATTTCCACTTTCTTACCTTGGCTAATCAGTTGATTCTTCTGATTAGCAGACGCAGTTTGAGCAGCTGTACTAGCTGCATAAACCGGTAGCAGAGACGTTAAACCTAAGCCGGCTGCTAGGACTAAAGCAGAGGTTTGGGTTGCAGGTTGTTTCAACGCTGGAAATATTTGCTTTACCACTTGGATGAATTTCGGGTTGTTCGTTTCTTGGTGTGTCATGAGGTAGGGTATGCTTGGTAATTAATTTAATCTACGAAAATTCAATCGGAATACAGTGGTAGATGTATATGAAAATATACAGTATCAGATGACACATGAGAACACAAGAGGCTTTATACTTAAAAACCACGGTTTTTCAATAGGAAATAGAGTGTATAAGTTATTTATGTAAATCAATTATTTTGATATTTTGGGCAAAAATTAGATTTTTTACAAAAATATGGCGTAATAGCAATTAATAACAGCCCAATTACAAAAAAGAATAAATAATAAAATATTATTAATAAGCGATCGCAGTGCAACCAATCATCCTGTAGCCATCAGCCAAAAAATACCTATTATCCCGATAAACTACTGAAAAAACCTATTGGCAAATTGTGATGAAAAATTGAAAATCGCACGTCAAATCAGTATTCATCGTCCACATTCCTGATAAAATCACCATATTCTCTATCGAAAATGTGCAGTTTTCCTCTTGCATTCAGCTAAGAATACCTGCCATCATCTATTAACGTAAATTTATATACGGTATCTGCATCTAATAACCGTAGATATTTAAAGGAGGATATGTAATGAGTATGTGGCAACGCCCCCTGAAACGATTCCAACTGAGTACAGCGCAGATGATTAATCACTTCAGGTTCAATTCGCTCAAAGGCTTTGTATCGCTCTTTTTAGTAGGAGCATTCTTGAGTGTGGCGCTAGCCGCCTGCTCTGGTGGTAGTGGAAATAATTCTGCAACTCTTACCCCTGGGGCTAGTCCTGTATCTGGCAAACAGGATAATGTGGAAATTACCCTGGTTTCTTTTGCCGTCACCAAAGCAGCTCACGAAGCCATTATCCCCAAGTTTGTAGACAAGTGGAAGCAAGAACATAAGCAAACTGTCAAATTCAAGCAAAGCTATGGGGGTTCTGGTTCCCAAACTCGTGCTGTCATTGATGGTTTAGAAGCGGATGTTGTCCACTTAGCACTGGCTGGAGATACCCAAAAGATTGAAAAGGCTGGACTAATTCAGCCTGGATGGGAAAAGAAATTACCCAACAATGCCATTGTTTCCAAATCTGTAGCAGCACTAGTAACTCGCACAGGCAACCCTAAAGGGATTAAAACTTGGGCTGATTTGGCTAAAGATGGTATCAAACTGATTACTGCTGATCCCAAAACATCCGGTGTGGCGCGTTGGAATTTCCTAGCGCTATGGAATGCTGTGATTAAAACTGGTGGAGATGACGCGAAAGCTACTGACTTTGTCACCAGAGTCTATAAAAATGTGCCTATATTGACAAAAGATGCACGTGAAGCTACTGACGCATTTTTCAAACAAGGTCAGGGTGATGCCTTAATCAACTACGAAAACGAAATTATCTTAGCCGAACAAAAGGGCGAAAAAGTCGCTTATGTGATTCCTGATGTCAACATCTCCATTGATAATCCCATCGCCGTGGTAGACAAAAACGTCGATAAGCATGGTAACCGGGAAGTAGTAGAAGCTTTCGTCAAATACCTGTATACCCCCGAAGCACAGCAAGAGTTTGCCAAAGTGGGATTTCGTCCTGTGGATGAAACGGTAGCCAAAACGAAAGAATTTGCAGATAAATACCCGAAAGTAAAAACTCTCGGCACCGTTGAAGATTTCGGTGGTTGGGGTGCAGTTCAGAAGAAGTTTTTTGCAGACGGGGGAATTTTTGACCAAATTCAAAGCAAAATCAAACGGTAATTGATGAAGCATAACAGGATGCCTACCAAGCTTGGGTTTTACAATTTTGCAATTTAACTTTTGAATTGTTGACTATGACTCTATCTTCTCCTGTACAATCTGACCGTAAAACTCCGGTGTGGAAGGCGTTCCTACTTCAGTTGCGTCAAATTCCTTGGACTTGGCGGATTACTGTAGGATACCTGATAGTTATGTTACTTGTCCCCATAACTGCCATGTTCCTCAAAGCCAGTACGGAACCGCCGACTAAATTTTGGGAAATCGCTACTAGTCCCCTAGCTCTGGCGACATATAATGTCACTTTTGTGACTTCTTTATTTGCGGCAGGAATCAATGGAGTCTTTGGGACTCTGATTGCTTGGGTTTTGGTTCGCTATGATTTTCCGTTTAAACGGATAATTGATGCCACCGTGGATTTACCGTTTGCACTGCCAACATCGGTAGCAGGTTTAACTTTGGCAACGGTTTACAGCGATAACGGCTGGATTGGTTCGCTGCTGGCACCATTGGGGATTAAAGTATCTTTTACCCGTCTAGGTGTTGGCGTGGCAATGATATTTATCTCATTACCATTTATAGTCCGGACGGTGCAACCTGTGCTTCAGGAAATGGAGCATGAAATTGAAGAAGCGGCTTGGTGTCTGGGTGCTTCTCAATGGCAAACCTTTTGGAAGGTAATTTTACCGCCTTTATTTCCGACAATTTTGACTGGGATTGCTTTGGGTTTCTCCCGTGCAGTTGGGGAGTATGGCTCGACTGTAATTATTTCTTCTAATACGCCTTATCAAGATTTAATCGCACCAGTGCTAATTTTCCAGCGGCTAGAACAGTATGACTATTCTGGTGCAACTGTGATTGGTGTGGTTTTACTGGCAATTTCATTGGTGCTGCTACTAGCAATTAATTTCTTACAAGCGTGGGCGAGAAGATATGACAACAAATAAAGCCAAACAGGATAAGAGTTGGGCACCAACAATTTTGATTGCGATCGCAGTTGGCTATTTAGGTCTAGTTCAATACATCCCGGCGCTGAATGTTTTTATCCAAGCTTTCAAAAAGGGAGTGGGGCCATTTCTAGAAAACCTCAGCGCACCAGCATTTCTGCACGCAGCTGGGCTGACGGTAACACTGGCATTAATTGCTGTGCCTTTGAATACAGTCTTTGGTTTGTGTGCAGCTTGGGCGATCGCTCGGAATAATTTTCCTGGAAAGGCTATAGTCTTAAGTATTATTGACCTGCCTTTTTCTATCTCCCCCGTAGTCGCAGGTTTGATGATTGTGCTACTCTACGGTCGCCAGGGTTGGTTTCGGCCCTTGGCTACAAGCCCATGATATCCAGATTATCTTTGCCTTTCCAGGTATGGTACTGGCTACCGCCTTCGTCAGTATGCCCTTTGTCGCTCGCGAAGTCATTCCTGTTTTAGAAGAATTTGGTAGTGATCCAGAAGAAGCAGCCAGAACCCTAGGCGCAACCGATTGGCAAATATTTTGGCGCGTCACCTTACCGAGTATTCGTTGGGGTTTACTCTATGGTTTAATTTTGACTAATGCCAGAGCAATGGGTGAATTCGGCGCTGTATCAGTAGTATCTGGTAACATCGCTGAAAAAACCCAGAGTCTACCACTGTTTGTAGAAGACGCTTACAAACAGTATCAAACTGAAGCTGCTTTCTCGGCGGCTGTATTGTTAGCACTGCTAGCAGTAGTAACTTTGGTGCTGAAGGAGATTTTAGAACGGAAAACCCGCATTAAAGATGTCGATTAGCACAATTAAGCGGTTAATTCTGATATGGCTAGTGAAAATACACTGAGCAAAAAACGGATTCGATTAAGGATTCCCAAAGACTATCACCAAGAACCAGTTATTTCTCGCCTGGTTTCTGACTATAGCCTAACTGTGAATATCACGGCGGCAATTTTGGGAGCCAATGCTGTTGGCGATGGTTGGTTTGATCTGGAACTTAAAGGAACAGATGCACAAATTCAAAGTGCGCTGACTTATCTTAGTGATTTGGACTTAGAAGTCTGGGATGAAACCAAGGCTGGTGATTGGTAAGGAATTTGGTTTTTTTTGAATATTAGCCCCACTAAAACCAAAGGTTAGATGTGGGGCTTCTTTTTATGTTTAGCCATTGTATCGTAGGGTGCGTTAGTAGTATCGTAGGGTGCGTTAGGATGAAATCCGTAACGCACCATCATCAAGGATTTGGTGCGTTACGCTGTCGCTAACGCACCCTACGTATCTACGTGTCTTTTCAAAAGTCAAACCGGATTCCTATATTAGTTACTAAAACTAAAGGTTAGACGTGGGGCTTCTTTTTATGTTTAACCATTCAATGTGCTATACACTTGATTGCTTTAAAACAGTTGTACCAACAGAATTCTCCAGTTCTACATCCTCTAGGAACATTTCATTAACTGTTTTTTGACGGTAAATCATCATTTCCCGTACCCAAGCGTCATCACTTTGTTCCATATATTTACCAATACAATAGGCAGAATACTCAATGTGCTTTGTTTCGTCATAAATTAACAAATCAGACATCCGAGTCACTATAGGTAAATTCTCAGAATTTGCATAAGCCTGTAGCACAGGACGCAGCAGTAATTGTAAAATCAATGCCCGAATTTCTAGGAGATTTATCTGAATAATTTCATCCATCACTCGCTTTTCATCCATCATCTCATCAGCAGATACTGGTTCTATAGATGGATGTTTATGATGATAGTATTCAGGTGATAAAGCCTGCAACTTCGCTCTAAAATCTGCCTCTATTTTTGTAGGAAAAATAATGTCAAGCAGCGCCACAAACATTTTTGAATGGCGTGATTCATCAATAGAATGGCTGCGAACTAATTCAGCAAATTGCTGATTTTTGATGTGTTTGGCAAATTCCCAAACTTCTCTAGAACCGTTACCTTCTTCAATAGCGTTGGTAATTAGGGAGTGAGCAAACCACTCAGCGTCACGGGCAAACTCACGATATAATTTACCGTACCATGCCTTACCATGTGGTGGCGGGTTAATATTACAAGCTTCCCGCAAAACAGTTTTATAATCTTCAGAGATTGTACAGTTATAACGTTGCAAATAATCAATTGCTAACTCACTAACATTGTTCATAGCTTTCCTTTAATATACTGAGATGATATTTTTAACTGATTGGAAGTATGCCGTTTAGCGGTGTTTTAATTTGAATGGCGACAATCCGAATAGGGTAAATCGGACTTGGGTAGATGCGAATAGCGGTAATTTTAATCGGGAATGGAGGTTTGGTAGCAGATATATTATCTATGACTGCAGTTCCACCTTTAATTGACTCAATATCCTCGTCAGTTAAATCAAAGGAAATTGGTTGCTCGTCTAGATTGTCTATTTGTAAGTTTTTCATGCTGTTTTATCTCAATTCAAAAATAAAGAGGTAAAAAATTTGAGGTTGGTATTAAGGGACACCTAACCTCAAATTTCGTCGTTTTGTTTAACCTGCAGCTAGTTTTGCCACTGTCACTGCTAGTTCAGATGGGTTATAAACATCTGTAATAACTTGCGGACAACGCATACAAGCCGCTTTCCCTTCTTGCTTCCACCATCGACAATCTCGACGGATAGAACAGGCGGGTAATTCTTCTGTGACAGCAGGTAATTTTTCAGCAATTTGTTTTGCTAGACGACAATCTTGGCCATCAAAATGCAGACAAGCTTCATGAGCGCAAGGTGTCGTCATGCGAAAAACTTCAGTGGGTGTAACTGGACTAACCTTTGCTATCAATTCTTCTGTGATAGGTTGGGGCTGCTTCAAATACTTTACGCGAGGTTTTGCAGCTGTTCCACTGATGATTCCGAAAATCATGCTATCTACAGATTCTGCTCTAGCACTGGGGCAAAGTGTAGTTTTTTGAGTGGCAATTTCTTCCATTGATTGAGCCAAGTGAAAGAGAATTTTAGGTGATAAATGATAAATGTCTGGATACACCAATTATGAATCCGCATTAGCAATAACCACGCCGATTGTTATAATGGGAGGCTTAATAACAATGCCATTTATTATGGGCTTTGGTGGACATGGAGTAGGATTGGGATTAATAACGACACCATGTATTATAGGATTGGGATTAATAATCACACCAAGTACTGCAGGAAGCAGGGATGTTGTTCCACCTGTTCCACCTGAAATGCTTTGTGCTTCTTCGTCACTCAGAGGTAATAAAGCTTCGCTGCGGCGTACCAATGCATTATTCACAGCATCATCAATTAAGTCGTTAATTTCAACTTGATTGTTATGCTTTCTGTTGTGATCACTCATGTTGATTCTCCTCATTTACTGACTGCTAAAATACTATTTTTGTTTGTTACATTTATCTAAAGCCTGGTTTTGCTCCAGTCTTTATTCCTGATTAAAACTCGACTGGGAACAAGAGTCTAGGTCACTTTGGTGCTAACTTGGGAGATAAAAAAGTAACACCAAAATAGAACAAGTTCTCAATAACCGCTTTTTTTGGTCTAATTCGGTTATAAACTCTAATTTTTGCAAAAATCAAAGTTTTATATTTTACGAAAATTTACGCATTGTTTTTTTGTGGTTTTTGTGGCATCCTCCTTTACATAAGCATTTATTACACTATCCCGATAAACATGCCGTAGTTTTTCAACAGCCTAGAAGAGAAGAATCTCTATGAGACTCAGATTCAGTCTGGCAAGTTTGAGGCAGGTAGCCGCAGGCTTTAGTTTGTGGGCTTCTGGGAACTGTATTGGGGAACATCTACCAGAACCAAAAATTTCAAACTACCAAATATTGATGGGGAATTAGTCCAATGTCTTCCCATAAATCTGTAAAATCTGCCCCAGTCCACAGTCGGATTTTAGTACCGCAACGGTATCACACCCAACCTGTCATTTCCCGATTAGTGTCTCGCTATGGTTTAACCGTGAACATCACAGCTGCATCCCTGACATCGGAAAGCGATAAGGATGGCTGGTTTGAATCCTTCTCTTTCAGGAAGTCCCCAACAACTAACAGATAGCCTGTCCTACTTGCAAGGATTGGGAGTGAATTTGGTAGAACTGGTAATTGCCAACCACATTCAACCCAACCAGCATTCCCTACCTTTCCCAAATCCTGCTAACAAACTAATCAAGAGAACATCTAGTTTATTCCCAACACAATGGAAAGCAGAATTCGAGCAATCGATTTCTCAAGGTCAGACCAATCGATTACGCTTGCAATTGTGCATTTTCAAAACCTATTACGAGAAACCGATTATTTCCGAGTTAGTTTCTCGCTATGGACTAACAGTTAATATTACCAGTGCCTTGCTCCAACCCGATATGCAAGATGATGGCTGGTTTAACCTCGATTTGTGGGGTACAACCAATCAATTTCACTCTAGTTTGAAATATCTAGAAAAACTGGGGCTACCAATTTGGCTGGATTTTTCTAGTAGTATATCGCCTTAATTTTGCGCGGTACGTAGTCAGCACTTTAGTGCTGCAAAATCGAGGACTTTAATCCTCAAGTTATTGAGGACTAAAGTCCTCACTACTAAGGGATAAGAATTAATAATTGATCGCATAATTTATTAACCAATGTCCGCATTAAATAACCCTCAACCAACAACAGTAACCAAACTATCTTTGGTGCCTTCAAGCTATAAAAAAAGCCTTGTGACTCAAATTCGCCTGCGGGTATATATTCCTAAACTTTATCTACAGGAACCAGTAATTTCCCATTTAATTTCTACTCATAGATTGGTTGTCAATATTACTGGGGCAATGTTGGGAGCAAAAACGGATGGAGATGGATGCTTTGACATTGAACTTCGCGGAACAGTAGCACAAATATCTAGTGGTCTAGCTTATTTGGCATCCCTGAATCTGAGAATTGTCGGCAAGGCGAATGTTGACGGCGATAGCTGGTATTGCTGAAATTGCCTAAATTTCATAGTACCAAATATCTTCTTCTCGGAGTACAATTCTATGTAAGGAGAGACGGTCAATTAAGCCTTCTTGCTCAAATTGTCCCAAAATTCGCGTAATGGTCACTCGTGTTGAACCAAGCATTTCTGCTAGGTCTTCATGAGTCAGACGCATATCGATTAAACGTCCTTTTTCCACTTCTGAGCCAAATTTTTGAGACAACCATGCTAATAACTTGATCAGCATAGTATCTACTTTTTTATAGCTACGAATTACCATCAATTCTTCAGCTTGTTGGATGTGTGCCAGCAGCGTTTCTGTACGTTGATCCCACGCATCTAGAGGTAAGATTGTCGCCTCGACTTTAGTTAGACACTCCATCTGATATGGTTCTAATCTAGATAAAGATCTACCAACAATATCTCCTGCCCCCCAGAGTCCTAAAGCAACGGTTGTACCATCTTCTAGATAAGTGAAAGTCCGTACAAAACCGGTTTCAATTTTCCAGAGACTATTTTTCTGCTCCGGCAAAAATGACCGCCGTGTAAAAAGATTCTTGGTGATTTTACTGTTTTGCTTGTGCAAGGCTGAGTATAAAGACATTCTTGTAAAATATACTTTTTTCCGATAAACTAACCGTAGTATATAAATATATCAGGTTCTCAGAAGCTATGGGTATTGTAGTTGACAATATTTCTAAACAGTTTGGTTCTTTCCGTGCTGTTGACGAAGTGAACTTAGAATTTAAAACTGGCTCACTGGTGGCGCTATTAGGGCCATCTGGATCAGGAAAATCAACCTTGCTGCGGATCATTGCTGGGTTAGAAAAACCTGACTCTGGTAGAATCTTGCTAACTGGTGAAGATGCCACCCACAAGTCGGTACAGCAACGCCATATTGGGTTTGTGTTTCAGCACTACGCTTTATTTAAACACCTGACCGTGCGAGAAAACGTTGGTTTTGCTCTCGAACTCCGCAAAGCGCCCAAAAACAGGATTAAAGAGCGAGCAGAGGAACTTTTGCAGTTGGTGCAGTTGCAAGGACTGGGCGATCGCTATCCCTCTCAACTGTCTGGTGGACAACGGCAACGGGTAGCATTAGCCAGAGCATTAGCAGTTCAACCACAAATCTTGTTACTAGATGAACCCTTTGGCGCCTTGGATGCCAAAGTCCGCAAAGAATTGCGGGCTTGGTTGCGACACCTCCACGAAGACGTGAATGTGACAACCTTATTTGTTACCCATGACCAGGAAGAAGCAATGGAAGTTGCCGATGAAATTGTGGTTATGAATAAAGGTCGGGTAGAGCAAGTAGGCACCCCAGCCGAGATTTATGACCACCCAGCATCATCTTTTGTGATGAGCTTTATTGGGCCAGTCAATGTGCTACCGCCTAACTCTGGTATTCAACCAAAAGATTCTTCGGTCTCACCATCAGACCAGGTGTTTTTGCGCCCCCATGATATTTTAATTCAAACTGAGGCGGATGATGATGGTACACCTGCGAAAGTGGAACATATTATTCACTTGGGTTGGGAAATTCGGGTGGAGTTGCTGTTAAATTTAGGACAAAGAATCAACGCTCACCTTAGCCGCGAACAGTTCAATCAACTCGATCTGCAGCAAAATCAGCGGGTCTATCTTAAACCCAGGAATGCCAAGGTTTTCCCTGCTTATGCCTAGATTAGGATATAGCGGTTATCGGTTGAGTCGAATACACTTCTTTAGGGCACGGCAATGCCGTGCCCGTACGCGCGACGATATAATTTGTAAGGCATCCAACTGAAAACTGCTATAGTCGAAGAAAGGGGAGTTCGTTCCCTTCCCCAATCTCCAAGGACGAATTGGGAAATATTGATGTCCGTAAGTTCACATACATCTGCTGTGAAATGAGTTCATTTGTTCATCTTACCTTGAGTAACGAACTTGTACTCAAGCTAGTTTGGAAATACTGGGCGTAAATCTGGCAACTAGCGGTGGCTAGAGAGCCTTGTAGATTGACTAACCCCAAATTTTGCAACTTGAACGCCTGTACTAAATCTAACTCCACTGGTGCTGGTGTAGTTACCTACAAATAGCATGTGCAATCACCCGGGTTTGATATAACACCCATTTTATCGGCTATGTGAGGAGAATTGTGGCTAGGGGCGCAAGGCCTTGCGCCCCTACTATTTATTCCGTTTTCCTCTGATCCCATTGTCCTCTTATGTACGTTTGCAAATCCCTAAATTCCCGCACCATCGAGAAAATCTTCAATTACGCGATCGCCATCACATTTGTTTTTCTCGCTTGCTCTTAATTCTACTTCGCTTGGGCACTCACTGGAGGTTCCCTGTAACTGCTGCACCTCTTTCTCTAAAGCCTTCACCCGTTCAAATAAAGCGCGGATGACTTCAGCTTCTACGTCCCGCATTTTTTCAGCAGATTGGGAATCGCCACTCAAGTTGTTTTGGCGAGTCACACGCCCTGGAATCCCAACTACAGTAGTATTACTCGGCACACTTCGCAGCACGACTGAACCGGCACCGATGCGGACATGATCACCAATTTGGATATTCCCCAGCACCTTCGCACCGGCGCCAACCACAACATTTTCACCTAAAGTGGGATGGCGCTTGCCGCTTTCTTTACCAGTACCGCCAAGGGTGACACCTTGATATATTAGAGCATAATCACCAACAATTGCCGTCTCGCCAATCACCACTCCCATCCCGTGGTCGATAAACACACCTTTGCCAATTACAGCCCCTGGATGGATTTCAATTCCCGTGAAAAATCGACTAAGATGGGAAATAAACCTAGGTATAAACGGCAGCCCAATTTTATAGAGCTTGTGTGCCAGTCGATGGAAAATTAGGGCTTGGAGTCCCGGATAGCAAAACAAAATTTCCAGCCAGTTACGGGCTGCTGGATCACGCTCATAAATGGTTCGCAAATCAGTTAATACCATACATACTTACTTGAGTTCTTTGTTGGTAGACCAGGCAAGAGATAGAAAAACAAGATAATTCCCAGAAAATATCAATCCATTCATGGAAATTGTGTAAGATAATCTACGGTAAGTCGATAGATTTGTGGTCATTTTATTTGTAGTAAGTGGGATGCTATCACATCCGACACTTTGAGAAAAGTTAATTTCCCATAAAATCCGATAATTCGATCTACCCACCGTAGTATATTGAGTACAGACTTGAACAGCCAAAACTACTCTCTCTTGGATCTGTCTTCCAAGGTCGAATATGCGCTGCTGGCACTATTAGAACTGGCAAGCCACCACAACAAAAAAGTCCCTCTCACCATGAGCGAGATCACAGCCAAGCAACCCATACCTGAGCGCTATCTGGAACAAATCTTGACCAATCTCCGGCGTGCGGGTGTGGTGCAGAGTCAACGCGGCTCTAAAGGAGGTTTCATTTTAGTTCGGGAACCTTGGCAGATTACTTTACTAGAGATTGTCACTTTAGTAGAAGGTGAGCGCAAAGAGAAAGACAGACTCTAATGCTCCCACTCTAGAAAGAAGCTTGGTACTAGAAATTTGGGAACAAGCCAATACTGCTTGTGTGGAGGTATTGAATAGCTATACACTCCAAGACTTGTGCCAGCAAAGAGAGGCTCGCGCACAGCAGAGTCCGATGTATTACATTTAGTCATCCAGGAGTATTATGCGGATAGCGAAAGATATTACAGAGCTAGTGGGACGAACTCCGTTAGTTCAATTAAACAAGATTCCCCAAGCTTCGGGAGCGGTGGCGCGAATTGTTGTGAAGTTAGAAAGCATGAACCCAGCTTCTTCGGTGAAAGACCGAATTGGTGTGAGCATGGTGGAAGCCGCAGAGTCAGCAGGTTTGATTCATCCCGGAAAAACGACTTTGGTAGAGCCGACTTCTGGAAATACGGGAATTGCTCTAGCAATGGTAACCGCAGCTAAGGGCTACCATCTCATTCTAACCATGCCCGATACAATGAGCCAGGAAAGAAGGGCAATGTTGAGAGCCTATGGCGCTCAATTAGAGTTAACGCCAGGGACAGAAGGGATGCGTGGGGCAATCGCGCGCCGAAGAAATTTTAGCCCAGACGCCTAATGCTTATATGTTGCAGCAGTTCCGCAACCCCGCTAACCCCAATGTCCACGCCCGCACCACAGCCGAAGAAATCTGGAACGATACCAATGGAGAAATTGATATCCTCATCGCCGGAGTGGGTACTGGGGGAACAATTACTGGGGTAGCGGAAGTGATTAAACAACGTAAGCCCAGCTTTTTGGCGATCGCCGTTGAGCCAAGTAATAGCCCGGTGTTAGCAGGGGGTAAACCAGGTTCCCACAAAATCCAGGGAATTGGGGCGGGATTTGTCCCAGCAATTTATCGTGCAGATCTAGTCGATGAAGTAATTGAAGTAGCCGATGAACAGGCGATCGCTTATAGTCGTCGTTTAGCCAAAGAAGAAGGCTTGTTATCGGGTATTTCTACTGGCGCCGCTTTGTACGCCGCGATTCAAGTAGCCCAGCGACCAGAAAACGCTGGCCGTCTAATTGTCATGATTCAACCTAGTTTCGGCGAACGCTACCTGAGTACCTCATTGTTTAGAGAACCAGAAGAAACTGAGTGGTTGAGTAAAGTTTGATATTTTAAATCAGTCAGCGCAAATAAAGTATACTGGTCAGTTATCAGTACTGAGTTCTTAATGGTAAGTTGTCAGTTGTTATCCTCCCCAGTCCCTGCGTTATTTTTTACCAAAATCATCAAACACAGACAACTAGCAACTAGCTTGATTAAACTCAAGGCTTCACTTTTCAAAACAATAAAAGCACCTAAACCCATCAAAACAAAAGGCACAAGATTATTGCCGTAGCGAGTTAAAAAATCAGCTATTGTTCTCTGGTGGGTTAATTTGTAAGCGGCGTAGCACCAAAGTCCTAATAGTAGAAAAAATAAGCTAATAATTATGCAAAAACTGCCTAAATTACTGCTGGCAAATAAAGGTATATACACACTAATATTATCACTACCATTGGCAATTGTAATAGCTGCTATGCTGTAAATTTGGGGAGAGAAAATCCTCGTAATTGTAGAAGCTTCATCTGTTTCTGTTATGAGTGATATTTCCAGAGCCGCATCTTCTTCTTGATTTACCAAACTGCTGATACCGATTGTGATTGGGAGTAAACCGAGTAAGCCAATCCATTGAGGTGGTAGGATTAATCCGCCAAAGAAACCAGGAAGACTGAGGATTAGCAGTACAGTGAAACCTAAATATTGACCGATAACAATGTGTTGAGGACGTAAGTTAGCATTAATTTGCGAAAAAAACAGCAACAAAATGACAATATCATCAATATTGGTGGCAGTGAATGCAATTAATCCTGTACTAATTGCCGTGATGAATTCGTTCATTTGTGTGTTTTTGAATTTGGCACAGGATACTATAGCTTTTAACAGGGAAAAAAGCATATTAACAAGTATTACATAGCAGTGACAAATTAGTATATGTAGGGTGTGTTACGGCTTCCGTAACGCACCATTCTTAAGGTTTTGGTGCGGTACTCTCAGCAATAATACAGTCTAGGTGTATTTCAAAAATCAAATATGATTCCTATAGCAGTTCTCGTTTACGTGAGGTACACTCGTAGGGGCACGGCAATGCCGTGCCCCGAAACCTCGCGATATAGTGTTGCAGCCTATCTGAATGGCAAGCGCTATATCCAACATCAAATCACTTTGGTATTCTAGTAAATTGTATATTCTCACCATCCAGGATGAATCAGCTAGGCACAGCTTTCACTGAAGGAATAATTGCTTTCGCAGCTACCAATATCGATGACATCATAATCCTGCTGATATTTTTTTCACAGCTAGATAAAAATTTTCGGCGCCGTCATATCTTTATTGGTCAGTATCTTGGATTTTCAGCTATTATCCTAGCTAGCTTACCAGGATTTTTTGGTGGCTTGATAGTGCAGCCAGAATGGATTGGATTACTGGGATTATTACCAATAGGAATTGGTGTTAAACATTTGCTACATCGAGAACAAGAAATTACAGAAATTCAGACAGTCACAACTGATGTTAAAAACTCTTCACCGACTAATCCTATATTGGTTTTGCTTTTGAGTATTCTCCATCCCGAAACATATAAAGTAGCTGCGGTAACAATTGCGAATGGTGGTGACAATATTAGTGTATATATCCCCTTGTTCGCTGGTCAAAATCTTGCCGGCTTGGGGGTAATTTTAAGTGTATTTTTCTTAATGATAGGGGTTTGGTGTGCTATCGCTTATTGGTTAAGTCGTCACGCCGCTATTACTTATATTTTAAGTCGCTACGGTAAGCATATTGTCCCTTTTATCTTGATTAGTTTGGGTTTATTCATTATGTATGAAAGAGGAACATTCAACCTATTACCTTGGTTTAAAGGTAATTAAAACGCAGAAACACCCAAAATATGATTTAAATTCCATTTGCTTTAGGCTTGATAAACTAACTTCCAACTCACCATCATTAAAATTGCGTAAACGATAAATCGTAATGGACGTTGTGGGGCAATTTCACAAATTTTAGCACCTAGTAATACCCCAGGTACTGAGCCTAGCCATATTGGTAGTACCAGACTCCAATTTACTGTTCCCAAGCTGAGGTGTCCGAAGGAGGTAAACAGCAGTAAAATCGCCGCATGGGAAATATCTGTACCCACTAATTTACGCGCATCTAACCGGAAAAAGCTAATCAAAACTAAGGCGAACATTGAGCCAGAAGATACACTAGTTAGACCAACTAAACATCCTAAAAATGCACCCAATATGACTGTTACCACACGACCAAAGTTAGTTGTTAAATCTAACTTGGGCATTTCTGGTAAATTAAACTTGGGGAAAAACGTCATCAATAATAATTGAATCAGTGCCAACACTGTTACTAGGAGAATCATCACCCCCAGCATCCGCAGCAAGATATAATTGAGATTATTCTCCCCAGTACGGCGAATCAGGTGCAAAATTCCCACCCCCAAAAGTGAGCCAGGAACGCTCCCAAATGCCAACCATTTAACGACTTCTATGTCAAGAGTTTTTTGTTGCCAGTGCTTAATACTACCTACAACCTTCATTAAGGTAGCAGCCACAACATCAGAACTGACTGCGATCGCAGGTGGCACCTGAAACACAAAAATCAACATTGGCGTAATCAGAGACGCGCCGCCAATTCCTGTTAAACCAACAATGATACCAACTAAGAAACTTAAGAGTGGTAGTAATAAATAATGCATACTCCAATCCAAAAAAGCGGTTTACACGTAAAATGCATATCCAGCCAGCCAGCATTAGCTGTACTGCTAAATTACAGCAATGCAGGCAAACTACAGCCCATTTATAAACTAGTAGTCTGTCCCAAAAGTTTTGATAGGTTCGTAGTTCCGCAATAGAGCCGGCACAATCAATGGCGCTAAAGCGCAACTACTTTCAACCCCTCAAAATAAATGGGATGGAGTACTAGTGGTTCACCACACAAACAATGCTTAAGTATGTAGTCAGCGATTTATCGCTTTTTTAGGACTAAAGTCCTAACTACAAACCAAGCATTGTTTCTTTGGTAGACTACTAGAGCTAAAGGTGAATAAATTTTTGTGCTGCTCAAATAATGAAAAACACAAAGGTTATCCAACTCAAAGCAATGGTTGAATGAATTCTTTCACAGCAAAAAACCGGTCTGTGAGTTGTTTGTGCATGACCAATAGAACCGCATTTCAGTAGACTGTCGTCACTGCTTATGGGTCAATTGTCCTGCTAGGCTTAACTCTTGACTGATTTTTTTGTGGTTTTACATGTAAAACACGGTAAAAACATCGACTTACCGTATTTTATCATTTAAATTGATTTAATGTCTAGTGTACGAGTGATATATATTACGTAATATTTCGGTTAATACAAGCTAGATGATAGATTATCTAGGCATTGATGCTAAAAAAATTACTTAATAATAGGGAATAGGCTAATGGTTTGCTAATCAAATTTTACGGGAATATGTAGTCAGCGCTTTAGCGATATTTTAAGCATTCAAGTGCTTACTAGGTATTCTATTCTGAAATCTGGATAATTTGATAGTAGACTACTGCACAGTTTTTTGAGTAAACTACGGAAATTTGAGGGTAACAGGGTGAAAAAAGTCAATCAGGAGAGTCATTCGCCGCTGAGTTTTCTCAAACACCTGCTCATTACTCATTGGCGTTCTCTATTGCTTCTATCAATAGGAGTATATTTACCTTTACAAGTATTTGAAATTTTGGCAGTAAAGGTATGGCATAATGCTGGCAGTTTTTCGTGGGATGTGCCGATTCTGGACTTAATTCATTCCACAGCCCAGCCACAATTAGATATTTTAGCGGTGACACTGACCAAGTTTGGGTCCGTTTGGACTGTGTTGCCAATTTTCAGCGCGATCGCACTGATATTATTGTGGGGAAAACAATGGCGATCGCTTGCTTATTTACTCACTACCGGACTGGGAAGCGTCATTATTAACCGCACCCTGAAGGAATTAATCCATCGAGTCCGTCCGCATTTGTGGGAGTCGAAGTCCCCTGAGTTTTATTATGCCTTTCCCAGTGGTCATGCGATGACGACTATGACGCTGGTAGTAGTTATGCTTATTTTAACTAAGGGTCATCCCTGGCGCTGGTTGTTTCTACTTTTGGGTAGTTTATATATATTGGTAATTGCTTGGACACGGCTTTATTTAGGGGTTCATTTTCCTAGTGACATTATTGCAGGTTGGATGCTTGCTTTAGCTTGGGGAATTGGGGTAAGTCTCATCATCAGACCACATATAAAAAACACAATTGTGGGTAAAGCTTCCTTGCTAAGGGAAGAAACAGACAAAGACATATAATAATTTACCGTTCAGCTTCTGAATAATTTTGCCAGCCTGCGCCATTTAACTAACTTTAATGTGAATTTGTGAGATTATTTGTTTTGTTTCAAAATTTCATCTATCAAGAGAGTGATTGCTCACTATAGTATGTTATTTTCGTTGCAATTAATTTAATCAATGTATTAATTGTCCGTTTTCTATCATACATATATTTAACATCAAATCAACATAGCGATCGCAGGTAGTCATTTAGTAAGTAATGTAAACTAATGCAATAGTTTATTTGTACTATATTTCACGGAATAATTAATTTTAACTATGTAAACCGAAAATTGATCCCTAATAAATTATGATGCGTTTTGTGTAGTTTACTGCCGAGAAATGGGAAATTGGAAATAATTAAGAATGTAGAGATACAATATGAGTACTTTAGCAGTCAATAAAGTCCTGTTGTCATAAGTCTTCCTGATTTTTAGTATAAAGGTTGACCATACTCAACAGAACTTAAGACCTGATATTGTACCGAGATAAAAAGATAGGTTTTGGCTGACAGCATTTCTTAACTAAAATTACTTCTGATTGCTGGTTTTAACAACTTTACACTTGGTAATTTAGAAATTTGCTCTCCACAAAATATTGCTCAGATAAAAAAGGTATAAAAAGCCATGAACACCGTAATCAAATTAACACATCAATCTGTGCTAGGAGAGATTGAAAGTGTTTTAGATACATATCCATACCATCCTTATCAACAAGCCTTTGCTATTTCCGACTTACGCCAAGAGTTAATAGATTTTGTCTTCAGCCGTATTCCTTGTCTTGACTACACAATGTTTGAGGGAAAGGTTCTGCTTTCCGATGCAGATCAAGAGTGCTTACTCAACAACAAATTACCCCGTAGTCCCTTAGAACAGCAACTACATGTACAAAATTTAATTCACCAAGGAATTTACTCTATCTTTCAAAATAAGTCAGATTGGATTAGTGATCAACTTTGTGAAAAAGTCCAACCTGGTTTAGAACCGTCTCACTGGTTTGGTTAATATTTCGCAGAGGATTTGACATTGGACAATATAGGACTATTATTTGATTTTTGAAACATACGTAGGGTGGGCATTGCCCACCCTACAGATACCTACAGATAAGCTGTGGTGCATTTAATTTGCACCCTCGACGCGGGCAGGATGCCCGCACTACAATAATTTGAATAAATCACAATGTGCAAATTACAAGATGATCAGCTTACCAATACTGCTCGGTTAACGAATGTAGAGACGTTACATGTAACGTCTCTACAAGGGTTTCACGCTTTGCGATTTTCTTAACCGATTCTCTGTCTTGTTGGTAATGCAGTAACATGAGTTCAGCTTGTTCAGCTAAGATGCGTCGCCGTTCTTCTAATGACAATTTCATAAATTCACGACGGCTAATATTCTGCGAATTTATAGGTATTTCCGAGGCTTGTATATCCGACTTTCCTATATGAGGAATAGAATTTGAGATTTCCATAAATTATCAGTAATTTTGGCAAAAATCCTAACTTACCTACATATTTAACTATTATTATATCTAACTTCAAGACACAAAAACACAAATATTCCCTTTGCGCCTTTGCGCCTTTGCGTGAGACTAACATCGATTCAAATTCCCATATCCCCCACCCCCAGGAGTTTCAATCACAAATACATCACCAACATTCATCTCCACCACCGCCTTACTTCCCAATTCCGCCACAGTTCCATCACCCCGTTCTACATAATTTCTTCCTACCTTACCCGCACTACCACCACACAACCCAAAAGGCGCAACAACGCGGTGATTTGAAAGAATTCCCGCCGTCATTTCTGCTAAAAAACGTAGGCGACGAACTACCCCATTTCCTCCAGAATAATTTCCTTTACCGCCACTATCAGGACGAATGCCAAAACTTTCTAAAAGCACAGGAAAACGCCATTCTAATACTTCTGGATCAGTCAGTCGTGAATTTGTCATGTGAGTCTGAACTGCATCTGTACCATCAAAATTTGCACCTGCACCAGAACCACCGCAAATGGTTTCATAATATTGATAATGTTGATTACCAAAGGTAAAATTATTCATAGTTCCCTGGGATGCGGCTAACACACCCAACGCACCATACAAAGCATCAGTAATGGCTTGAGAAGTTTCCACATTTCCCGCTACAACAGCCGCAGGATAACGCGGATTTAACATACAACCTGTGGGAATGATTATTTCTAAAGGCTTGAGACATCCTGCATTCAAAGGAATCTCATCATTTACCAAAGTGCGAAACACATATAAAACTGCAGCTTTACACACCGCCGCCGGAGCATTAAAATTATTAGTTAACTGGGGAGAAGTGCCGGTAAAATCAATTTTAGTACTGCGATTTTCTTTGTTAATGGTAATTTCTACATGAATCACACTACCATCATCTAAAGCATAACTGAAACTGCCATCTTTTAAAACATCAATTACACGGCGTACCGATTCTTCCGCATTATCTTGCACAAAACCCATATAAGCTTGTACAGTTTCTAAGGTGTAATGTTCCACCATTTTTTGCAATTCTTGCATCCCTCGTTCATTGGCAGCAATTTGCGCTTTTAAATCTGCTATATTCTGAGTTATATTCCTGGCTGGGTAAGGTGGAGTTTCTAACAATTCAACTAATTCTGTTTCTCGAAAATTGCCGGCAGCAACTAACTGAAAATTATCAAATAAAATACCTTCTTCTGTTACACTTTGACTATGAGGTGGCATCGAACCGGGAGTGATACCGCCGATATCTGCATGGTGTCCACGTGAAGCGAGGTAGAACAAGGGGATATGGGCAGAATTAAGAAAAACTGGGGTGATGACGGTAATATCTGGTAGGTGAGTACCGCCATTGTAGGGGTTATTAGCAGCGTATATATCTCCTGGTTTGATAGTGTTACCATAAGCTGTAATTAAAGCTTGCACACTTTCACTCATCGAACCAAGATGCACAGGAATATGAGGCGCATTTGCCACCAATTGTCCAGAACCATCGAAAATTGCACAAGAAAAATCCAGCCTTTCTTTGATATTGACCGAAGAACTAGTATTCTGTAAAGATATTCCCATTTGTTCCGCGATCGCGCGAAACAAATTATTGAAAATTTCCAACATCACCGGATCTGCTTTTTCTCCTATGTCATTCGTCCTCATTCCTTGATCTTTGACAACTGACAACTGACGACTGACAACTGACAAAACTAGATGATTCAGTGGGGTTAACTCAGCTTGCCAATGTGGTTCAATCACATTAGTACCAGTCACTTCCACAATAATTGCTGGCCCCGAAATACAATCCCCTGGCTGCAAATCCTGCCGTTGATAAACTGGTGTAGTGTGCCATGCCCCACCTGTATACATCTGCACAGTAGCAACAGCTACAGCTTCATCATCATTTCTGCGTGAAACTAATAACTCCGGCGGCACATCATTCTTCTCCACCACCTCAACCGAAACCGCCTCAACAATTAGCTGCTTTTCCGGCGCAATAAACCCGTAACGCTGACGATGCAACCCTTCAAACTGAGACTTCATCGCCACCACATCACCAAAATTCACAATCAATGACGCATCTGTCCCCTCATACCGCAAATGCACCTTTCGCAACACCTCAATCGATCCGTCTTCCGCGCCTCTGGGGTTCGTTTCTTCTTCTGGCTCCCTCATCAAAATCGCCAAAATCGACTCCAATTCAGACAACAACCCCGCACTCAAAAAACCTTCCACCGCCCGTTCCCGAATCACCCGCACATCCGCTAAACCCATACCATAAGCTGATAACACCCCAGCATAGGGATGGATAAACACCTGCTTCATCCCCAAAGCATCCGCAAGCAAACAAGCATGTTGCCCACCCGCACCGCCAAAACAACACAAAGTATATTCAGACACATCATAACCGCGCTGGAGAGAGATTTTTTTAATTGCATTTGCCATTTTATCAACTGCGATCGCCAAAAATCCTGCCGCTACCTCCTGTGAACTGCGACTATCTCCAATTTTTGCCGCCAACTGCGTAAACTTCTGGCGCACAATCTCCACATCCAACGGTAAATCTGCATTCGCCCCAAACACCTGAGGAAAAAAAGCTGGTTGCAATTTACCCACCATCACATTACAATCAGTTACGGTTAGCGGACCACCCTTCGAGTATGAAGCAGGGCCAGGATTCGCCCCTGGAGACTCTGGATCTACTCGATAGCGAGAACCATCAAATTGCACAATGGAACCGCCACCTGCAGCGACAGTATGAATAGCCATCATTGGCGTTCGCAGACGCACACCCGCCACTTCAGTTTCAAAAGTGCGTTCATATTCCCCATTGTAATGAGCTACATCCGTAGACGTGCCCCCCATATCAAAGCTGATGATTTTGTCAAATCCAGCCCTGACACTTGTTTGTACCGCCCCCACAATTCCGCCAGCCGGGCCTGATAAAATACTGTCCTTACCTTGAAATTTCTCAGCGTCAACCAGTCCCCCATTAGATTGCATAAACATCAACTTGATTGGGGATTGAAAATTCGTCCCTCCATCTCCCAACTGACTCGCCACTTGATCTACATATCGCCGCAAAATAGGCGATAAATAAGCATCAATCACCGTCGTATCGCCCCGACTAACTAATTTCATTAGCGGGCTAACTATGTGAGATACGGAAACTTGAGTAAAGCCAATATTCCTCGCTAAAATAGCCAGTCTGTTTTCATGTTCCGTGTAGCGGTAGCCGTGCATCAAAACAATGGCACAAGCAGGAATTCCATTATCATATGCTGCTTGCAATTGAGGACGCACAGCTTCAATATTTAGGGGAATTAACTCCTCACCTTGAGCAGTGTAACGTTCCTCAACTTCAATCACCTGCTCATATAACATTTCTGGCAAAATAATCTGACGAGCGAAAATATCAGGACGGTTTTGATAACCAATTCGCAGCGCATCCCGAAATCCTTTGGTGATGAGTATAACTGTGCCATCGCCTTTTTTTTCCAATAGTGCATTCGTCGCTACAGTGGTTCCCATCTTCACCACTGCAATCTGTGCTGCGGGAGTTGGCGCATTAGCAGGAACACCCAAAATCTCGCGAATTCCCTGCACTGCTGCATCGGTATAGCGTTCCGGATTTTCTGACAACAGCTTATGAATCACCAGTTGCCCATCGGGGCGCTTTGCCACAATATCAGTAAATGTACCGCCCCTGTCAATCCAAAATTCCCAAGTCATCGTAGATTCCTCAATTGCCACCGCCACTATTTTTAGGTTATCAAAAAGCAAGTAAGTCAACCTAATTAAACATAAAATCTTCCTATGCTTGTAGTAGCGATTTAATAATTATATTTTTTTATATGCGCTAAAGCGCTACTACAAACATTTTACCTTTTTTAGGTTGAATTAGTGGTCTGTCCCATGAGTGATCATGGATTGTAGTAAGCACTTTAGTGCTTCAAAATCTACAATTTTTATTCCTAAAAAGCCATAAATAGCTTACGAAATACTCCGTAAAATTTGTGTAACATAATACTATTCATAGATGAGATTTTTTTATTATCTAATATAGCGATTCTATATGAGTTGTGTTAGCCTAGCTTTGCATAGGCATAATTTTTTTAATTGTAGACGGAAAGCAGCTTGCCAGAGAAAAATAAGAAATAGAGATTTTTACAAATAATTTAGGACTGGTATATCATTTAATTTGTTCTTATTATCTTCAGATAACATCCATGACAACTCAAAAATGGCAATCTCTACCAATGGTTTTTCAGATTAAAGGTTCTGTAATTGCAGCGATTTATAAACATGTTTTATGGTGTGGGTTTTTTGGATTTCTCATTTCCGTACTTCATTTTTGGAAATTGCCTGTTTCCCAGCCTATATTAGGAAGCGTAATTCCCAGTATCGTTTTAGGCTTATTATTAGTTTTTCGCACAAACACAGCTTACGAACGTTTTTGGGAAGGCAGAAAATGTTGGGGTTCTATAGTCAATAACGTCAGAAATTTGGCGAGGCAAATATGGGTATCAGTTGCAGAAATTTCACATCAAGACAAAGAAGATAAAATTAAAGCATTGCGTTTAATAGTAGCTTTTGGTGTCGCCACGAAATTGCATTTACGAGGAGAACCTGTAAATAGTGAACTAGAAGAACTCATGCCATCTTCTATGTATCAACAACTAAAGATTATCAATCATCCTCCCCTAGAAGTAGCTTTCTGGATTGGAGATTATTTGCAGCAGCAGTATAATTGCAATTGTCTCAATAGTTATCAGTTATCATCTTTACAAGAATTATTGAATAATTTGGTAGATAATTTAGGCGCTTGTGAGCGAATTTTGAAAACACCTATGCCTCTTGCTTATGCCATACATCTGAAGCAATTATTGTTACTTTATTGCCTGTTACTACCATTTCAAATGGTGCAGAGCCTCGGTTGGTGGACAGGTTTAATATCTGCTTTAGTTAGTTTTACATTATTTGGGATTGAAGCCATCGGTTTGGAAATTGAAAACCCTTTTGGTTACGACGCCAACGACTTACCCCTAGATGCAATTTGCAACACCATGAAACGCAATATTGAAGATTTACTCAGCTTGACTCCCAGCGTGAAAGCATAATCCAGTTATTCTGCTTGTAGGAGTGAGAAGACTTCTTGTACAAATTGGTCGTATCGTTTTGAGTTATCACTCAGTATTTCTGTTATGCTATGTCAGATAAAATTAGGTCTACAGGAACTTCTTCACCTGCATATTGCACATTACTGTTAGAGGCGAATTTTTTACAGCCGCCGAATCCCAAATTCTAACGCGGCACAGACACCCGCCAGAAAATCTAAATCTAAAGTAGCGATCGCATCACTAGGTTTGTGATAATGGGGATTCCGCAAGAATGCTGTATCTGTCACCATCATCGCTGCATAACCTGCATCCCAAAAAGGTGCATGATCACTCAGTCTGGTTTGGGGAACAATTAAACCCCTGTTCGGTACTGGTAGCCATTGGCTGGATACGCCAACTTGGCGAATACTACGGCTAAGGCTGATTAAATCGGGTATTGTCCGCAAATTGCCAATTAAAGCGATAAAATCGCCTTGATTTGGGTAAAATTTTTCTAAGGGCGGTGGGTAACTTTGCGAGCCGGGGGTAGAATCTTTATATCCCAGCATTTCTAAGGACAGCATTAAGCGTAGTGGTTGCTGTTGTTGGCGTAACAGGGCTACATACTCAGTGCTACCCAGTAAGCCATATTCTTCCATATCAAAGGCTACTAGCCTTACAGGATATTTGACAGGTTCAGCAGCAAACTTTCTAGCTAGTTCCAGCATTACTGCCACACCTGTGGCATTATCATCAGCTGCTGCAGTTCCCGGTACACCATCATAATGAGCTGCAATTAAAATTGGTGGTAAATCCCGCTTTTGCTGTCTAGCTTGACCGGGTAAATTTAATATCAGATTTTTACAGATTTTGCCCCTGACTTCAAAGGTGTGGATTTCCACACTTCCCCATTGGGCAAATTCTTGGCGAATGTATTCTTGAACAAAAAAATGTCCAGCTGTCGCCATATAAGGATCGCGTTCTCTGGCGATGGCATTCAGATAAATTTGTAATTGCTCATGAGTCATCAGGCAGGAGGCAACCGTAAATTGTTGATGGATATGATATTGATTTTGTTGTACATTATTGGGTAAGTCCTAATCATATGTTTTTTCATTCCTTAGAGTAATTGACAAAATTCATAAAACTTTAACCTATCACAGATGTCCCAGGAGTTTCATTTCTGAGTCAATTTCTGCAAAACAAAAAAAGTATAGTACACTCTAGAGATTACAGAACAAAAGTAAATAAGTTTCTGGAGTCAAGAGCATAAAGTATCGGCTAAGTTAGCAAGCAACGTGATGCAAAATCAAACCACAATCGGACAAATATCTGTAGAAAAACAGTTTCCCTTAACTACTGTAGGGGCACTTGTTGTTAATCCTAGTAGTGGACGAGTCTTGATTGTCAAAACAACTAAGTGGCAAGGCGCATGGGGTGTACCAGGAGGTAAAGTGGAATGGGGTGAAACGCTAGAATCTGCACTCATTCGTGAGTTTCGTGAAGAAGTTGCTCTAGACTTGACTCAAGTGCGTTTCGGGTTGCTACAAGAAGCGGTGCTAGACTCGGAGTTTGTGCGACCAGCCCATTTTATCATGATCAACTACTATGCATTTTCTGCTAGCGAAGCCGTTACACCCAATGAAGAAATTGAGGAATGGGCATGGGTGACTCCCCAACAGGCAATAGAGTATCCCCTCAATACATATACCCGTGTGTTGATTGAGGACTATCTGCGAACGCAAATTTAGCATAGATTTTAAAGCAGGGGATTTGAAGCGGATGTATTTTTTCTGGCGCTGCGCGTCTGAAAAAAAAATGTTTTCTCTTGGATAAATAAATATACACAAGTGTCTGAATCACCCTTAGAAAATTGGATAATTGGCAAGGAGTTTAGGTTTGAGGCTTCCCACCAATTGCCTAATCACGATGGTAAATGCGCTAGATTGCATGGTCATTCTTGGCGTGGTATTGTATATGTTGCAGGTCATGAATTGATAAATTCAAGTTCCAAACAGGGCATGATTATGGATTATGTTGACATTACAACATATTTGAAACCCTTGCTTGATAATTACTTAGACCACTATCACTTAAATGAGACGACAGGATTAGTTAACCCAACTTGTGAAGCGATTGCCAGATGGATTTATGAAAAACTTGAACCCCAAATCCCAGGACTTGTGGCAGTAAGAATTGATGAAACCTGCACCAGCCAATGCGTTTACTCAAAGGGAAAAGTTAATTTATTTATTGGATAAATTAGCCGTTGCAACTTTTTCAGAATTATAGATCACACTTGGAGTCACAATCTGATCGAGGCTCTCCACTAAAAGCATTTCACCCAACATGGTATGATAAACAGGTTTCGACACTCTCTCAACACATGACGTCAAGCTTTCTCTTGCGCCGCCCCTGGAGAGATAATCCCTTAGTAAGTATTATCATTCCAGCATATCAGGCTGAAGATACAATCGCACAAGCGATTAAAAGTCTCCTAGACCAAACTTATTCAAATTGGGAAGCGGTAATTGGTTCAGACGATAGGGTAGACTATCTATCTTTGTTGTCTGTGCAAGGTATTGAAGATTCCCGATTGAAACAAGAGTTTACAGGGGGGTGTGGCAGTGGAGAAGCTACCGCCCGTAACACAGCGATCGCGATTTCTACTGGTGAGGTGATTGCCAACCTCGATGCTGACGATGCCTACGATGCAAATCGTCTCGCAGAACTGCTTCCCCTGGTGATGGAATGCGGTGCGGCGATTGACAATACGGGCGTGTATAACACTGACTTAATTCTTTACAAACGTCCTTTCCCTGAGCGCACTACGGTTTCCTTTGCTACAGCGGATGATATTCTCAAGCCGCGCATCCCTTTTTTTCCAGTCTTCCACCGGGAATTTCTGGGTAACGGTTGGACAAAAGTACCCTTTGCTGCCGATGTTTTGTTCAATCTTGAGTTGTTAAGCCGAGTGGGACAAGTCGCAATCCATCCTCTCCCCCTTTACCGCTACTATAAGAGAGAGAATTCCATAACGCAGTCGGCAACAGCCTTCGAGACTGCCGAACAAGCCTATCATAAAATTCTCTCCCTGCTGGATGCTAGGGAACTTGATCTCACTGAGATGATCCACACCGCCGCAAGAGTTGAGTTTTCCCAAAATCTACGTCTCAACCGCATCTTCCGTAAATATATGCAGTCGGGACGTTGCCGAAATCTTGAGGAATTCCTTGATATGACTGATAATGGACATGCAGACTGGCTGAAGCTGGAACTGGAATCTGTTACTATCTAAAGCGGATTATTACTTATGAAATTACTCTTTGTTTCCAGTCCTGTCAGTTCTTTAAACAGTGGTCGATTGGGCGGCGTGGCACTCAATATCCGTACTATTGCTGAGGAAATGCTCCGAAGGGGGCATCAATTACAAATTGTCGCACCTATTGACTCAGCATTGGAATCGTTGCCTGTTAAAGAGATAGTCGGAATTCTCCAACCCTTAATCCCTGAACCCACCTATAACGATCCCGTATTAATTCCCGATAATGCAGTGCTGGCAAATATGTGGGAGTATGCCCGTCAAGTCCAGGTTGATTATGACCTCATCCTTGACTTTGGTTACGAATGGTTGCCGTTTTACCTCTCGCCATTTTTTAGTTGTCCCGTTCTCCATTATGTATGCATAGGGTCTTGGACAGCAGTCATGGATCGGGCGATCTCACAGGTCGCACACATCTGTCCGGGAACTCTAGGAGCGCATACCAGAACGCAAGCTGCTACTTACTCAGTACCCGAATCATTTAGAATTTTAGGTGGAGCTATTGACATCACTCAATACAAATTTTGGACAGAACCTGGAGAAAGCTTTGCCTGGGCAGGACGAATTTCACCAGAAAAAGGACTTGAGGATGCTGTTGCTGCTGCTGATGGTGCAGGATTCACTCTCAAAGTTTTTGGGTATCTTCAGAATCCAGAGTATTGGGAGGAGGTTTGCAAGCAATATCCCCGTGGTCGGATAGAATACATGGGCTTTTTACCAACGGAAAAGTTCCAAGCTGAATTAGGAAAATGTCGGGCACTCCTGATGACCCATAAATGGGTAGAGGCTTTGGGTGTGGTAGCCTTAGAGTCACTCGCCTGTGGAGTTCCGGTAATTTCCTACCGCCGGGGTGGTCCTGCAGAAATTGTAGTAGATGGTAAAACAGGCTGGTTAGTTGAACCAGATTCCTTAGAAGACTTAATCGGAGCAATCAAGCGTATTGACCAAATTGATCGCCATTTGTGTCGGCAAATTGCAGAAAAGGAATACTCCTTGCCAGCCTATGGAGATAGAGTAGAACAATGGTTTCAAGAAGTTTGCCGACGCAAATAGGGACACAATACATTCTGGTTTTCTTGACTCTGTATCAGTCACCCGACAGTCGGATATTCAAGAAATATGGCAGAATTTAGTCAACAACCCACCGCTAATTGCTTTCGCGGAGCGTGTCGTAGACAAGAGCGAAGATTTTTCACAATTCCCCTGCCATTCCTCCCGCCACTGTATTCTGTACTCAGAATACAGTGGCGGACTCCTGACAGTCTAGTTGAAAAATCTCCTTACCTTTAGTTATGGGAAGTGTCAATATTTGAGGTCGTCCGATGAAATTACTTTTTGTGTTTAGTCCAATTTATCCTTTTGTTCAAGATCCATCAGTGGGGATCGGGGGAGTTGAGCTAAATCTATACAACATTGCCCAGGAGATGAGCAAACGAAAATATCAATTACAAATTGTTACTCCTGCTGGTTCAACAGATCGATTATTCCCCATTAAAGAAGTGGAGGGAGCACTCCAACCCTGCGTCCCGAAAACCAAGTATGCTGACCCAGCTATCATTCCCAATAATGCGGTCTTGGCTAATATGTGGGATTACGCTCGTCAAGTGCAGCACGATTATGACCTGATTCTTAACTTCAGTCACGAATGGTTGCCGTTTTACCTCTCTCCATTTTTTAGTTGTCCTGTTCTTCACTATGTCTGTGTAGGAGCGTCGATATCAGTCACTGATCGCCAAATCGAACAGGTCGCACACCTCTGTCCGGGAACACTAGGAGCGCATACCAGAACGCAAGCTGCTACTTATTCAATACCCGAATCATTTAGAATCTTAGGTGGAGCTATTGACATCACTAAATACGAATTTTGCCCAGAACCTGGAGAAAGCTTTGCCTGGGCAGGACGAATTTCACCAGAAAAAGGACTTGAGGACGCTTTTGCTGCTGCTGATAGTGCAGGATTCACTCTCAAAGTTTTTGGGTATCTTCAAGATCCAGAATATTGGCAGGAGGTTTGCCAGCAATATCCCCATGCTCGGATAGAATACATGGGCTTTTTATCAACAGAAAAGTTCCAAGCTGAATTAGGAAAATGTCGGGCACTCCTGATGACTCACAAGTGGGTGGAGGCACTTGGTAGGGTAGCCCTAGAGGCACTCGCCTGTGGGGTTCCGGTAATTTCCTACCGCAGGGGTGGTCCTTCAGAAATCGTAGTAGATGCTAAAACAGGCTGGTTAGTTGAACCGGATTCCTTAGAAGACTTAATCGGAGCAATAAAACGTATTGACCAAATTGATCGCCATTTGTGTCGGCAAATAGCAGAAAAGGAATACTCCTTGCCAGCGCATGGAGATCGACTAATAAAATGGTTTCAAGAGGCTTTGCAGTAGAGATGGCCGATCAAGCTTCACCTCGATCGACTTCTTCATAGAAATGCCCATTTTTTCAGGAGTTAGATAAAAGCGGAGGCAAGCTGAAAACTGCTGCATAATTTTCACACTCGTGGTTTTACGGGAATAACAGTACTTATTTTTTATCCCTCTATTTTAAGTTGACAATATCCTTGATGCGATCTGATGTCTTATGCAATACTGACCTGAAGATTGGATAAAAGAATCGATTGTGACAAATTTATTGAGAAAGATCAGAGCTACAGCATGGAGACTATCAATGAAGGGATTACCTCGAGGACCTCACATAACAAGATACTTCATGTATGAACATTTAAAAAATGTTGGAGAAACACTTTCCTGTCAAGAAGGAGATGTGCTTTCTATTAGCCATTCCAAAGTGCTTTGCGAGGTGCTGAATATCAAACCGAAATCATTTATAGAGGCAAATTACCCAGAGCACAACTTTCTGTCGCTTCAATTTCCTAACGAATCTTTCGATTTTGTACTATCCGATCAGGTCTTGGAACATGTCGAAGGTGAACCACAGCAGGCATTTAATGAGAGTTGGCGGGTGCTACGACCAGGTGGATTTGTTCTACATACCACTTGTTTTATCAACCCCATTCATGGTGCACCGAGTGATTATTGGCGATTTACACCTGAGGCTCTAAGATTATTAGGGATGAATTTTTCACGAATAATAGATTGTGGTGGCTGGGGAAATTTTGAGGCATGGTTATTAATTCGTGATGGGCTTCGGTTCGACGGAATTCCTCATGCTAAATGGCATCCTCTCCATCGTATTGCCACAAATAATGATGCCGAATGGCCTATCGTGACTTGGATTTTAGCACAAAAATAGGTTTCTACTGGAGGGTCAATTTTGGCACGAAAAAGGCATTGAGCCTAACTTGTAAAAAAATCTGTTTCATTCCAGTTAGCTTGTTTTTCGGTGTCAACGGCAAATTGAATGTAATAGCCAGAAACCGCCGCGCATGGTTCAACTGGCATTCAACTATGAGCCTAAAGTACCAGCAATTCTCCTTTTGGAACCAGTTTACCCCATTTCAGCGATCTCCAGGATCTTTAAGAATTGTTTAGCCCTTGAACGACAAGGGTTTTTATGTCATGAAATCTTAAAATGAGAATTGCTGGCAAAAGCGTCAAGACACAAATACCAAGCACAAATTCACCAACGATTCGAGGATTGGCGAGAAGGTTTTGTCGGTAAACTCTATTTTTCCGCCACTATACAAGTGATGACTGGGTAATTTGGATGAAAAGCATCTAGGTCTTCGATCACCATCTCTTCAACTGCAATTCCGAAAAAACTCGCTACCACTGACATTGGGTTCCCATAAACATACAGCTTTTGCTTGGCAAAATTTTTAAACAGGAAGGCTATTCCATCAGGTAGTGGTCGCCAATAATCTGCTGGTGCCTTGTGCAGTCTTTGGGCATTGGGCACTAAGCAAAAACACTTGCCTCCAACCTTGAGCCAGCGATGGATATTTTGCACAACGTCTCCAGGCGCGTAACAATGTTCCAGCACGTTAAAGATGACAATTGAATCCATAGACTCAGGCTCAACCACAGATGGATCGTGAACATCCCCAACTATATCGACACTTGGTCCTGCCTCTAAATCGAGTAAGCGATATTCTGGAAGCTCAGAAAAATTATAGAACTCGTGGTATCCAGGTGCACCACCAATTTCCAGTACCTTTCCCACCACCTGCTCTTGAATTTCTGTCACAAACTTACCTAGATAGTAGCGATCAATCGGCACACCGCGTGTAAATCCGACAACATGACAGATGGGAACTTTTTTCCGAAAATCCCCCCAATCAATTGTACCTATTGCCGGGGATAGAAGTCCGATTTCATCCATTAACTCTACTACATTAGTGAATGTTGAGAAACTAGTGATCGCATCCAAATCATCTTCGAGTTGCTGTTGTTCAAGTAAATGATGCAGTACCTGATAAGTTTCTCTGCTCACCTGACTCAGATCAATTTTCGTACCTAAATTAATTATATCTTTCAACCCATTTGGATATACGATTAATTTTTGCGGCTCCAATGAAATCACAAAATCATCTGAAGTTTCTAATATTCTTCGACACTTGTCTATTTCTACCAGCAACAGATCATTTATCTGAAAATTTAGACCTTGATAAATCTGATACGCTGACTCTAAAGAATGTTGGTGAATAAATATTTCCAAAATCGCCAACCACGATTTTTGAGAAATTATTTGTTTCTTTCTGTCAGTTCGCCCAAATACTGTATATAATTGTGCATCTTCTACCTTAAAATTACCGTGACTTGTATATTTTTTTGCCACAACAAATTCTCCCGCTGCTGTTTGGTTGTATAAGAGTGTATTTTACCGTTTGGCATTGAATACCTTTATTTTTGGTTATTTTCCAGGATAATTACGAATTGACAAAAATGCTTTAGAGATGAGCAAGCCCTAAATATATTGCCCGCCGTCCAGCGTAATTGTACTACCTGTCAGGAAATCCTGCTGGAGTAAAAATATGGCACTGTCAGTCACCACTTGAGTATTTCCAGGGATTTTTAAAGGGATAAGCTCCTCAGCAAATTTTTGCATGAAAGCTTGAGGGTCTGGGTGATTTGGCGGTTCCAGAATTTGTCCCAAAGCTAAAGCATTGACGGTAATGCGGGGGGCTAATTCCAAAGCCATAATTTCCGTCATATCCCACAATCCCCTTTTCGTCAGGCGATAGGCAAAATTGGCTGTGTGGGGACTGGTAATGGCAGCATCGTTAATATTAATAATTTTTCCTTTTCCATCTTCAGGAAGTTGCTTGGCAAAAGCTTGACTAAGTTGGAAGGGTGCGCGAAGATTAATCGCAAAGATTTTATCCCACAAAGCAACATCAGTCTGAGCAAATCGATCCCCTTCTGGGAATATCGAAGCGCTATTAATTAGGATGTCGATTTTGCCAAAGGCTTCAACAGCCTTAGGAATAATGCTGTCCGTGGCGACGGGATCTACAAGATTCGCGGAGTAGGTAATAGCTCGCACTCCCAGTGACTCTGCTTCCGCTTTAACTTCTATCGCTGCACCAGCCGAGTTTCCGTAATGAATAAAGACGTTACATCCAGATTTGGCAAGAGCGATCACAAGAGCGCGTCCTACCCGAATCCCACCTCCAGTTATAAGGGCTACTTTTCCGTTTAAGTCCATTGTGTTACTTAAATGATTTCTTCGATCTAAATCTATCTAAATTAAACCAGAAAACAAGCTCCATCTCTAAGCGATTATCATTATTATATGTTTTCTCATTCCTTAGAGGTATTGACAAAATTCATAAAACTTTAACATATTACATATACTCCTGAAATAATAAAGATGTTAAATTAGCATGAGGTAGATTAGTAGCGATCGCAAAGCTCAAATCTAAAAACTTCACTGTGTTATATTTCGCTAGCGCTTGATGATAGCGATAGCGCTGGGCATCATGTAAGCAAACAACAGCCTGGGGTGAAGCTTGCATCCTCACCAAATCAAGACACTCAGCCCGTCGCCGTGAATCTATAAAGAAAATATTTGCATCTTCATGTCCGTGTAAATGAACATACTGCGGGTCATGTTCGGGAATAACCAAGACCTCAAAGCGGGTATCTTCAATATCGGGTATCCATTGCGGGTCTTGCTCGATGGCAACAATAGACTTGACGCTAGGAGTTTTCAATCCTAGTATCGTATTTTGTCCGGGTCCCCATTCAAAGATTTTCTGAGGTTTTACAAAATCAAGAATCTTTTTATAGTAAGGGACATAAGAATGTATACCTCCACCACAACCACAGTATTTAATTAGGCAATCACATCGGGGAAAGTTTGCAGAATTTACCATAATTTTATTCACAACTTGTTTAACAAGTGTATATTGTACATTTAAAAAAGTCGTAAAATTTGAAAAGGCTGGAAGGCTCGATTTATCGTACTTAACTGCTTTTGGGTTATGTCACGAAGTTTTCGCCAAGGGGAAACGGTAAAGCAGATTGATATCACGAGTAAAGTTCCTGACAGCATCCGGTTCAATCAAATTCCATTTTTGTTGAAACTCAGCCAAGTCTCTGATTTTTGGTCGGGACATACGGTATCCTATTGCCAGAGACGCAATAACAATCATTAATTATTCTTATGGACTGCATTCATGTAACAGGAATTCGCGCCTATGGCTACACTGGCTATTTGCCAGAGGAGCAGTCGCTAGGACAATGGTTTGAGGTAGACTTGAAGTTATGGCTTGGATATTTCCACGCCTGGGAAAACTGATGGGATTGAAGATACTCTAGATTATCGTGGTGTGATCAGCTTGGTAGAAAATTTGGTAAGGACATCCAAATTTGCTTTAATTGAACGGTTAATCACAGTGATTGCCGATTCCATTTTACGTGAGTGCAATCACATCACCCAAGTCCAAGTTACTTTAACCAAACCCGCAGCGCCCATACCAGATTTTAGCGGCAAAATCAGCGTGGAAGTCACTAGAACCAAATCCCAAATCTAAGAGAAGGGGGTGTAGGGTAGGGTTGATTCTTCCGGCTACCTCTCCCCTGATTCCCACACAAGTTTGGTTTCAATAAAGGGTATACACACCTAATGCTATTATTCACAATAATAAGATTGAGCCGCAAACAGAAAAACTCTTGCAACCGAGATCAGGAAACAGAAACTTAAGTCGTGAGTCTTAGGAATCACCGACCTAAAAGTGCGGTGAGAATGTCAAAATGAGCTGCAATTAAAATTGGTGGTAAATCCCGCTTTTGCTGTCTAGCTTGACCAGGTAAATTTAATATCAGATTTTTACAGATTTTGCCCCTGACTTCAAAGGTGTGGATTTCCACACTTCCCCATTAGGCAAATTCTTGGCGAATGTATTCTTGAACAAAAAAATGTCCGGTTGTCGCCATATAAGGATCGCGTTCTTTGGCGATGGCATTCAGATAAGTTTGTAATTGCTCATGAGTCATCAGGCAGGAGGCAACCGTAAATTACACTACCAAAACCACAAGAATTGAGGCTGCTTGGGCATAGCAAGCATCGTCAATGCTATCCTAGTCTTGCAACTAGCTCCTTAAGCTAAACTTTTAATTACTCCCGAACCGGTCTTTGATTATCTATAATTTTCCTTACTTTGCGCTTTTGCGCCTTTGCGTGAGCTAAAAATTATTTCGTTAATCTTGCAGTAGTTCGGGAGTAGTTCCTAGCCTAATGATGATCATACCATTGAGTAGTTTTCATCCCATCCCATAAAGCTAGAAATAGTCCCGCCCAATCATAATAAATATAGTAAGACACACTAGGAGAACAGTAACGCATGGGCAAGGTAGTCGGCATCGACTTGGGTACAACCAACTCAGTAGTCGCCGTGATGGAGGGTGGCAAGCCGGTGGTGATTGCCAATGCAGAAGGAATGCGAACAACCCCCTCCGTAGTTGGTTTCAGCAAAGAAGGTGAAAGGGTTGTCGGGCAAATGGCACGGCGTCAAACCGTACTGAACCCCCAAAACACCTTTTTCTCAGTTAAACGGTTCATTGGGCGCAAATATAGCGAATTGAGTCCAGAATCGAAGCGTATACCTTACACCATCCGCAAAGACGAAGTTGGTAATATCAAAATTGCCTGTCCCCGTCTAAATAAGGAATTCGCCCCAGAAGAAATTTCGGCAATGGTGCTGAAGAAATTGGCTGATGACGCCAGTCGCTATTTGGGTGAACGAGTCACAGGCGCAGTAATTACAGTTCCTGCTTATTTTAACGATTCCCAACGCCAAGCAACCAGAGATGCTGGCAGAATTGCCGGTTTAGAAGTGCTGCGGATTCTCAATGAACCGACAGCTGCTTCTTTAGCTTACGGATTAGATCGTGGTGACACTGAGACTATCTTAGTATTTGACTTGGGTGGTGGCACCTTTGATGTATCGATTCTCGAAGTGGGTGATGGAGTCTTTGAAGTCAAAGCTACTAGTGGAGATACGCAACTTGGTGGCAATGAATTTGACAGAAAAATTGTAGATTGGTTAGCAGAGCAATTCCTGGAAACCGACGGAGTAGACTTAAGACGCGATCGCCAAGCTTTGCAACGCCTCATGGAAGCAGCGGAAAAAGCCAAAATCGAACTTTCAGCCGTCAGCGTCACCGATATTAACTTACCCTTCATCACTGCCACTGAAGATGGCCCCAAACACCTGGAAACCCGCCTGACTCGTTCCCAATTTGAGGGTTTGTGCGGTGATTTGGTGGGGCGGTTACGAACACCAGTCAAACGCGCCCTCAAAGATTCCGGTCTAACACCTGCAGATATTGAAGAAGTAGTATTAGTAGGTGGTTCTACGCGAATGCCAATCGTCAAGCAGCTAGTGCGTGACTTAATTGGTGCAGAACCAAACGAAAACGTCAACCCAGATGAAGTGGTAGCAGTGGGTGCAGCAATTCAAGCAGGTATTCTCGCAGGCGAAGTTAAAGACGTGTTGCTGTTGGATGTCACGCCCCTATCGATGGGATTGGAAACCATTGGCGGTGTTATGAAAAAACTGATTCCCCGCAATACTACTATACCAGTCCGCCGTTCCGATATTTTCTCCACATCCGAAAATAACCAAAATACTGTGGAAATTCACGTCGTCCAAGGCGAACGGGAAATGGCAGCAAATAATAAGTCCCTCGGACGCTTCAAGCTTTATGGCATACCGCCAGCGCCTAGAGGAATACCGCAGGTTCAAGTATCATTTGACATCGATGCCAACGGCATTTTACAGGTAACAGCCCTCGATAGAACCACTGGCAGAGAGCAGAGTATCACAATTCAAGGCGCTTCTACCTTAAGTGAATCAGAAGTGAATCGGATGATACAGGAAGCTCAAAAATATGCCGAAATTGACCGCGAACGCAAAGAAAGGGTAGAAAAGCGCACACGTTCGGAAGCCTTGATTTTACAAGCCGAACGGCAACTGCGAGAAGTAGCGCTAGAATTTGGTATGCAATTTGCCCGCAACCGCCGCCAAAAGATAGACAATATTAGCCGAGAACTACGAGAAAGTTTACAGGAAAACGACGATCGCGGCATTGACCAAGCCTACTCCGACTTGCAAGATGTTCTGTATGAACTAAACCGCGAAGTCCGCCAGTATTATGCTGAGGACGAAGACGATGATTTATTTGGTGCTATTAAAGAGATATTTACTGGTGACAAAGACAAAGAACGCGATACTCCCAGAGATACATACCGCGATCGCGATCCCTATGGGAGAAACTCCGGTAGAGATTATAACCGAGACTCCGGTAGAGATTATAACCGAGATTCCGGTAGAGATTATGGGAGAGATACTCGTTCATCCCCTCCTGACAACCGTTCTCCTCGCAAATCCCGCCCCAGCTACCAAGATAACTGGGATGATGACGATAATGATTGGTTGTAGTTAACCTCATAAAAGTTAGGAGTTAGGAGTTAGGCGTACTCCTAGCTCTCCCATTACCACAATCTAAAATCTAAATTTAAATAACTGGCTATGCAAAATTTGCAGAATTTTCGCGATTACTACGAAATTTTAGGAGTACCTAAAGAAGCCACCAGTGAAGAAATTAAAAAGGTTTATCGGCGATTAGCACGGCAATATCATCCTGATCTTAATCCAGGAAATAAAGAAGCAGAAGAAAAATTTAAAGATATTGGTGAGGCTTATGAAGTCCTTTCTGACTCAGCTAAACGGGCGCAGTACGACCAGTTTAGCCGCTACTGGAAGCAAAAAGGCTTTGCTAACAAACAGACACCAAAAAGTAAAACCTGGGATAATCGTGCTAATGGTCGTAACGGCAATCAAGAAGTAGACCCTAGCCAATTTGCTGATTTTGAAAGCTTTATTAATCAAGTAATTGGTGTAGGTAGTAACAAAGACACTAGAACTGGGGCAAATAGTAGCACAACTAGTGATCCATTTCGTACCCCTAAAAGCCGAGTTGAATACACAGTCCCGCCCAATCCCCCACGGGCTACCCGTCGGGATATAGAAGCTAGATTAACTTTACCACTAGAAAAAGCTTATCAAGGCGGCAATGAACGTATTCGTTTAGAAGATGGGCGATCGCTAGAAGTTACTATGCCACCTGGTATGGTTACAGGTCAAACTATCCGCCTACGCAACCAAGGTATTGGTGGCGGCGATTTGTACTTAAAAATTACCGTCGAACCACATCCTTTATTTAAGCTAGATGGTATCAATATATTTCTGTCAAGTTCCTGTGACACCCAGTGAAGCCGTTTTGGGCGGACAAGTAGAAGCACCAACTCTCGATGGCCCAGTGAAAATGACCAATTCCTCAAGGAGTGAGATCTGGTCAAAAATTCCGGTTAGCAAATAAAGGCTACCCCAATGAGCAGGGAAAACGTG
>CAVYXS010000309.1:0-25428 GCA_963772205.1 uncultured cyanobacterium
CAAGTGCTAAAATTTCCGGGGTTAGATTTGGTGTCGCTGCGCTTGTGGAAATTCGGTAAACACCCAGAGAAGAAAAACAGGTGAATATCAGGATTGAGAAAGGGCGTAGCCTCATATTTGAAGGGGCAGTAGTGGTAATGGATAATCTCAAAGCACATAAAATGAAGGGAATTAGTGAAATGATTGAGTCCGTAGGCGCAAGGGTAGTTTATTTATCACCGTATTCACCTGAATTTAACCCCATAGAACATCTCTGGTGGCAACTCAAAGCATTTATCAGGAAGTTTTCACCGAAAAATATTTTGGCAGTAGTACAACTGTTGTCACTAGGAGTCCTCTTATGCTCAAGCCAGCAACTCCAAAACTATTTTTCTCACTGCTGCTACTGTACCAGTTAGTCGCGCAAAGTGCTGTAGTGTTAAACTTAACTTACGCAAAAAGTTTATTTTATACATAAATTAAATCGCTCACAAAGATTAGTGTTTATGCCCTATGCCCTATGCCCAACCTAAATCCTTCATTTTTCTTAACTTATGCGTAAATTATCATGAAATTAGGTGAAAATAATTATAGGCAATCATAGAGGTGCTACTATGTTTCGTCTCTCTCAAATCATCCGCAATTCTTTTCTTCGTATTGAAGGATTTTTCACAGTTGTGTGGCAATTTTTTGCTAATTTGCTAGGAAATCTCTTTAGTTTTTTCGCTAGGCTCTTCGGATTGACCAGTTCTAATTATTTTATAGAAGAGCAGGCACAAAACACCAAGCAAACTGCGGCTAAACAGCCAATTACCAAAGTTCAGGATACCAGTTCTGAAACTTCCGCCACTGTGAGCCGTCGTCCTAATACCAACATGGACTACTACCTGAATATGGCTCGTGAGGTGAAAAAGAGTTAAAAAAGTGATTATAGGGGCTTCCCGTCTCACCTGATAACATAATAAACAGGATTATTGGGAATCTATGACTGAGCAACGTGATGCTGAAAGTAAGTCAGCTGAATCTCCGGAGTCAACCGCACCGACTGCAAATGATATTATCAAGTCGGCGGATGATTCTTGGAAAAACCGCATTGCTGGTGTCTGGAATAACGCAACTGGGCAATTGACGAAACTCTTACCCGTAGAGCAATTATCACAGGCAGTTATTAAATGGTTTAGCGTCAGCGAAAACGAAGTGGCGGAGATTTTGGAGACAGTCCGGGCGGAACTACCAACCACGGAAGCTTTGTTGATTGGTAAGCCCCAAGCGGGTAAAAGCTCAATTGTGAGGGGTTTGACTGGTGTTTCGGCGGAGATTGTCGGTGAGGGATTTCGTCCCCACACCCAGCATACACAACGCTACGCCTATCCTTCCAATGACCTACCTTTACTGATTTTTACTGATACTGTAGGGCTTGGTGATGTTAATCAGGATACTCAAATAATTATTCAGGAGTTGGTGGGAGATTTACAACAGTCGAGTCGGAGCGCCAGAGTTCTGATTTTGACTGTGAAAATTAATGATTTCGCAACTGAGAGATTACGTCAAATTGCTCAAAATTTGCGTCAGAAATATCCAGATATTCCTTGTTTATTAGCGGTTACTTGCTTGCATGAGCTTTATCCTCGCGATACGGCCGATCATCCTGCTTATCCACCGGATTTTGCCGAGGTTCAGCGGGCATTCAGCGCAATTGAAGAGGGATTTAAGGGATTGTGCGATCGCTCAATTCTCATCGATTTTACCTTAGAAGAAGACGGCTATGATCCTGTATTTTATGGCTTGGAGGCACTGACAGATACTTTAGCAGACCTACTACCAGAAGCTGAAGCCCGTACTATCTATCAATTATTGGATCGAGACGAAGCCAGCAAGCAACTAGGGAACCTCTACAGGGATGCTGGACGCCGTTATATGCTAGCATTTGCGATCATCGCCGCTACTCTGGCAGGCTGTGCCCCTACCTTTTGCTACAATGCCTGTGCTAACTGCTTTGCAAGTATCGATGGTAGGACTGCTAGGTAAATTATATGGGCAAACGCTGACACCATCACAGGCGGGGGGTGTGGTGAGTGCGATCGCAGGTGGTTTTCTCGCCCAAGCTGTGGCGCGGGAGTTAATCAAATTTGTCCCTGGGTTCGGTAGTGTGATTGCAGCTTCTTGGGCTGCAGCTTATACTTGGTCATTAGGCGAAACCACTTGCGTTTATTTCGGTGATTTAATGGGGGGTAAAAAACCTGATCCTCAAAAAATTCAGGCGGTAATGCAAGAAGCATTTAAGACAGCAAAAGAACGCTTTAAAGGACTAGGGACTAGGGATTAGTGTTGCACCACAATGGTTTTGTGGGATTTGTAGTGAGCGATTTATCGCTGATTTTGTATTTTGGTCAAAATTTTTGAATTCTCCGATTAGATTTTGTGCGTGGCAAAATGTTATAAGTCTTTATGTCACCTGTACAAAATTAGAACAAACAAAATTTATGACCATAAATTACAAGCAATTTCTAAGCAATTTAACAGGGATAGTGGGATTAACCGGCGTCAGTCTGCTGATTAGTTTACCATCAGGAGCCAATGAGGCACTAAATCCTCATCCGAGTATTTTTAGTGAGGCTCCCTATAATCAGAGTCAACGTATACAGGTAAACACTCAATACAGAGCAGCAGTAGCAGCAACAAAGGACGACAAACTCAAAAAACTAGTAGTGGCTCAGAACAGTGGGAACTCTCCACTCAATCCTCACCCCAGTATTTTCAATGATCCTCGCTATAAGCGTGGTAATTCCACTGCTCCGGACGCCACGCCCACAACACCATCAACAGATACACCTGCCACAACTGCACCCATCAAAACACCACCTGCAGCTAGTAGGAATAGCCAAGGAAAGAACTTGGTAGCATTAGTAGAAGCAAACGGCTCTTTTAAAACATTAGCCAAAGCTTTGAAAGCAGCTGGACTAATAGAAACTTTGCAAGGAAAGGACAATTTTACAATTTTTGCACCCACTGATGCAGCCTTTGCCAAATTACCAGCAGATGCTTTGCGCGATTTGTTGAAGCCTGAGAATAAAGAAGTATTGGTGAAGGTGTTAACTTATCATGTGGTGTCTGGCCAGATACTATCGAGTGATTTGAAATCTGGCGAAATCAAAAGTATTGAAGGCGGTGCCATCAACGTCAAAGTTGATCCCAAAACTGGTGTAACAGTAAATGATGCTAAGATAATTCAAGCAGATATCAAAGGCACTAATGGTGTAATCCATCCAATTGGTGATCTGATGTTACCTCCAGATTTGTAGAGATATTTTTTCAGCTAAAATTCTCATTTGAACCACATCTTAAGTAGGGGCGCAAGGCCTTGCGCCCCTACGCTTTCATGGATTTTGCCTTGACTGAATCTGATCATTGACTAAAACGATAAAGACTTCCCATAACATAATCCGAATTAATTTCAAAGGATATCCATCGGCGTTGCAAAGTTTCAGCCACAAATCCTGTGGTGTTGGAACCTGCAAATGGATCTAAGACTAGATCGCCTTGATCTGTCAAAAATTTAATAAAGAACTCTGCAAACCCTTGAGGAAAACGTGCTGGATGGGTTTTAATTCCGGCTGCTTTACAGCGGCGGAAATATGCACTATTTGATTCAGTGTTGGCAATTTCTAATAAATTTGGTGGAATTGCACCTTGATTATCCTGTTGAAATTTAGCGGAAATGTCATGTCCACTAGGGCGTATTTTTGCTTTATAGCCATTTTTGAGTAATTGCTTCATACTTTGGCTATATGGCTTTAAAATTTTTCTGTTATCTGCTTTAGGATAAGGTGTTTTGGATAACCACCAAACTACATTCACTGAGTCTTTCACACGAATTCGTCTGATTGTTACCCACTCAGCAGGGGTAGGTAATCTTGCTGGGTTATAGTGATAAAATTCTTGGGCGAGAAAAAAGCCGACTTCCTTACACAATCTGACTAATAACTCATATTGATAGATACTCCTTACAGGATTACCAGGAAGATAAGCACCACCTAAATCTAAGATAAATGAGCCGTTATCAGTAATTACTCTTTTAAATTCGTAGGCAAATGGTAGGAACCATTCTATATATTTTTCTGCACTTTCGTTTCCGTATTCTTTTTTGCGGGTGAGTGCAAATGGAGGTGAGGTGAGTATGAGGTTAATACTGTTGTCTTCAATGGATTTAATTAATTCTAGGCTATCTCCTAGATATATAGCGCCGTGATTTTGGGTATAATAGGGATTTAAATTTATTTGTTGTGAGTTCAAGAGTTATAAAATTATTTTGGCTGTGGATGGAGAATTTTTATTTTAACGCGGGGGAACGCGCAGAGTAACGCAGAGGGTTTATTTTTGACTTTGCGTCCCTCTGTGTTACCAAAAAAGGTTAATTTTAGGTGCGTACCCCGCCGAATACATTCCAGGGACGCTGGCTAAACTAGTGGTTCACTACACAAACAATGCTTAGTATGTAGTCAGCGATTTATCGCTGTTTTAGGACTAAAGTCCTCTCTACGTTCGCGGAGCGTGTCGTAGACAGACGCTACGCGAAAACTACAAACCAAGCATTGTTCTTTTGGTGGACTACTAGATTTTTCAGCCGTTTGAACGGGTTTGTGCTTTCGGACTGTAGCTTACTTTTTGCAAAGGGAGTACTTTAGTTTAAGGCTTTTTGCAAAATTGGGATGATCCCAATTAAAGTGAGGAGTTAACGCTAGGAATAAAAAAACTCCCAACTACCAACTCCTAAGTCCTAACTTTTTCAGAAAAATTACAATCTTTTATGACTGAACTGCTACAACAAGTACGGGTGATTGACCCAGTTTCGGGAACTGAGCAAATAGCTGATGTCCTCATTGTTGATGGTTATATCCAAGCCGTCGCTGCACAAATTTCTGATATCAGTCCCGATACTCAAGTCAGAGATGGTCGAGGATTAGTTCTCGGACCTGGGTTAGTGGATTTGTATAGCTACTCCGGTGAACCGGGGTTTGAAGAGAGAGAAACCCTCTCGTCTCTTTTGCAAGCTGCTGCTGCTGGTGGCTTTACCAGAGTCAGTATTTTACCCGATACATCTCCACCTATCGATAACCCATCTCTTGTAGCACAGTTGCAAAAGAAGAGACGGCGAGATATGACTTTTCCCCATCTCAATATTTGGGGTGCAATTACTTTAGATGTTGCGGGAAAGCAGTTGACGGAATTGGCAGATTTAGCAGATGCTGGCGTTGTCGGTTTTACTGATGGTAGACCTTGGGAAAATTTGGGGCTGGTACGGCGCGTTTTGGAATATATTCAGCCTTTACGCAAACCGGTAGCGTTTTGGCCTTGTGAGCGTCAATTGATGGCCAATGGGGTAATGCGGGAAGGTGGTGATGCAATTCGTCTGGGATTACCTCCTATACCTGTGAGTGCGGAAACTGCGGCGATCGCTGCTTTGATCGAATTGGTAGCCGCTACAGGTAATTCTTATGTGCATATTATGCGCGTCTCTACCGCTCGCAGTGTGGATTTAATCGCCTCAGCTAAGGCTTCTGGTTTACCAATCACCGCCAGTACAACTTGGATGCATCTTTTACTTGATACGAAATCAATTAAGAGTTACAATACTAGCCTAAAATTAGCTCCGCCTTTAGGGAATGCCAGTGATGTAGCTGCATTACGGCAAGCAGTACGTACAGGTGTAATAGATGCGATCGCTATTGACCATCACCCCTACACTTACGAAGAAAAAGTCCAGGCGTTTGCCGAAGCGCCGGCTGGAGCAATTGGTTTAGAGTTAGCATTGCCCCTGTTATGGCAGTATCTTGTAGAAACTAGGGAATTTACACCTTTGGAATTATGGCGTGCTTTGAGTAGCCGTCCTGCAGAATGTTTAAAACAGAAAGTCTGTGCGATCGCTCCTGGTCAAAAAGCAGAACTGACTCTATTTGATCCACAAAAAACTTGGCAAGTCAATAGACAAAATCTTTATACACTTTCGAGTAATACTCCTTGGTTCGGACAGCAGATTTCGGGTCAGGTTGTGCAAATTTGGTGTTAAGTAGTTATCAGTTGTCAGTTTCAGTCCCTATTCCCTTACATTATCTAATATTATGACAGTTCTCAATGCCCGCAATTTATCGTTACAAGATGTGCAGCGTCTTTTTGGCTTTCAAGAACAGTATAGTGACTCGTTTACTCCATATTTATCTTTAGAACAACTCACAGAAGCTGAACAGCAAGAAGTTGCACAAATACGTAATGACTTTCGGCGCTACCTCACATCTGGTAAAGTGTCCGAAGGACAGGTAAAGTTTCTTGTCCTTGCTCCTTTGTTGCGATTAGCTGGTTTTTATCGCTATCCTATCGAAATTATCTTAGAAGAAGATATAGCAGATATTGAAATTGAAGATGAAGATACAATAGTTAAAGGTAGATTGGATATCTTAGCTGTTACTAAAGCTAAGATATCCAAAGCTAATGCCTATTTTTGGGTACTTTTGATTGAATCTAAAAATAGTCAAATAGACGTATTAACAGGTTTACCTCAATTATTAACATATGCTTATAAAAGCTTAGAGTCTCAGAAATCAGTTTGGGGTTTGACGACGAATGGCAGAAGTTATCAGTTTGTGTATATTCAACAAGGTAATCCCCCTATTTATCAACTGATGCCAGAATTAAATTTAATGGAATCTTCCCGTGCTGTTGAATTGTTACAAGTTCTCAAAGCTATTTGTCAGCTATAGTCAGGTGAAATAACTCAAATGGCCACAATACATATAGGATATAGACTATTTGCAGATACTGAAGAAGAAGCCAAAAAAATTGGCATACCTCAATTAAAAACTTTGTGGATAAAAGTCAGGAAAGCTCTTGAACTAGTAGAACAAGATTGCTTAATGCGATTTCCTGATTTATTATTTGAGGTTTTTAACTTTGATCCTGACTTTATTTGTTTGGATGAAACAGATGAAGAGGACGGAAAAATACTTTGGGAATTGAGTTACTGGATTGAGGTAAAAACTCTATCTCCTGATGGTATTCCCGAATGTGATTATTCTTTTGATGCTTATGATCAATGGCGAAAGATTGGTCAACCAATGTATAAAGATGTCTGTGAGCCTTTGTATGATTGTGATTGGTCATCAATTGAATCTATATGCGGCGCTACTGGTGAAACAATGAGAGACTGGGTGTCAGTCGAATTCCAGTCAATACAAGCCGTTGACAGTTATCACGGAGGAATTCATTTTTACAACAATGATAGATGGCTTTGAGGTAAAGTAGCAGCTTTTTATAAGCGGTGCAGATATACCCAGATTTAATTGATAGATAGTAAATACGAACTATTGTAGTACTGTAATATTAGTTTTACAAAAGCTAAAAAAGCATAAATTGAAAAATTTTGCCTATTGACTAGGCCTTGAAATATGATAGATTGACTTAAGTAAGTTGAATAAATCTTTGTAAAAAATACATTCTACTGACTATGGTATATCCCAATTTTAGGGAAGTTCATAGGTGGTAAATGTCTTATATTTGCCTGGATTTTTGTTGAAATTTGTAAAGGTCTAATTTCCAACTCTGTTGACTAAGTTGCAAAATTTGTGCATAATCTTTTGGAGCTATTCACAAGAAGTGAATGTGGAGCGAGTTCGACTTCTCGCGGAAGTATTACTTATTTTAGATGTCTGAAATTTTAGTCATCTTTCAATCTCAGTTCTTCAGTCACTTTTAATTTGGACACATGAATCAAAAACATTTGTTGAAGTTTATCACCCTATTGAGTGGTGTGTTGGGGATATTCTCAATGAGTTCTCTTGTTGTGAATACAGAAGCAGCTTTAGCTTCCTCCCCACCACCAAACGGTGATGTAATCAAAGTGGGAGAATACCAATCTCCAACAGGACAAATGAACTCGGATGCTGTAATTCCTAAGACTGATACTCAAAATCCGGTTACTAGTAATCATCAGGATACGCTCATTGCTTATAAAAAGGGAGCAAGACGAGCAAAAAGAACTTCTCACGGTATGGCTTCTTACTATGGAAGTCGCAACGCAATGACTGCCGAGCCCATCGCTCCTTACCCTTCGGTACACGAGTACGTGTAACTAATGCTAATAATGGTCGTTCTGTAGTTGTGCAAATTAATGACCGAGGCCCCTTTATTCGTGGTAGAATTATTGACGTTTCTGTTGCTGCGGCTAGTCAGTTGGGAATGATGCAGAGTGGGGTGGCTCCGGTCGTACTGGAAATATTAGGTAGATAAAAGGGAGCAGTTGTTGGCGTTGCTGAAGTCAAAAATTCCATTTCTCTCCCTCCTCTCACTTCTGCGACTCTGCGTGTTAGCGTAGCGGGGCGTAGCCCAAAAAATCCATACTTTCACTCAGCAACGCCAATATAGCCGTTGAAATGCTCAAGTGGAACCTAGAAACAAATAATCGTAGGGTGCGCCATATATAAAATATTGAAAGCACATGAGTTATCTGCTTCTGTGACGCACCCGACAAAAGACTCTAATCAAACAAATCCAAATCGGTGACAGCACCAACGCTGCTAGAAGCTACTAATTTGGCATATTTCGCCAATACGCCTTTAGTGTAACGCGGTGCGGGGGGTTGCCATTTGGCACGACGACTAGCTAATTCGTCTTCAGATATATTTAACTGCAACAGGCGAGATGGAGCATCAATGGTAATGCTATCACCTTCTTCTATAAGAGCGATCGCCCCGCCAACTGCTGCTTCTGGTGCAACGTGACCAACAACCATACCATAAGTACCGCCAGAAAATCTGCCATCGGTAATTAATCCGACTGCATCCCCTAAACCAGCACCAATAATTGCTGAGGTGGGCGCCAACATTTCCCGCATCCCTGGGCCACCTTTTGGCCCTTCGTAGCGGATGACTAAAATATCTCCTGGTTTAATTTTACCTGCTAAAATTGCATCTAAAGAGGCTTCCTCAGATTCAAACACCCTTGCTGGCCCGGTAATGATGGGCTTTTTAACTCCGGTAATTTTAGCTACAGCCCCTTCTGTTGCCAGATTACCTTTAAGGATGGCTAAATGTCCTTGAGCATACATCGGGTTATTCCAAGGACGGATCACATCTTGATTAGCTGATGGCTCTTCTGGTATATTTGCCAAGACTTCGGCAATGGTTTCACCGGTAATAGTCAGAGCATCACCGTGGATTAAGCCATGCACGAGTAGCATTTTCATGACTTGGGGAATGCCACCTGCTTTGTGTAAGTCTGTGGCAACATACTTACCGCTAGGCTTTAAATCGCACAAAACTGGTACACGGGCACGGATAGTTTCAAAGTCATCGATAGTGAGTTCCACACCAGCAGCGCGGGATATTGCCAAAAAGTGCAATACAGCATTTGTGGAACCACCCACCGCCATAATTACCGCGATGGCGTTTTCTATAGATTTACGGGTGATAATTTGGCGGGGTAAGATTTGCTTGCGAATTGCTTCCACTAAGACAAACGCCGATTTTTCTGTACTGTCGGCTTTTTCGGCATCTTCTGCCGCCATTGTCGAAGAATATGGTAAACTCATACCCAAGGCTTCAAAAGCTGAAGACATGGTGTTAGCTGTAAACATTCCCCCACAGGAACCAGCGCCAGGACAAGCGTTGCGTTCGACTTCTGTTAGTTCATTTTCGTCTATTTTGCCGGCGCTGTATTGACCAACTGCTTCAAAGGAACTGACAACCGTTAAATCTTTACCGTTGTAGTGTCCTGGTTTAATTGTGCCACCATAAACAAAGATAGCCGGGATATTCATGCGAGCGATCGCAATCATTGCTCCTGGCATATTTTTATCACAACCGCCAATGGCAATCACCCCATCCATACTTTGGCCAGTGACGGCGGTTTCAATGGAATCAGCAATCACTTCTCGCGAAACTAGGGAATATTTCATCCCTTCAGTTCCCATCGAAATGCCATCGCTAATGGTAATTGTACCAAACACCTGGGGCATTGCCCCAGCGGTTTTTACAGCAAGTTCTGCTATGAGCGCCAGTTGATTTATCCCCATATTGCAGGGGGTAATGGTACTGTAGCCATTGGCAACACCCACAATGGCTTTGTTAAAATCTTCATCTTTAAAACCAACTGCTCGCAGCATAGCGCGATTAGGCGATCGCTGCACCCCTTGCGTCACAACTTGGCTTCTTAAATTCTCCGACATTTTTTTTCCTTCCGTGCCATCATCGCAACTGTTGCGATTTTCTTAATTTATTTTCGCAAAATACGGTACACAAATAACTAATTATAAAAACTCAACCGGCTGGTAAACTTAAAGTAAAAGCAGTCTGATTAGACGGTGTGGGGTCAAGGGTAAGCTTACCATCGTGAGCCAAAGTAATTTCTCGCGCTAGGCTAAGTCCTAAGCCTGTCCCCTCTATTTTACGTGTCCGGGCTGGATCTCCACGATAGAAGCGGTCAAAAATGCGTTGTTGTTCGTTGGTGGGAATGTCTAGGGAAGCATTGCTAATGGTGACTAATACCGTCTTTCCTTGGTGTCGCCCATCAATTTGCATCCAGCCATCGGGGATATTATACTTAATGGCATTGCTGAAGAGATTTTGCAATACCTGGATGAGTAAATCGCGATCGCCTGTTACCCATAGTTCAGCAGTAATGTCTGCTATTACCGCTAAATCTGGTGCCAGCAGTTCCATATCCTCTACCATCTCGACTAAAATCTCCGATAAATTTATTTTCACCCGATATAAACTCATTTGTCCCCCATCTGCCAATGACAGTAATAACAGCTTGCGGACAATTCCACTCAGGCGGTATACTTCATCTAAGAGATGGCTGAGATTTTGTTGCACCTGTGACCCAGGTTCAGCTTGTTGCAAAGTTCGCTCTAGTTCGCCTTGTAAAATTGCTAACGGTGTCTTCAGTTCGTGAGCTGCGTCACCACTGAAGCGGGAAGCCTGTTTAAAACTGCGTTCCAGCCGTGACAGCATCTGGTTAAATACCTGAATGAGTTCTAGAAATTCCGTGTCTATGGCATCAATAGGAACTCTTTGATCCAAACCTGTTACCGTTACTTGGCGAATTGCTAAAATTAACTGGCGGATAGGACGTAAGGCACCATAAGATAGCCACCACGCACCACTAGTCATGAGCAGCAGCACGACGGGTATGGAAATTAGGAAGACATCACGGATAACATTCATTTCGCGATCAATTGCTTGTAAACTCACAGCGATCGCTATTTGAGATTCGGGAAAAACGATTGCGCCAATGCGCCAAGTTCCCGTCGTTGTGCGTTGAGTTACCAATTGGGGACGCAATGGTGGCATATCAGGCGGAAATGGTGGTATTTGTGGAGATTTTTGTCTGGTATCGCTGAATGGAAATGGCTGCGGAAATAACTGAGGGGGTGAAGGCCACAGACCGTTTATGTTAAAATCAGCAGACCAGCGTTCTGATTGATAAAGCTTATTGTGATCTCTACCCATGACTAAAAGGGCTATGGGAGTATCTCCATCTGTCCCTAATTCAGAAGGTAATGAAGTTTGATAGAATTGCCCAATATCTTTAATTGGTGGATGAGGACGACTCAACACGGCTTCTAGTTTAGCATTGAGGCGACTAACTTTAGCATCGTAGATCAGCCACCAAGATATACCACCAAAGCTAGCCACAGTGCTACCAGCCAGCATGGCAAATAATAGGGCGATTCGCAGTCGAAAAGAACGGAGTTTCACTAGGAATTGGGGAGAAGAATTTTCGACTCTTGACTAAATAAACTAAAACACATCTAATTTGCAGATTAAATTTTATCAATCAGCGTTGCTGAATTAAGGTATGAAAGTCAAAAATTCTATTTCTCTCTCCTCTTACTCTCTGCGCGACGCCACTTGCTACAACGGGGGGAACCCCCGCAACGCAGTGGCTCCTCTGGGTGTTAGCGGAGCGGGGCGTAGTCCAAAAAATCATACTTTCACTCAACAACGCCAAATAGATGTAGTTTAATGCAAAACTGTACTAAGTGCAAAAGGATTGATACCTGCTTTGTGTGCTACCAATACACCGACTGCTTCTAAATATGAATTTACATGTATTGCTTTGATTCCTAAAGGGTAGGGAGGAACATTTATTTGAGTTTTATTTTCCTCAACGGTGATAATTTGGCATCGCTTCTGACTTAAACTGAGTAAAGCGCTACTACCACAAGCAGTTGCAGGAGCGATCGCTGCATCGACTTGATCTGCCCAAATATCTTCTTGTAGATATGGACTCAATCCCTTTTCTATAAGAAACTGTGGTGCGCGGCTTAAACCCACCAGAACGCTGGGTAAAAAAGTATAACCTAATTCTTCGGCGGCGGAACGGGGAGATAAATCAGGATCTGGGGGTACACTTGCTAAAGCAGGAGAATGGGCGCAAGGAATTTGAAAGGTTCGCACTAGCAAATGACTAATCACTGCTTCAGCACCCGCTAGAGGATCGACGCCTTTACCGTGGCGGTAGTTTTGCGCGGCTTTTTCATCCATATTATCGGGGAAACGGGCAACAACTGCGATCGCTTCTGCCCCAGTTTTCTTAATTAATATCTCAGCCGCCCTGAATAAGCTATCAGGATTCCCAATTGTCCCCCAACTTGTACCCGATGGTGCTATCTGTAATTCTACATTTAACGGTGCATCAGTAACTACATAATCTGTTATGGTCAATCCCAGGGTTGCTCTGGCTGCATCCGCTGCTTGCAAGTGTCGCAACCGCAATTCTGGTTCTATACCTTGGTCTAAAAGCAAACCTATTTTGTTACTGCGAACAGGACGTAACCCCCAACACCCAGCGGCAAATTTGTCAAGTCCATAACCTTCCACGTAGAAAGAGTTAGGGATATTCCAATACATTGAAGCACCATTGAGGACATTGGGGTGAGTAATCAGGCGATCGCAAACCTGTGATATAACTTTAGCCACTGGTAATGCGTCTCCTGCGTAGCCCCCAATTGCGGCGCCAATGCCGGTAGGTACAATTAAAATAGCGGTGTAGGGACGTTGCATATCAGTGGTAAGTTGTGTTAGCGGTAGCAGGGCGTTTAGCCCTTGCTGTATGACGAAAGAGGAGTTTTAAATTGCTCACTCTCAGATATAACCACTGCTTCTACAGTAGCTATTTGCTGTTCCTCATCCACAGAGGTAATCGCCCAGCGTAGGGGTTCGCCTTGTTTTTTTAACTCGGCTTCAATGGCTTGTTGTAGTTCAGTTGGGGTTGCTTGGAGGTCGATTTCTGCAGTAATAAAATGGGTAGTCATCACGGTGAATCCTGTTGATTGATTTTTTCTAGAATAGCCGATATCAAATGAACAGCGTATATACTGACAACTGTTCACTAATTATTTGCCTTTACCAAATTGCAACTGATAAAGTGTGTCTTCTTTTTCTGTTTCTACTTTAATATCTGAAAGGGGTTTGGCGACACAAAGTAATACATAGCCTTGTTTTTGTAAATCTAAACTCACCCCCATACCATCATGTTGATCGACAGTTCCGTCAATAAGTTTACCGGCGCAAGTTGTACAAACCCCTGCATGACAGGAACTCGGTAAATCTAAACCAGCTTTGTCAGCGACTGATAAAATGGTTTCATCTTCAGGAACTTGTAAAGTATGAATTGATCCTTGGTGGTGAATTTCAACGGTGTAAGTGTTGGACATATACAAAAGCGGTGTAATTTAACTGACAAATTTAATATCTTATCTGATGAAGAGACCCATAAGTAAGTCTGCCAGAATAAACATTACTATGTTATGCAACTTAAATCAACTTGCAACCCTTGTCTATAATCAATGACGGTCTGCAATTATAACCGAAAAGTGATGTCTAGGATAATCACTGTTCGGGCGTAGAGCAGTCCATATTATACCTAAGATCGCACCCTAGGCTCACCACAAGAGGGATTTAGGCTATAATTTAAGCAGAATATCCGAAAATTTATTATGAATCCAGTAGAAATTCGTCAGCAAATTCAAGAATATGTTAACCAACTCTCACCAGAAAGATTATTAGTGGCTGCTGATTTTTTGGCGTATTTAGCTGAAAGAGAAGAAAATGATGCTACGGAGGAATTATTGAAAATTAATGGTTTTAAAGAAGCGTTTGCAAAAGCGAAAAAGAATGTTGAAGAAGGACAGGTAATTTCTGTTGACCAACTCAAACGAAAATATTAATTATACTGTTATTATTAGTATAGATGCTCAAGAATTTTTTGAGTCATCTTCTGCTGAATTACAAAAAAAATTAGATCGTTGTTTTAACCGATTAAAAATTGACCCTCGTAATTATCCTAATGTAAAACCATTGCAAGGTGATCTCTCAGGGTATTATCGTTATCGTGTTGGTGATTATCGTGTGATTTAAGCTGATGTGCAGCTAAATTGTATAACACGAAAACGCAAAATTATTGTAGTGCGGGCATCTTGCCCGCATCCAATATACAAATTAAATACGCAACAGCTTATGAAATAGATGATAATCTAAAGCAAGTGGCGATTATTTTTATTGGACATCGAAGTAGAGTTTATGAATAATAATCTGGAGATGTGTTATTAAACAGCCATCTACTGTTTGAATTTTGTAATTGAGCCTGTATTTGCGCTTTAATTTTCCGCAATCTTTTTGAATTTTGTAATTGAGCTTGTATTTGCGCTTTAATTTTCCGCAATCTTTCAGCAGATGGATGAGGATTGAGTTGTTGCGCCTTGCGTTGTTGATGTCCCCATTCTAACCAATCTTCCATATATTTACTGACAGTTTCTTGATTATGTAAATAATTAATATATAATCGTTGCATAAACTTCTTCCCAGGAAAAACTCGGATAAGTTTTGGCAATTTCTTCAGCCGTTTTTCCTGTAAATAGATATTCATATAAAACTGTTTATATCCCAATACGATGACCTTTAATGCGAATATCATCAGGTGCAAGGAAGTCAAAATAATTATTTAAATTCATACGTTTTTCCTGTAAATAGATATTCATATAAAACTGTTTATATCCCAATACGATGACCTTTAATGCGAATATCATCAGGTGCAAGGAAGTCAAAATAATTATTTAAATTCATAAGTTGATTTGAGTGCTTATAATCTAAGTATAGATAGATTTTTCCGTAGTTTAACAGAGTTGAGTCTAATGAGCGAAGACAATACCTTAAGTATAAATCATATTTTGCTAAAACCCTTGACCAGTAATGCTTTTAGCTACAAAAATAAGCTAAACTTTTATAGCTAAACTCTGGACAAAATCCCCCCCTGATTAAGGGGATATCAGCCGAATGGAGAACAGAAAAATGCTGGAATTATATCGTCAACATGTTGCCCAAAGAGCATTACTGGGAATTCCCCCCTTACCGCTAGATGCAAAGCAGACATCTCAACTGTGTGAATTACTGAAAAATCCACCAGCAGGAGAAGAAGAGACATTATTAGAATTATTGCGCGATCGCATTCCCCCTGGTGTGGATGCTGCTGCTTATGTTAAAGCTGGGTTTCTCACAGCTATCGCCAAAGAGGAAACGACAAGTCCATTGATTTCGCCGATAGAAGCAGTAGAATTGTTGGGAACAATGGTGGGTGGCTATAATGTACAATCTTTAATTGAGTTACTGCAAATTCCTACCGTATCTGTCTCAGACTCTTCCGAAACTCCGCTGGTGATGGGAGGACAAGGAAAGGAACCTATTGCAGCTTACGCTGCTGCGGCTTTAAGCAAAATCCTGTTGGTGTATGATGCTTTCCATGATGTTTTGGAGTTATCGAAAACCAATCCTTTTGCTAAACAGGTAGTAGACTCCTGGGCTGAAGCTGAGTGGTTGACGATTCGTCCCCAATTACCCCCAGCTATCACCGTTACCGTCTTTAAAGTCGCTGGAGAAACCAATACCGACGACTTATCCCCCGCAACCCACGCAACCACTCGCCCAGATATTCCCTTACACGCAAGGGTGATGCTAGAGTCGCGGCAACCAGGCAGTTTAGAAATTATTGCCGAGTTGAAGAAAAAAGGACATCCCGTTGCTTACGTTGGCGATGTGGTGGGTACCGGTTCTTCGCGTAAGTCTGCCATTAACTCAGTATTGTGGCATATGGGAAATGATATTCCCTTTGTACCAAACAAGCGAGCAGGGGGTTATATTTTAGGTGGTGCGATCGCTCCTATCTTTTTCAACACAGCCGAAGATGCTGGTGCTTTACCCATCCAGTGTGATGTTAGCAAATTAGAAACTGGCGCGGTGATTACCATTCATCCCTACAAAGGCGAAATCACCAACGAATCTGGGGAAGTCATTTCTACCTTCACCCTCAAACCCGATACCATCCTCGATGAAGTTCGCGCCGGTGGGCGCATTCCCCTATTAATTGGGCGTACCCTCACCGATAAAACCCGCCAAGCACTCGGTTTACCACCCAGCACTTTATTCATCCGTCCCCAACCACCAGCTGACACAGCTAAAGGCTACACCTTAGCACAGAAAATGGTGGGGAAAGCTTGCGGTTTACCCGGCGTTCGTCCCGGTACATCTTGCGAACCGATTATGACAACCGTTGGTTCCCAGGATACCACAGGACCGATGACTCGCGACGAATTAAAAGAACTCGCCTGTTTAGGTTTCAGTGCTGACTTAGTAATGCAAAGTTTCTGTCATACAGCAGCCTATCCCAAACCAGTAGACATCAAAACCCATCACGAACTCCCCGACTTTTTCTCCCAACGTGGTGGCGTAGCTTTGCGTCCTGGTGATGGTATAATCCACTCTTGGTTAAACCGGATGCTATTACCCGACACCGTGGGCACAGGTGGCGACTCCCACACCCGCTTCCCCTTAGGAATTTCCTTCCCCGCAGGTTCTGGGTTAGTCGCTTTTGCGGGGGCTTTGGGTGTGATGCCCTTGGATATGCCAGAATCAGTTTTGGTAAGATTTAAAGGAGAATTGCAACCTGGAATTACCTTGAGGGATATTGTCAACGCCATTCCCTACATAGCAATTCAAAAAGGCTTGCTGACAGTAGCCAAGGAAAACAAGAAAAACGTTTTTTCCGGCAGAATTTTAGAAATTGAAGGCTTACCAAATTTGAAAGTTGAACAAGCCTTTGAACTCGCCGATGCTACAGCCGAACGTTCTTGTGCAGGTTCGACAATTAAACTGAGTCAAGAGACAATTTCTGAATATTTGCGCTCTAATGTCGCCCTGTTAAAAAATCTCGTAGCACGGGGTTATAACGATGGGCGAACTATTCTCCGCCGCGTCGCCAAAATGGAAGAATGGTTAGCAAATCCCGTGTTATTAGCAGCAGATGCAGATGCTGAATATGCGGAAATTCTGGAAATTGATTTAAACGAAATCACCGAACCAATTGTCGCCGCTCCTAATGACCCCGATAATGTTAAATTATTATCGGAAGTTGCTAATGATCCAGTACAAGAAGTCTTTCTAGGTTCTTGTATGACAAATATTGGTCATTATCGAGCAACCGCGAAAGTTTTAGAAGGCGCCGGTGAAGTGAAAACTCGCCTGTGGATAGCACCACCAACCCGCATGGATGAACACCAATTAAAAGAAGAAGGTGTTTATGCTATTTTTGGGGCTGCAGGTGCGAGAACAGAAATTCCAGGTTGCAGTTTGTGCATGGGAAATCAGGCGCGAGTTGCTGATAACACAACCGTCTTTTCTACCTCAACCCGCAACTTCAATAATCGCATGGGTAAAGGTGCGCGAGTTTATCTAGGTTCCGCCGAATTAGCTGCAGTTTGTGCCTTGTTAGGACGCATTCCCACAGTAGAGGAATATATGGATATTGTAGCGCAGAAGATTCATCCTTTTGCCGAGAATTTGTATCAGTATTTGAACTTTGATCAAATCGCCGGTTTTGAGGATGAAGGGCGCGTGATTTCTCAGGAAGAGCAGAAGGCTTTGTTGGTATAGTTTAATTAGGGTGGGCTATTTTGGCTCACCTTAACTTTAAATCTAAAAAATTGAAAAAAAAGAAAAATAATTATGAGTAATAATTAATTATGGAATATCAAGAAATTTTTGATAAAATCAAAGATATTATTGCTGAAGTTATAAAAATTGAGCAACAAGAAATAAGCTTAGATTTTCCCTTGTTTCAGCCAGAAATTTATGATAGGCGACTGTATTCGTCTAGTAACGGTTATGCTGCCAATGTTATTCATTTTAAGGCAGAGGATAGTCAATATTATTTTTACAAACCAGTAATGATAGGAGAATCAGATGGATTAAATGCTGATGTAATATGTTGTGAATTGATTACAATATTTGAAGACATTGATTTTTCTGATAATGTTTTTTTAGAATTTGCTACAGTTAAACTTGCTGTTGATTACATTCATCATAAAATCAACCGTATATTTTAATTAGCAGCCTGCTATTTTAGCTCACCTTAACTGATGATAATGAGGAATAATTTCTAATGTCTCAATTCAATTTAATTAATAAATCTGAAGTCAGTAAAAATCGTGAAGAAAGTTTTCTGATAGAAATGTTAAGTGAAATCCAGGAAATACCTCAAGAATATTGGTCTAACCTGCTGGAAATTATCAGAGTTTTTCGGAAAACTGTAACTATTAAACCGGAATTGTTAAGCCAATCTCAACAAGAGTTAGATAAACAAGAACAAAAAATTTCCAACCAACAACATCAAGCACTTAAACAATTAACTAAACAATGGTTAGAAGAAGGAGACGAAAAAGAGCAAACAGAAACTTGGGAATATTTGACTCAAGCAATTGATGATAATCCCTTTTAAACTTGGCATCAATTTTCATGAGTAAACTTATTTTTTTAGATACAAATGTTTTAGGAATGGTAACGAATCCTAAGAACACTAATCCTATTTGTCAGGAATGTAAAGAATGGTTAGATGAACTACCCTTAAAGGGGTATCAAATAATCTTACCTGAAATTGCTGATTATGAAGTGAGGCGAGAACTACTGAGAGCAGGAAAAACATTAGGTATTAAACGGTTAGATCAACTTAAACAAGCAATTACTTATTTACCTATTACTACTTCTGTAATGCTTCTAGCTGCAAATTTTTGGGCTGAAGTTAGAAAAACAGGAAAACCTACTGCTGATCCTAAATCTCTTGATGGGGATGTCATTTTAGCCGCACAAGCAAAAATTGAAGAATTAAAAGGGCATCAAGTTACTATTGCTACTACTAATGTTAAACATTTATCATTATTTATAGATGCTCGTGAATGGCAAAATATTAATTAAATGTGAGGATATCTCACGTATTGCTATTATTTGTTTATCAAAACATATGAGAACTTATCTAATTGAAATAAATCAAATTGCGAGGAATATTAATGAGTAGTACATCTTTTGTCAATGACAAAAATCTTTATGAACAAGACTTTTACTTATGGACACAAACAGTTGTCCACCAGCTAAAAGAAAATAATTTTAACGAAATAGATATACCTAATTTAATTGAAGAAATTGAAAGCATGGGGAGAAGTGAAAGACGCGAGTTAAAAAGCAGATTAATTGTCCTTTTAATGCATTTACTGAAATGGCAATATCAACCAGAAAAACGTAGTGAAAGTTGGCGCAGTACCATTTCTGAGCAGCGTATCTGTATTGAAACATTATTAGAAGATAGTCCCAGTTTGCAACCTCTACTCGCAGAAGTGTTTGCAGATTGTTATCAAAAAGCTCGGCTTAAAGCCTCTGATGAAACAGGTATTAAATTAAATTTCTTTCCTCAAGAATCTCCGTTTACCTTGGAAGAAACATTAGAAATTAATAATTAATTTGGAGTAATAAATGAACTTTTACACCGTTGTAATTAGACAAAGTGCTGGCTATTGGGTAGGTTTATGTTTAGAAAATTGTATTGTTGGACAGGGAAAGACGCCAGAAGATGCAGTTAATAAGATAAAGGAATCTATTGAGTCTTTTCAAAGTGTTTATGAATCTGAACCTAATATTTATCAATCTCCTATTTCTATAGAAGAATTACATGAATTTTTACTGGTCGAGGAAAAACAAGAGTGTGAGGAATTGCTGAAAATTAAAGAATTGTTAGAAGATTTAGAAGATTTAAGAGATTTAAGGGACGCTAAACAGGAAGAAAAAGAAAGTCCTTCAGTATCTTTAGACGAAGTAAAAAAGATGTTGATATCTTGAGGATGAAGGGCAGGTAATAGCCTTGGAAGAGATGCCGAAAATATCCTCTATTTTCGGTATTCCTGTAGTGGTGAAGTAATAATTGCCTTCAAATACCCTTACGTTTAACTCTGGGGATATATAGCGTTTCGCCGTCTAGTGAGGTATATCATAGCCCCCTCCTCGCTTGCGGGGAGGGGGTTGGGGGTGGGGTTATTTTACCTCACTCAACTGAGAACCTCTATATACATAAAGTCGTCCTATGCCAACTTTTTAATGCAAATCAATCGTGCATAAGTCTTTGATATGCCAAAAATTTAGCTATTATGGTATATAACAACACATCAATCTACTATCAAGCATGAAAGCATCAGAAACCAGTCTCCGTAACTTATTAGAAGGTGGTAAACAGTTTCAAATACCGCTTTTTCAACGACCATACTCTTGGAAAAAGGAGAACTGGGAGTCTCTGTGGGAAGACTTGATGAGTTTATACAAGGAAGAGGTACAAGGCCTTTATTTTCTCGGTCCTATAGTCACCCAAGCGGTATTAGGAACAGCAGATGGTATAACTCCATTTATTGTTATAGATGGACAACAACGTCTGACAACCCTAACAATTCTCTTGGCGACACTACGCTACTATCTTAAAAAAACTGATCGAGACATGGCACAAGAGGTTGAAGAATTGTACTTAATAAATAAGTTTAAAAAAAATGATGATATTTATAAAGTCTTGCCTACTCAGGATGACCGCGAAGTATATAAGAGTATTATTCAAAGTAAACAGCCTAAGGATATAAAAAAGGAAGGACAAATATATGAAGCGTATAAATTTTTTGATCTCAAGTTGAAAAAGCCTGACTCTGAAGAAGATATTTCCCTGGATTATGCAAAATTTAAAACCATCTTGTTAGAACGTTTAGTATTAGTAAATATTACTTCAGACGATAGCGATAACCCATACCTGATTTTTGAAAGTTTAAACAATAAGGGCGAAGAACTCACCCAGGCTGACTTGGTTCGTAACTATATATTTATGAAGTTACCTGGTTGCGAACGGGAAGAAGTGTACAAAAATCAGTGGTTACCTCTTCAAGAGAGATTTAAGCTTAACATGGAAAAAAAGGAATATGCAGATGAACTCACTAGTGCGTTCTGGTTCTACCTGCGTAAAGATGGAGATGCAGTCAATCAAAAAGAAGTTTATAAAGTTCTTAAAAAACGCTTTGATCCATCGGAAAGTAAGGATGAAAAACCGGAAACAGGTATCAAATTAGAGTTACAAAATATTATAAAGTTTTGTAATTATTATCTACGTTTAAATTTTGAAAATGAAGAAAAAGAACTACGGTTAAAACGTTGGTTTAAGCGCTTGATGAGGTTAGATTTCACGACATGTCATATATTTCTCCTAAATGTTTATTTTGAGTATGAAGAAGAACGTTTGTCTTTAGAAGATTTTGAAAAAATTCTGCGTTATTTAGAGTCTTACTTTGTACGTCGTTGGCTAACAGGAGTTTCTACTAGAGTTTTAGGCAATGTCTTTAATAACTTGTTTACTCAAGTAAAGGCAAACAATCCTGATGATTTGGTAAGTGGATTACATGCAGTTCTCGTAAAATTTGAAGATAATCAACGCTGGCCTGATAATGATTCATTCCGTAATGCCATAATCGAAGAAACTCTATACAGCAAAAACGCAAGTGCAAATGACAGAGTAAAGCTTGTATTAGAAAGTATAGAGGAATTTATTACTAAGGAGCGGGTTAAGTTTGAAAAACTGACTATTGAGCATATTATGCCCCAAAATACGCCTTTACGTAAAGAATGGCAACAAATGTTAGGTGTAAGTTATAATAATGTGCATAAAAAATGGCTTCACACCTTGGGTAATCTTACATTAACAGGGTATAATTCAGAATTATCTAACAAACCATTTGAAGAAAAATTAATCCTTTTAAGGGCTAGTAATTTGACTTTAAACCAGTACTTCCTAAACATAGAAATTTGGAATGAAGAAGCAATTAGATCTCGCGCTGAATATTTAGCTAATATAGCGATTCAAGTATGGCCTCGATAAAAAAATTTAGCCGTTCGCACTCTCCACACCCACCTCACCCCCAAACGCTACCAGGGCATGGGAACAGGTAAAAGCGATCGCCAATTGCTTTAGCCCGTGTGTAGACGCGGAGCAGATGTAGTCAGACATCGATGTAAACTAAAGACATAACTCAAACTTCAGGCTATCCCCATGAAGTCTCTGCAAGACTACACCATTGTTATTCGTCCAGACGATAATGGCACATTTGTTGCCTATGTTCCAGCAATTATCGGTTGTCATGCTTGGGGACGAACACTAGATGAAGCCCGTACTGAAGTTGTCTATGTTTTTGAGATGATACAACAAGAGTACGAAGAACAAGGTCGTTTTGCTGAATTTGAAAAAATAGAAGCAATCCTGGAAGATTATGCTTTAGCAAAACTGATGGAAGAGGTAGAGGATGAAGAACCACTTTCTAGAGAACAAGCGCTGCAGTATTATCAATTACTAACTGATCCCCAGGCATTACTAAAGCTTAATAGTACAAATTAACTATTCCGGCGGTGTCAGCATCTACGGTAAGCTGAATACATGAACTACGAAACAGTCGCAAAATCCTCATTGACCAGACAACCATCACTGAGGAAAACCCAGACGCCCTGTTAATGCGTATGAAACAGGGAAAAGCGCCGGTACCCGGTCAGATTACCTCGATTTTGTTAGCGTTAAAAGTGGTGTTTGAAGCCCTCAAAGAAGCCCCCAGTTTAGACAGAGAACTAGCTTTCGCCTTGTATCAATTAAGTATTAAGGCGCAACAGCTATTTGCTGCAGGGCGTAAGGTGGGGATTGATTGGCCACCACTGCTGAAGGAAGATTTGCTGCGAATTGCTTTAGCATCTGAAAGTATTTTTGCTAATAAATGGCAAACTCCGCCTTCTGGGGCTTTTGGGGGGCTGTAATCAAGGATGAAATCTCAAACTTTGCAGCCTTCATCCTTGATTTTTTTAACGATTTCGCAGTTCGGCTTCTAATTTGTCTAAGTCCGTTTTCAGTAAAATAGTCATTTGCCCAATAAAAGCTTTACCTGTATTGGGTTGGGCAATTTCCACCCAATAAGCGTAGCGATCGCCTACTCGCAATTCTCCCCGCAAAGCTTCCCTGATGGGCGTTTTGGCAAAACGAGCCGAGTTAATAGCACTCTGGTTAGGATACTCATACACCACCGGAGCGCGATTAAAGTCTTGATAAATATCTAACCCATAAATCACGCGCAAGGATTCTTGAAGACGGTCAAACGTCATACCGTTAATAGCATCATACATCGCAATGCGCTCACTCCGAATCCGGCTGCGGTCTTGGATAAATAATACTTTGCCGGGAGGAAATACAGATGCTTGGAAACTGAATCGTTGGGCTGCTGTATCACTTTTTTGGACAAATAAGCGCTCGGAACTGTTGGGGCGTAGTGTGGGATGTGCTTTAATCCAGCTATCTACTTCTTCTGTTCTTTGTCCTGGTAAAGCATTGGCTGGGAAATTTAAAAGCATTTCTAGCCATAGCCAGGGTACTAAAGAAAAAGGCACAATTAATAAAGTCAGCAGAGATTTTTTTAACATTTTCTATTCAGGATTTACTAGTGATTCCCCCATTGGGTGCTAACCATCGGGTGATATCTTATTAGTTTTCCCGTTTTTTTCCAGCACTAACACTCAAATGAATAGACTTTTTGCCAAAATGCGCTAAGAATTAATTCCTAGTCCTTTCGCTAAGTCTGCTAAGTTAGCGGTTTAATGAATTATGGATAATTTGCCAAGATAAAATCTAACCTTGACTGGGTAAGATTGAATCCAGCATAAAATCTAGCTCTCTCGCAAGCCAATGCTTAAACATATTATTGATAATTTCTTGATACCTTTGGGGTGTTAAGACAGCAGGATGAAACTCTTCAACTATAAAAAGATGATAACCTTGCTGACTTTTTACAGGACCTATCAACTGTTGGGGTGGCGTACTAAATAAAATAGCAGCTATATCTGGCTGGAGCGCAAACCGATAAATTTTTCCCTCATAACCGCATTTTTTTTGACGGTGAATGTCAACATCATAAAAGTGAGCAGCTTCATAAAAAGTAATTTCACCTTCTGCAATTTGATAGTAAAGTTCTTGAGCTATTTTTTCGGAATTAACTAGCATTTGATAGAGGCTAACTTGCTCAAATTCCAGGCGATTTTGGATGAAAAACTTTTCTACTTCTTGTGAGAAGAGTTCGTCAGTTAATTTTTGCGCCAACAAGCGATCGCGGATTCCTGTTTCCCAATCAAAGGGGCTAATCAATTGATCTGCTAACCATGCTACTGTATCCGCAGCTTTTTCTAAGCGTTTTTCCCGACGCTGGCGATTCGCTTCAGCCTCAATTTCTGCTGTGGTGACAGTTATCCCTCTTTCCTGGGCTGCATCCCGAATCACCCTTTGAAACAAAATGTTTTGGTATACTTCTTTAAAATTAATTTCGCTTTTGAGGAAGTTGACAATTTCCTCCGGTTCAATCACTATTTTTGTAAGGTCATGCATTGGTATTGATACTTTTAAATAACCTGCTAAACTGGCAATAATTCCCTTGGATATTCTAATTTTTTGGTGATAAGTCTGATTAAATAGATATAGATTATTGTAACTATATTTTTACCCTATCCAATTTCCAATCTGACGCTTGATATTTGATTTCATCTACTTAGGTTGTATATATTTTTCTGTAGCTTTGCGAAAATATAACCCTAAATTCTGACCCTGACACTAAATAGTATTACCAAACTAGAGAGTGCAAAACTGAGAGATAAATTCCATATAAATACTGAGAAATTCCGTATTATATAGCGCAAATTAAGTTTGAATTTGTAGTTTCATTATTTCCTATTTGTGGGTCTTTTACATCGTAAATATACGTTATAAGAATTGCCAATATTTGATATCAGCAAATCTCAACATTTGATTTATATTAAATTTTTATCTCAAAAAAGATGAATCCAAATTGTAGAAATTACGAAAAACAGCTTGACATTGAGGACTTTAACTATGTGACTAAAAATTTAGCTTTTTTGTAAAAATTACTGTTGCGTAAACAACCAAGATAAGTAAACAGAAAATTTCTCATACGAAATTCTCATCTGTCAGTTGTGTAAGTACTGATAAAAAAACTGGAAGCTATTCAAGTGTTCT
>CAVYXS010000310.1:0-40740 GCA_963772205.1 uncultured cyanobacterium
AATTAAGTTAGCTCCACTTAATTTAGCGCCGCTTAAATCAGCCCACCTCAAATTAGCGCCCACCAAATCAGCCCAACGAAGATTAGCGCCACTCAGGTCTGCTCCACTCAGGTTAGCATGGCACAGATTTGCCTGTCTGAGTTCAGCATCTCGCAAATTGACGCCGCTGAGGTCTGTACGACCCAAATCAGTGGCGTTTAAGTTAGCTTGTTCTAAGTTGGCTCCTGAGAGGGAAGCGCCTCTTAAAATCGCCTCAGTCAAGTTGGCGCCACGGAGATTTGCTTGACGGAGTGTCGCTTCTCGCAGATCAGCGCTGGTGAGATTAGCCTCAAACAGATCAGCGCGACTGAGATCAGCGCGAATTAACTCGGCGCGGATTAATGAGGCGCCCCAAGTTGGGCGCGACTGAGATCGGCACGAATTAAGTTAGCGACATTCAGACTAGCGTTGTTGAGGATGGTGCTGGTAAGATGTGCGCCACTCAATCTAGCTACATTTAGCTTGGCATAGCTCAAGTTAGCTCCGTTGAGATTCGCACCACTAAGATTGACTACACTCAAATTAGCTTGACTAAGATTGGCGCCACTGAGATTGGCGCCACTGAGATTAGCTTCAGAAAGGTCAACACCACTAAAGTCTAAGATTCCGTCCGCGTATTTTTCCAACAATTCTTCTACAGTCATGAACGCTACCCCTCAGATACCAACTATGAAAGTTGGTAAAGTATGCAGAAAATATGTAACAGATGGACTCACAAAATCAAACATGAAAATTGGTATTTTAGGACTGGGACTGATAGGTGGATCAATGGGTTTTGATTTGCGATCGCTTGGACATCAGGTCTTTGGCGTTAGTCGCCGAGAATCAACCTGTATTCAGGCGATCGCTCTTGGTAATGTCGATCAGGCTTCAGTGGATCTGAGCCTGTTAGCTGCAACTGATGTTGTATTTATTTGTACACCTATATCACTTATTGTTCCCCAAGTTGAGCAGTTGATCACTTATTTGACTCCCACAACGATTCTGACGGATGTTGGTTCGGTAAAAGCACCGATAGTCAAGGCGATTTCTCCTCTGTGGCATAATTTTATCGGTGGTCATCCAATGGCGGGAACGGCAGATAGTGGTATAGAAGCTGCACAACGAAATTTATTTGTAGAGCGTCCTTATGTACTTACACCAATTCCCACAACACCAACTGATACAATTGCCATTGTAGAAAAAATTGTGCGATCGCTTGGGTCTAATATCTACTATTGTCACCCAGAACAACATGACCGCGCTGTCAGTCTGGATTTCACATTTACCTGTAATGGTCAGTTCCTCACTAATTGCAGCTTGTGTGAGTGAAACCGACCCAGATGTTTTAGAATTAGCCCAACAGCTAGCTAGTTCAGGGTTTCGGGATACCAGCCGTGTCGGTGGCGGAAATCCAGAGTTGGGCGTGATGATGGCGCGTTATAATCGTCAAGCATTGCTGGGTTCACTGCAACAATATCAGCACAATTTGTCCCAATTGATTCATTTAATTGAGCAGGAAAATTGGACAGTTTTAGCAGAAAAGTTGAAATTAACTCAACAGGCGCGACCTGATTTTGTCGAATAATGAAAAACTCCACGCCAGTTGCTGACTTTTCACGTCATATCATGTCCGCCTAATTAGTTATAATTCCCGCATCTGTGCAAAAACTGGGAAACTCTCTTTCCCCCTGCTCCCAGCAAAGTGCCCCCCTGCCGTCTTCATGATAAGTCTTTAACCGGACACGATATCATGTGGAAAAGCCGACGAAAAACCTAACCCCCTAACCCTCTTCCCGATGCGGTTCGGGGGGAAGATTCAAAGTCTCTCTCCTTCTAGGAGAGAGGTTTTCCAGATCCCGTGAAAAGTCAGACGCCAATTGTGGGTGGAGTTTTTTATGAATAAATCCTGAAACAAAATAGGAAAATGCTGATGAGTTTGTCCGATCTACCTAATCTCTGGGTACCCTTGGCGCTGTTGAGTTTAATTGTAGTGGCTGCAGTGTTTTTCAGTCGCAGCAGATAAAGCTATAGCAATGAATTTAGTATGGAAAACAAAATTCCAAGCGGGAGATGGGACTCGAACCCACGACGTTCACCTTGGGAAGGTGACATTCTACCACTGAATTACACCCGCGAGTAGTAATTAGCTATAAATCTATAGCCATTTACTACTCTATCACAATTTGCCAATTAAGAAGCAGATTTTTCCCGCTCCGCTGGTAAACTGATGACTTCATGCTCACCAGCAGATGGGCGTGGTGGTTTCTTGCCAAAGCCATACCGCAAAGTATTCTTGATCCAGCTTTGCAGGTTGTCGATATAGCTAAATATTACTGGTACCACCACCAGTGTGAGCATGGTGGAAGTTGTGAAACCACCCATGATGGCGATTCCCATCGGTTGGCGGACTTCCGAACCGGCGCCAATTCCCAAGGCTAGGGGTAAGATACCGGCAATGGTGGCGAGGGAGGTCATGAGAATCGGGCGCAAGCGGGAAACGCCAGCTTCTATCAGCGCCTGACGCTGGGTTTTACCTTCTTGCATGTTGATGATGGTATAGTCTACTAAGAGGATTGAGTTTTTAGTGACAATTCCTAACAGCAGGACAATGCCAATCAGGGCATATAGTCCTAAGGGTTTTTGAGACAGCATCAAGGCGACAAGAGCACCGCCTAAACAAAAGGGTAAGGCTGCCATAATTGTTAAGGGATGTAGGAAGTTATTATATAGCAGCACGAGGATTGCATAGATACACAGGATTGCTAATCCTAGCGCCTTGCCAAACCCGTTGAAAATGTCTTGCATAATTTTCGCACCGCCAGAGGGTTGCTGTGCTACTCCTGGGGGAAGATTTTGCATGGCGGGTAGTTTATTGACTGCTTGCAATGCTTCTCCAAGGGCGATACCTTGTAAGTTGGCTTCTATTGCCACTTGACGCGCGCGATCGTAGCGACTGATGGTTGCAGGGCCACTACCAAAGCGGATATCTGCAACTGCAATCAGGGGTATCAAGCTGCCATTTTGGCTGGGGACTTGGAGATTTTTGAGGGTGTTGATATCTGCACGGGCTTTGGGATCAATTTGCACACGAATCGGGATTTGGCGATCGCTCAAATTAAATTTCGCCAAATTTGCGTCAAGATCACCGATGGTAGCCAGGGACGCTGTTCGGGCGATGGATTGTACTGTGACTCCCAAATCTGCCGCCCGTTGGGGATTGGGAATGACTAATATCTCTGGTTTAACCAAACTGGCGCTAGAAGATACTTCCACTAATCCGCTGATGCTTCGCATCTGTTTTTCTACGGCGTCGGCTGCTTGGGTTAATGCGGCGGGATTTTCACTCCGCAGCACTATGGATAAAGCCTTGCGACTATCACCAGGAACTTGACTTTCAAAGCTGATTTTGGCTGCTGGTATCTGTTGAAATAAGGGACGTACTTGTTCTTCAAATTGTTTTTGGGAAATTTTCCGTTCTTCCTTGGGCACAAGATTGACAGCTAGGCTAGCGGTGTTTAGTTGTTCTGTGGCTAGCACTCGTTGAACTACAGGGTTTTCTCGGAGTAATTTAGTAGCTTGTGTGACTACTTTATCCATGTCTTCCAAGGTGGAACCGGGGGGGATTTCAATTGCAATGCTCGAAAGACCATAGTCACCATCATCAACGAAACCCTTGGGAATCATGGGAACTAGCATCAAACTGGCAATAAAGAAAGCCAGGGCGATCGCCATTGTTGTTAATCTATGGCGTAAGGCAAATTGTAGTAGAGATTTATACGGCTGAAAACCAGTGCTGGGTAATTTGGGATTGGGGATTGGGGATTTGGGATTGAACAGTTTGCTAAGTTTTGTGGTTGTTTTAACTGTTTTACCTTGACTGTGGTCTTTATCCTTGAGCAAATATGCGCCCATCATTGGTGTTACCATCCGCGCCACAAAAGTTGAGAAAATGGTGGAAATGGCAACTGTAAAGCCAAATGGTTGGAAAAACTGTCCCGGAATCCCTCCCATAAAGGCAACGGGCAGAAATACGGCGATAATCGTAGCGGAAGACGCAATTACGGCTAATCCCACTTCATCCGAAGAGTCAAAAGCAGCAACGAAAGCTGATTTTCCCATCGCCATGTGCCGTTCCATGTTTTCAATTTCGACAACAGCATCATCGACTAAGTTACCCACCGCCAAGGCTAATGCTAACAAGGTCATGTTGTTGAGGGTGTAACCTAATGCTTGCTGCACTGCAAAGGTGGGAATCATGGACAAAGGTAGAGCGACGGCGGTAATTAATGTGGCTCGCCAGTCGCGCAAAAATAGGAGAATTACTACCACCGCCAACACTGAGGCTTGAATTAATTCATCAATTGTGCTTTCATAAGATTGGCGAACAGTATCGGCTCTAGTAAAAATTAAATCTAATTTGACATCAGGAGGTAGGGTTTTTTCCAGTTCTTGGACTGCAGCTTTCACCCCTGCTTCTACCGTCACCATAACGCTACCTGTGCTACGCAAGACTTGAAAGGCTACCACAGGTTTGTTGTTTAAGCGTGCAGTTTGGCGGATGTCTCCATACTGATCTTCTACCGTTCCTAAGCTGGATATGGGTACAGAACCACCGCTAGGAAGGATGATTTCGTAGGTTTTCAACATATCTACACTAGCGGCACTACCTAGGGTACGAATACTTTGTTCGCTACCACCTAGTTCTGCACGTCCACCGGGTAAGTTAACATTCAAATTGCGAATTTGGTCGTTTACCTGGGTGGCGGTAATCCCTAAAGATTGTAACCGGTTGGGGTTGAGGTTAATCCGAATTTCTCGGTCAACTCCACCCACACGCTTAATCTGTGCTACACCTTTAACTGCTAATAAGGCGCGGCTAATGGTTTGGTCTACGAGGTTGCTTAATTCTTCGACAGAACGCTGTTCTGATTTAACAGCATAGGTGATGATTGGACCACCTGCAAAATCCAGACGCTGAACAACTGGATCGTTAATATCTTGGGGTAGACTTTGGCGGATTTGCGCGATCGCATTTCTGACATCATTGGTGGCGCGATCGCTATTTGTCCCTAAGATAAAATTGATGGTTGTGTTGGAACTACCATCAGTCACTGTCGAAATCATATTATCGATATTGCCTAACCCTGCGATCGCATCTTCAATCTTTTTTGTCACTTGGGATTCTAGTTCTGCAGGGCCAGCACCTGGTTGGGTGACTGTCACCACAACAGATGGTACATCAACGTTGGGATTGGTGTCAATTCCTAAGGAGGTGAAAGAGAACCAACCGACTATTGTCAAAATTAAAAATATAACTATCGTGGGAACGGGTTTTTTGATCGACCAAGCTGAGATATTAAAAGACATCAAGGAATTTTAGATTTTAGATTTTGGATTGATTGCCATAGGACTAAAGTCCTCTCTGCGTTCGCGGAGCGTGTCTTAGACAGACGCTACGCGTAGCTTGCTTCCCCGGAGGGGTAAACTACAAACTAAGCATTGTCCCTGGGGTATGTAGTCAGCGATTTATCGCTTTTTTAGGACTAAAGTCCTCTCTACGTTCGCGGAGCGTGTCGTAGACAGACGCTACGCGAAAACTACAATTCAAGCGTGGACTACTAGTCCCTAGCCCCTATTTTCAAGCTAGAAATTCAGTATTATTGTGAAACTACTCGCACTTTGTCGCCATCTTTGATATAAGCAGCACCGTCAACTACCACACGTTGTCCTAACTGCAACCCTTTGCTGATTTCTACTTTGTTATCGTTGAGCGGTTCTCCTAGTTCTACTTTCACTGCACGCACTGTGTCTTCACCCGATAGGGTGAATACTATGGCAGTTCCATCTGCTTGCGATTGTACTGCTTTTTGTGGTACAGCCATTCCGGTTGTTGTATTTGTGGTAATCGCCGCACGGGCAAACATCCCTGGTTTGAGTAGGTTTGTGGGTGGTAAGTCGATTTTTACTGTTGCTTCCCGTCTTTTATCGTTAATTTGGGGTTGTATATCTCTGACTCTTCCCTGTAATCGCACGCGGTGATCAATATCAGAAGTAATTTCTACGGATGCATCTAGTTTCACCTGTGGTAGTTGAATTTCGGGAACCTGGGCTTGCAGTTCGAGTTTGCCATCACGAATAATCGAAAATAGCTTTTGCGTACCGCCAATAACATTGCCTACTTGGGTTTGGGGTGGTGTACCTGTGACATCTCCTACTCTGGCTAGTTTTTCGGAAATAATTCCTGCAACTGGCGCTAACACTAAGGTTTGTGCGATTTGAGTTTGTAGTTGTTCTACTTTGGCTGCACTATTGCGGACATCGGCTGTGGCTTTATTGACATCAGCTATCGCTTTGCTAATATTTGCTTGGGCGCTACTGACATTGGCTTGGGCGCTGCTGACATTTTCTTTGCCCAGACGCACCACATCAATCGCATTTTTCACGGTGTAGGAACGAGTATCGAGTTCTTGTTCACTAATTGCGCCTGCAGCGGCGAGTTTTTGATAGCGTTGATAATTTTTTTGCGCTTCTTCTAATTTGGACTGGGCTTGGGCTAAATCTGCGCGTCTTTGTTGTACTATCGCCTGATTTGCAGCGACAGCTGCTTGACTTGATGTCACAATTGCCTGATTTGATTGCACCGCTGCTTGCTTTGATTGGACATCGGCTTTGGCTTGGTTAATTTGGGCTTGTAATATAGAATCATCCAATAGAGCCAGCACTTGCCCTTTTTTGATAAAAGCTCCTTCTATAATGTCTTGCGGGATTTTTTTGATTTGTAAACCGTTTGTTTGTGGTACCACCGGAATTAAATCACGTGCGGCGATGGTTCCTGTGGTGTTTAGGGTACGCGCCACACTGGTTGTTTCTACTGTGGCTGTGGTGACTGTCATCGATGGTGGAGCATTTTGAGCCGATTTATTGGCGATCGCATTTTGTTCACCAGTGGGACGATGACTTAATACTCCCATCCCACCAAACGCGATCGCTACTCCCAAGCCAGTACCCAGTAATAACGGTATCAACCACAGGCGAGTTTGTCGATCATCCCGAATTCGGGCAAAGTTATTATCCTCAATGCTCACAGGTTCTTCTACTTCGACTTTTGTAAAACTTTCTTCACTCATCGTCACACCTCCAGTTCCTGTGCATCCAAAATCACGCTACTGATTTTTTGTTAAGAAAGGTTGAAATTAATTACCGTATATTAAATATGACGCATTTTGGGAGATTGGCAAGGTGATAATTCCCAGTTGACAAATATGAGCACAGTCAAATTTTCATGACAACAGCAGTACATTCGACATGTATACCGCTAAAGTCTATTTTGTCAATCAATATTTATACTGAAAATTGCCGCAATATTTCAGCTTTTAACTAACATTTACTTTGATTTTTAATGGGGTAGAGCAACTGCCGTCACAGCGCCTTGGTAACTTCTTCCCCATGCCCAAAAACTCCATCCCGCAAGTGGCGTGGACTTTTTCATGATATCACAGGCTTTTTATATCTAGATCACCGCCGTCTAGGGGATAAATGTGAAAAACTCAAGAGACTGAGGTATATCTACAAGTTATGCGCCACATCATACCTTTGCATATCGATGAAAGCATCGCCTATCCTATGACTAGTCGCAACGCCTAAATCTGAGCTAAAAAGGAGAAATATCCATTGTGATCAATTATAGCGGCAAGAAAGCTGATTCTGTAATTTTCCAAAGAACGATTAAATAATTCTTATTTCTTTGAGTCAACAATATGTTCAATGCCACTGAGATTTTAATAGATGCTTTTGTCAATCAAATTCGGGAAGGATACCAGCGTACTTATGGCTGTTTAAAACATGATTATCAAGATATAATCGCTTGGGCTGGTAGTATGGCTTTAGAAAATATTGCCAATAGCGATGCCCTATTTCACAATGTTGAACACACTGTTCTCGTCACTCTTGTAGGACAGGAAGTTTTACGCGGTAAACATATCCGTGAAGGTGGTGTTTCTAGTGAAGATTGGTTGCACTTTATTATTTCTTTGGTCTGTCATGATATTGGTTATGTTAAAGGAGTTTGCCGACAAGATCAAGAAATACAAAGCTTGTATGCTACTGGTGAATATGACAGAATGATTTGTCTACCAGCAGGCGCTTCTGATGCCAGCCTAACACCCTATCATGTTGATCGGGCAAAACTTTTCATTGATGAACGTTTTGGCGGACATAAGTTAATTGATGCTGATGTCATTAAGACGAATATTGAATTGACTCGCTTTCCCGTACCAGCGGCTGAAGATCATCAAGAAACAAAAACTTTTGCGGGATTAGTCCGCGCAGCTGATTTAATTGGGCAATTAAGTGATCCGCGATATTTGAAAAAAATTACTTCTTTATTTTATGAATTTGAAGAAACTGGGATGAATAAAATTCTAAATTATCAAACTCCCGCCGATTTACGCAAAAACTACGCCAAGTTTTATTGGAATGGTGTCTATCCCTATATCAAAGATGGACTGCATTACCTATCATTGACACAACAGGGAAAGCAAATTCTCGCTAATCTTTACTCTAATGTCTTTGTTGTTGAACACGAAAAACAGCAAGAAGAACAGCGGTATTTAGTTGATAAATTACATGCTTAGTACAGGATTGCACAAGTTCGTGACGAAATGAAAATAAAGTCTATCGTTCGTAGTTGCGCTTTAGCGCTATTCGCGCAGCGTGGCGTTAACCAAGAGCAACTACGAACCAAAACACCATGAATTAATGAAATACTATAATTAATGCGTGCGTTAGACATGAGGGAAAGATTCTGGACTGTAGCCTCTAATTTAGTTCTTTCCCTTGACTCTTGACTCTTGACCCTAGACTATTAACTATTACACCTTGACTATTGATTCAAAATTATGAATTGGTGGCAACGACTAAAGAAAAATCCTGTGGCGCGATTTGGGGCAATTTTGCTGTTAGTGTTCTATGTGGCAGTAATTGCGGCTGATTTCGTCGCTCCTTATGATCCTTATGCTTCACAGCCCAATGGTTCACTGCTGCCACCAACTCGGATATACTGGACTTCGCCTGAGGGGAAGTTTATCGGACCTTATGTTTATCCGACGACTCAGGGAGATACAAATTTAGAGACAGGCGATCGCAAATTGATTGTAGACTCCAAAAAGCCTTCACCGCTACGTCTGTTTGTCTCTGGACCTGAATACCGACTGTTGCAACTAAGTTTACCCATCCCACCAAAATGGGAGGAAGTGACTATCTTCTCTGGTATCCCCTTAAATTGGCATTTGTTTGGCGCAACTGGGGAGACAAAATTTAACATCTTGGGCACTGATGACCAAGGACGCGATCAATTCAGCCGCTTGCTGCATGGTGGTCGCATCAGCTTGTTTATCGGGATTTTTGGTATTATCATTACGTACCCCCTCGGTCTGCTGATGGGTGGTATTTCTGGCTATTTTGGGGGTTTGACTGATAGCATCATTATGCGTGTCGCAGAAGTGCTAATGACTTTCCCCAGCATTTATTTGTTGGTGTCCTTGGGTGCAGTTTTGCCCGCCAGGTTAAGCAGTACCCAGCGCTTTTTACTAATTGTTGTGATTACTTCGGTAATTAGCTGGGCAGGTTTAGCGCGGGTAATTCGCGGACAAGTGCTATCTATTAAAGAGCGAGAATTTGTGCAAGCCTCACGGGCAATGGGTGCTAAACCAATTTACATCATTCTTCGTCACGTTTTGCCGCAAACCGCTACTTATATAATTATCTCTGGTACTTTGGCAATTCCCAGCTTTATTGGCTCAGAAGCAATTTTGAGTCTCATTGGTTTGGGAATTCAACAACCAGATCCGTCATGGGGTAATATGCTTTCTCTGGCCAGCAATGCTTCAATTCTGGTGCTACAACCTTGGCTAATTTGGCCACCAGCGGTGCTGATTATTCTGACGGTGCTGGCTTTCAATTTACTCGGTGATGGGTTACGAGATGCTCTCGATCCCCGCAGTTTACGACGCTAGGCACTAGAAAAGGGGCAAGACTGACAACTGACAAAGCTATAATCGCTTGCCCATACCGATGATATGATCATCGCAGAAGCCGATTTTTTCGTAAAAAGCGATAACTGACTGGTTTTTTGCTCGGATTTGCAGATTCACCTTCGGACAACCAAGCTTTTTTAATTCGGCTTCGGCTTTTGTCATCATCAGCCTACCAATGCCTTGGCGCTGATAATCTGGTAAGACTGCCAAGTAGTTGATCCAGCCACGATGTCCTTCATAGCCAGCCATAACAGTGGCGACAATCAAGTTTTCTATCGCTGCCACCAAAAATAAATGTGGCTGAATTTTTAACTTCAACTCGATATCGTATTTCGGATCGTTCCAAGGAACAACCAAATCACAGCGATGCCACAACTCAATTACCTGCTGTTCGTCATCTGGCTGATATGGTCTAACAATAAGTTTTGTGACTTTCATGCCTTTGACTGATAAGGGTATGGTGGCTTTTAATTGCAGAATTCCAGATGCTCAAAAAGGTTACACGACGCCTTGAGAATAACTATAATTTTTAATATCTCAAAATTAAGTCCATTTGTCAAGCCCTGAAACAACGCAAAATTGTGAAATAAATAGGAATTATTCGCAAATCTTTGGCCATCAATATGAATATAAGTAAATTATATGATTAATTTTGCATATTTAATTGTTGATATATATACATAAGTGTGCATTCCCAAACAAGGCGCGGCTGGGCGTAGCAAAGTAAGTATTTACGCGCTTTTTCTAGTTGATTAATCATACCTGGTAGATGCCACTGCTGCCAGTAACAATGTTGGAGATAATCGACTAATCCTAGTTGTGCTTCTGTATCCAAATCTTGATCAATCAACTTGGCTAACTCCAAAGCATTGCGGTAAGATTGAGGCGCTTTTGTAACTTTTTGAAGTAAGTCATCAGAAATTGTTTGTAGTTGGTGATATGTGGCGATCGCACTTCCAGGGCTACCAGCTGCTATGCTTAATACTGCTGGATTTTGCAAAATTTCTTGATGCCCAGTGCGGGTGAGTACCTGGGTCAAAGAGGATGGATCTAGGCGATAAAAGGGAATGCATTGACAGCGTGACACCAATGTCGGCAATACAGATTCTTTTGACGGTGCTATCAAAATCAGGGTTGCTTGTCCTGGTTCTTCCAAGGTTTTCAGTAAGGCATTGGCTGCGGCTTCTGCCATAGTTTCAGCTTGTTCTAGTACTACCACATTCCTGGGTGCTTCCATTGGTGGACGGCCAAGAAACTGGGTAATTTCCCGAATTTGTTCTAACCGAATCACTGGGGGCGCTTTCCGCTTTAGTCCTTTTTCTGCAGCTTCTGCTGGTGTCAGTCGTTGTCCCTGATGTTGATATGTTGGTTCAACCCAAAATAAATCGGGGTGATTACCTTGACGCAACCGATTTTGTAGGGGTGCGATTAATTTTGTCTCTACACTATGACAAAATAGCAATTGCACAAAGCACCGCGCAGCTAAACTCCGTCCCACACCATCAGGCCCAACAAATAGATACGCTGGGGCGATTCTGTTTTGTCTGACAGCCTGAGTTACTAATTCTACGGCTTGCTGTTGTCCTAGCAATGATGTAAATGGGTCAATAGTCATGAGTCAGTTTACACCTAATCAATTAATAAAAATATTATATTTTTCAATACCTCTAAAGTCGAGTTTACCGTACCGACAATATTACAGATTACCCTACTAATTATCAACTGATGATCTGGTTCGGTAATCATCATTAATTAGGTGCTAAAAACCGAATTTACGCCACCTGAATTACCCAATAATATAGAAACAAGAAAAGGATTTAATCCTGCATCGGTTAATTGAAAAAACTCATTATACGAGGTAAGAATATGGCTCTTTTACGTTTGAACACTTGGCAAGACTTCGGCGCTTTACAAAATCAACTAAATCGCCTACTTGACGGAGATATATTACCATCGGCGTTGGTTGAAGGCGGCTTAAATAAAGTTCCGGCGGCTGAGTTACTAGAAACATCAGATGCGATTCATCTGAAACTAGAACTACCAGGAATTGACGCTAAAGACTTAGATGTACAAGTGACAGAAAAGTCTGTATCCATCAGTGGTGAGCGGAAGTCTGAAACCAAAACCGAAGAAAAAGGTGTGTTTAAAACCGAATTTCACTATGGTACATTCCAGCGTGTGATGCCTTTACCTGCGCGGATTGATAATACCAAAGTCACGGCAGAATATAAAGATGGTATTTTGAATCTCACATTGCCTAAAGCTGAAGCTGAAAAGCAAAAAGTTGTAAAAATTAATCTCATATCAAACACCTAATACCATCTCCTGACTAAAAACGGTAAGTGGATCTAGTTAGTAATTAAAAGCCCGGTTCCCTGAGCAAGAACCGAGCTTTTTTATTTTCAAGTGAGGAATATTATCTAACTCTTTGTAATTTTACGGCGTCAGTAGATACATTTTAAGAATGACAAGAACGCATAAAAGCAGTTAAACCTCGTCCATTTTGAGAACTGGAGTAGTGCGGGCCGAAAAGCCCGCTACCACCAGGGAGCAAGACTTTCCTGCGGGACGCTACGCGCAGCTTGCTTCCCCTCCGGGGTACGGCGTGAGCGCTCAGTTGAACGCTGCTCCCACTACGTATGAACAACTATTGTTCTCAAAATAGATGTGGTTTAACGTTTGTTAAACTAATCTAGATAAACTCGTTTACAACCTTTATCGTAACAAGTTTTACGGTATTAATCAACTAAATAATCTATTAGTAAATTAACTCTGCATAGCTAATAGTTAGGAAGTTACTTTGAATAAGAATTTAATAGCTTTTGTAGCTAGTTTAACTTTCAGTATTGGAGCAGTCATTTTGCTTAAAGCTCTAGTTAAAGCATTTAATATTCCGGCTTTTACTACTTTAAGTATAGCTATTGTTAGTAGTTATATTTTGATGATGTTAAGTATGATGCAAAATTTGCTGTCGAAATCTAATAAAATTAAATAAAAAATCAAAATAAACAAGATATTTACTTGTAAATTTTAGGCTGAATAATCATTTATAAAGTAAAGGTTAAATTTTTTTCTCTTGTATTACAGTGCTGCGGTGTAACACACCGAGGCTATGGAGTTTGTCGCCTTTTGCTGAAATCATCTCTGCTAAGTTACAATTCAATTCAGCAGGAGGTTTACAGTTTGTAAATATTTTGCTAGTATAGCTGGCAAAATTCTGGAAATCAGCTGATAGTGGTTTGTAGCTTGTTAAGTTATATTACATACAAGGACAATTACTGATGACAGTTGAAGGTATTGATGTTGCTGAATTCAGTGGAAATGTGGATTGGGAAAAAGTCAAAAATCAAGGCATTCATTTTGTTTATGCCAGAGTGAATGATGGTACAACCCACATAGATACTTTATTTCCCACTTACTGGACTGGTATAAAGAAAGCTGGCTTAATTCGTGGTGCATATTTCTTCTTTCGTCCCACCCAAGATATTGACACCCAGGTAAAAATATTTGCCCAAGGCTTAGAAATAGAACCAGGAGATCTCCCACCAGTTGTGGACATTGAGTCAGCGCCAAGTTGGGATGACTTGAATTTGTCAGAAAGACTTGACCGGATTAGCAAGGTCTTAAAGGCGGTGGAAGTTGCTACAGGTTACAAACCAATCATTTACACAGGTCCAAGTTTTTGGCAAGAGAAGTTGGGAAACACCACACGCTTTGCTGAGTATGACCTGTGGATTGCACATTATAAAGATACCACCAGTCCGATTGTTCCAGGCGGCTGGAAAGTTCATACATTCCACCAGTATAGAGGGGATCAGACTGGTTTTCCTGGTATTCCTGGTGATGTAGACCGCAATCGATTTAATGGTGCTTTTGACCGTCTCCAGTCCCAAACTGTTACCGCTGTTCCCATTCAGGAAGGTCATATCGGTCTGAAGGTGAAGCGGTTACAGCAGAACCTGAAAAAACTTGGCTTCGACCCAGGAGTCCCAGATGGTATCTTTGGCCCTGGTACGAAAAAAGCTCTTTCAGCTTATCAACAAGCTAATAAAGTCACGGTTGCGGGTATTGTTCCTCCAGGAGACAAATTACTCTTTGGTTAATTAATAATAGCAATATACTGAATCCTAGAAACCGGGTTTTTTGAGTTAGCACCATGATATTTTGGTCTTACTAGCTACAAAAACCCGGTTTTTTATTTGTTTGCTTTTCTGACATACCCGACAACTCCAAATAAAAGCCCCTGGTCAGTACCAGGGGTATCCATCTTTATTCCCTTCAATGAGGATCGCATCTGATAGACACTTGTAGATCTATAATTATGCAGTAATTGCATAATTTTAATTCTTATTTGGCAATAGAATTTGCCCATAAAAAAAGGCATGGCTACACCAAGCCTTTATATATACCAAGCATTTACTACACTATGAATAATTTAAACTTCTTATGACTGTACTTCATCTTCCTTTAGGATGTGTGCAAATACTCCAAAAAATGGTACTGAATAACTTATAGCTTCTAGTAGTTCACCACACAAACAATACTTAGTCATACGATGCATGAAAAAAAGGTTTGGTTCACCACCAAACCTCGATCATTGCTGTGCTTAACAACGTACTAAAATAATTTAGATCCTCTTTTCCTACAGTGCATCTGCCTAGAGAATGTGCCCAAATATCCTAAAAGATGCTAGTATACTACTCGGTCAATATATGAATCTTTGTCAAGAACAAAAAGTATAAAAACATAATTGCAAAAAAAAACCCTGGAATAAACCCCAGGGTGCATACATGTTTTTCAGGCATTCACAGTCCGAATATTAACTAGATAAACAGGTAATTCCCCCTATCTCTAGAAGGAGTTGTCAATTGAAAAATTTAGGACTTTTCCGGGTCAATTTTTGGATAACGCTCGAATTCTTGTTCGAGCAAGTCAGTTTCGCTAGAATAAACCAAATCTTCCTTGCCAATGACCTTTTCTGCCGCAAACTGACTAGCGTAGTCAATTTTTTTCTTTAAAGTAGCATCTTCCGTTGTTAAGAGTCTAGCGCGGGAAAGGCGATCGCGGTTACGTGCAGCAATTTTAGTATTTTGCCACTGAATCCAGAAATAACGCACTAACGGTATTCCCAAGAAACCTGTTCCGTAAGCCAATAACAACCAATAAATCCCTTGCACAAAAGCTACTAGTCCACCTAATTGGGCGGCGACTGTACCATCTTTCAATAAACTTCCCAGTACCAAAGCACCAACAAAATTTAGTACACCCAACCCAGCACTCAGCAGAATTTGTCCAGAATTCGCCGCACTAAAACGCCAGGGTAATTCTTCGAGGTAAACTGGTACTGACTGGCGACGCTTTTGGGTTGCTCTCACCTGCAACTCTGGAAAATAATATACAATCTGCCCCTCAGGACTGACTTCTGGTTGTCCATTAAATCGTGTGAGTGCAGGTAGCATATAATCTTCATATTCTTGTCGATATTTTTCGCCAATATCGTCTAGATAGGGAGAAATTTGTTCTGCTACTACTGCGCCACGATAATTACCAATTACATTAGCAATTTCTTGCCAACGGCGTTCTTCTAAATTGGCATTAGGATTACCATCACCAAACAAAAACGAAAAAACAGCCTCAAAGAAATTCAGATTGCTTTGTTGGTAACTTTCTCGTTGCCGTTCCTGGGAGCGGTTTTGATAATTTGGGCTAAAATACCAGAATAAATCTGGGAAAAAGAAGAAATTACCCCCTCCTCTGGAATTACTACTTCTATTATTGCTGTCTCGATCTGAGTTGGCAGCAGTGATGATAATGATGATAGTGACAGTAATCAGGGCGATGGAAACAATTAAGAAAACGCCAAAGGAAATGCGAATTAGGTAAAATAGAACGCCCCAGACCTTTTTCCACCATTCCTGCAACCGTAACTGCAAATACTTATTGCGTAATATTGCCCGGAAATTTTGCGGAAATAGGTACACAATGTCACCCGATTCTGCTACCTGCAAATGTCCGCCAGCATCCGACGCCAGGGCTAATAACCCCACATTAGCCTCAGCGACATTCAATCCTGCTTGGGTTGCCACATCACCAACAGTGACACGGTAGCCCAGTTGTTCCACAGCTTGCATGATGGTGGAATTGGGAGCCATTGCTCTCCCCTCCTCTTGAAATTTACTATCTCTTTATTAAGTATAAAGTTTTATTTTGGCTGACGTAATCAGTGCGTAGGTTCTGTAAATCTTGCCTATTCCTTGTCTCTGGACTGTGAGAAACGAAGTAGAGGGATTTAATTTTAAATTTTTAATACGTGTAAGTTTTAGCAGACACTCTGTTCATGTTAAAATTGGTTCCCTCGGCAAGGTTTACCAGCAAATTTTTTGCCCTAAATATGGTTCAGTATACTCTCGCTCAAAGCCCAGAAATTATTCTCACGGTTTCTGGCAAAGATTCAGCCAAAGCCCGTGAGAAAGCAATGGATCAGCTGATAGAACTGATGGATGAAGGTAAGCTACCCACGGAACTAGAAGAGGGATTTGGTCCGCAACAATTAATTGAAGTCAAGGAAGCAAGCATTGATACTGGTAGCGGTGAGGATCAGATTACACAAGCTGTCCAGGTTCTGAGCAATCTGGCCACACTCAAGTTGAAAGTTCAGGAATCACGCGCTGAAGCATTAGAAATTCGCAAGGCGGTTGATGTTCTGTTTTCTGATCAGTCAGTGACTGAAGAAGAAATTACCCGTCTCAAGGAAGGTTTTAAAGTTCTGAAAAACTTTGCTCAAGCTAATCTGCGTTACCAAGAAGCGCGAGCTAAAGCAGAACAGGCGCGACAAGTTTTGGATCTGGCGTTAAAATCCCCTGACAAGTAACTGTAATTGTATCTGTGTTATTAGCAAGGTGTAGGGAACAGTGCCCATGCGTCTCAACTTAAGCTGGAAGTATTGATAAATCAACGTTTTGCCCCAAAGATCAAAACCCCTCTCCGCCTCCGGCACCTCTCCCCGTACACGGGGAGAGGCTGGGAGTGGGGTTGCGAGACTTTCGGGCAAAGAAACTAAACTGATGTAACTTCCTTGGGGCTTAGGTTTCGCGTTAAGTTGACACCACTGGGCACGGCAGTGCCCCTACGGGTGTACGTCACGCTTGAAGGGATTCGCTATATTAGCAATTACCTAGCTTAATGTCGTCTAATTTTGCTCAAAGCAGACGACATTGCTGAGGAATTATTATTGTTAGTTTCTGCTTGTTGACTAATCCGTTTGACATTGATGTTCTGCCTGTAATATTTCTGATAGTAGTGTTCAGAAGTAGGTGTAGCATCCTTAGACTTATTCGCTATTATCCCTAAAATAGGAATGCCAGACATCTGAATTTCTTCTAGTGTTTGTTCTAGTTCAGTGCGTTTTAGTTTACCCAAGCCAGCTACTAACACCAGACCATTGGTATTAGCAGATAGCAGGTAAGCATCTGCAAATCCGAGAATAGGCGGTGTGTCATAAATTACTAAGTCGAAGCTCCCTTGCATATCGTTCATCAAATCGTGCATTTTCTGAGACGCCAACAGCCTCACTGAATCTACTGGTATCGGTCCTGCGGTCATCATAAAGAGGTTTTCTTCTTGAGGCGATCGCTCAATTACATTCTTCCAGTTTAAGTCTTGTGAAATCACATCGGTCAATCCCTGAATATTCATCAGACCGACTCGATTGTGTAGACTGGGCGCACGTAGATTGGCGTCTACCAGTAATACTCTTTGTCCCATCGCGGCTGCTGCTTGTGCTAGCTGTACAGCAACAATAGACTTACCGTCTCCCTGTCCCACGGAACTGATCACCAAAGAACGAATTGGTGTATCCGCACCTAACAACAGAATATTCGTGTAAACAGAGCGAAAAACTTCAAAAAAGGATGTCCGACTTATTTGTTGCGCTCCTGTGATTAAATTATTTGTAGTGGCGGCTGCTAGTTCTTTTCTTAAGGGAACTGTCCCTAATATTGGCAGTCTCGTTGCATTTTTAAGCTCTTTAGAAGAGTAAAGGATATTGCTGATTTTATCCACGACTAAAGCTGCTCCTATTCCCATCAACAAACCTAAAGCAGTCCCCAGTGCTAAATATAAAAGAGCGCGATTTGAGACAACTAGAGGTTGATTGACTGTATTGAGTTGGGGATCAAGTAACACCCAAGGTTGCTGCTTTTGAGCTTTCTCAATCTGCAATGCTTGTTGTTTGGCTGTAAATTGAGTTAGGGCATCATTAGCAATTTGTAATTCCCGCTGTATATTATCATGGTTACGGGTAATATTTGCTAAATTTCTGATGTCATTATTGAGATTTTTGATTTTTTCATCCAGAGATTTATCACGCGCTGACACATCTCGAATGCGGCTTTGTAAATCTTTCTGAACTCGTGCTTCTTCTTGAGCAAGTAATGGAAGTAAAGCGGCCTTCTTCTGTTGGTAAGAAACCATTATGGGATTATCATTTGTTAAGACGGCTGACTGTTGTTTCATGGCAATATCTGCCGCCTGAATCTGATCTAGAATCTTTTGGTAGCGAGGATTGTCACTTAGCAAAGAGTTACCAGCCCTCTCACCCGATTCTTTACTTAAGTCCTTTTGTAAGTCCTCATACCGAGCTACCATTTCTTCTAGCTGCACCCGATTTTCTATTTTCTGTTGCCTTAATGCAGTGATTTGAGTAGACAATTCTTGAGCTTTTTGTGTAGGCTCAATCAAGTTATTATCTAATCGTAAATCTCGCAATTTATTTTGCCACAACTTCACCCGCTGTTCTAGTGGTAATCTTTGTTGATTAACAAAACTAATCGCCTGATCAACATCCGATTGACGATTTTCTAAACTATATTGTAGATAAGCCTCAGTCAGTAACTTGGAAAAAACACTAACTAATTGCGGATCTGAATAGATAAATTGAACATCTATGATATCTGGTTGTTCTGTTTGGGATGTAATCTTTAAATATTTAATATTACTAAGTATGTTATATACTTGGTAAGTTGATTCTTTTGCAGTTACATCTCCCACCAGAAATTCTGGATATTGAGCCTTAAGCTTTTCAATTAGCTCTGGATATTGAGTCTGTAGCTTTTCGATCACTGGTAACAGAATTCGCGGACTGCGTAAAACTGTCATTGTCGTCTGAACTTCTTTTGCGAATTCGGGGGATGTTTCTTCTCGATTATTAATACTTTGAGGGACAGAGGCTATAACCTTACTTTCGCCAGTCACTGGCTTGGTTAAAATATTGAATGCGCCTTGATATAGTGGCGGATCTGTTTCAACCTTCAACACAGCGACTGTAGCGACTAAGGTTGTTATCCCAACAATTAACAAGAAGCGGCGACGCAAGATTGTGGCAATTTGACCAAAATTCAATTCATCTTCATCAATTTTATGATTTAACTGGGCAGAATCAGCTGGTGACAATCTCTGAGGATTTTTGTCTGCATTCAGCATGGCATTTGTCAATTAAACTAATTATATTGGCAACATAGGTAAATACTTCCATTCATTTTGACATAGGTATTTGGATTGCTCCCAATTCTCCTTTTGTGGCAATGACCCCAATTAATAAATTCACCGACCGACCATATAATCTCAACAATCCAAGGGTAACTTAAAAATTTTCCCAAACCTACTCAAGATCAATATGACTTTGGCTACATTATTTAAAATATCGACTGAGTAAGAGTCATGGACTACAACTACAGTAACATTACTTAGGACAAATTTGTGGACTTCTGGACAGCTTAATTTTACGCTTAAGAAAATTTTGACTTGACTCAATCAAAAAATCAAGCAAAATTTCTGTATAAATAAGTACGTTTTTCTTCCAGGTAAACAATAGACCTCTTGCATAAATTAGAAAAAAGAACCCCACCCCGCCTTCGACTTACGTCAAAGTCTCCCCTCCCCGCTTGCGGGGAGGGGTTGGGGGTGGGGTGTTAGGGGACTTTTGCAATAGGTCTAATGTTGACATACGTCAATTCTTTGTGTTAGCGCAGCGTCTCACCTTCTCCCAAAGGGAGATTTACATAATACGGCGCTGTACGCCTGTTCCTCAAGGGTTTTCAGCCTGTATTCTTATCAAAACAGAAAAGAGCAGATATATCAACCTGCTCTTTTCTTTACTGGGGCGCTAGGATTCGAACCTAGGGATGGCGGGACCAAAACCCGCTGCCTTACCACTTGGCTACGCCCCAACGATTGCACTTGAAATAATATAGCAGTCTCTCCTAGGGTAATGTCAAGCCCTTGGCGAAGAGATTTTGAAAAAATGAGATTATTTACCATGCAGCCTGCAATACAGCCAGATGGCGATCGTCCCATTTCACTTGCTGACTGCACTATACGGCTCAACCTACCTAAAGTAAATTAACCTAAAACAGATACCTTTATTACCAGTGACGCTGTTTTCCGACTGAACGCACTATATTTTAGTGTCATCAACCTCATACCTCTCAAGATATTTATGATGAATCAGCATAATTCTGTTTGGTCTTCATGCCTGATATCTGCTGTCTTTTTGGCACAGCCATCATGTCATGCATTGGCGAATACTCCTGTGACGATTACAGTTAAACAAGGAGCAAAGCAAAAATTTCAAGGATTTGGAGCTAGTCAAATACGAGAGAGTGGCATAGACTATTCAAAACTGACACCATCACAAAAAAAACTGCTTAACAAACTTGTGTGTACCAAGACCAAGTTTAAAATTGTGAGATTATGGTTTGATCCTACTAAATACGCACCTCAACCAGGCAAACGAGATACTGGTGATTTTGTCAAATCTTTTATCAAATCGGGATTCATTTCTGATGCCTTGGCGAATGGCTGTACTACACTTCTACTTGCGCCAGACAAAATTCCAGCATACATGGGTGCTAGTGAACATGGCTACATTTATGACGCTGAGATCAAAAATTACGCTGCTCTTTTAGCAAATTTTATCCGGCAAATCAAGCAGGAAACCGGCATAAAAATTAACGTTACAGGTGTATTAAATGAGCCAAACGACAAACCTTTAAAGTTATCAGATGCTCAGTGGCCTCTCATGATTAAAACTCTGCGTAGAGAACTGGATCATCGGGGTTTGAAACATGTCAAAATTATTGCTCCAGAACTAGCAAATGCCGATGCTATAGCAGTTAGAGTTATCCAAGCCATCAAGAACGATCCTGAAGCATGGCGAGATCTTGCGGGAATCTCAACCCACTCTTACAATATGGCAGCGACAACACAAATCTCTGATCTGATTGCGGAAACAGATAAAGAATATTGGCAAACAGAAGCAGGTGCTAATGGTAGAGAAGATCCTGGAGATGCTGTAAACGCTGCTTCTGCGGCTTCTCGCTTTCTTAACGATATGAACCATAGAGTTACCCACTGGCTCTGGTTTATTGGCTATGCACCTGCAGATCCCAAAGATGATGCTACACGCCTGATTCGTTATTCGCGCACTCCATTTCATTATGATATCTTTCAGAAGTATTATTATTTTCTCCAACTCAGTCAAACCTTTGACATCAAAGCACAATTCAGACAAAGCATAAGTTCCCTGGAACGTAACAGAACCATGACATGGACTTATGGAAAAAAACCTCAAATTACCGTAGCCAGCGCCAAAAATCCTGATGGTTCTTGGGGAATAGCTGTGAGTAACTATACTTCTAACAAATTTGTTAACTCTAATGCTTCCGAGTGGATGAAAACACAAGAAGGTTTTGGCGCCGAAAGTTTTCGAGTCACAGTTTTTATTGAAGAACTTGCCAAAACTAGAGACATAAAGATGCAGATGTATCGGTCAAATAGCAATATTAACAATATTTATATGGGTAGTCTTGTCATGCACAAAGGTAAAGTTACTATCCCCAAAGTAGACAGTTTGGATTTAATTACGCTGCGAAGCTCTGTCATTCAAAGAGAGAGAAATAAATAAAACACTTTATTCCTGGAAGTTAATTTTTTCATCAAACATTTCCGGATAGTGCTTGTAAATTTTCATTGCTGCTAGACCTACACCATACATTGTCCATATCCAAATACCACCGGTTGCATCTTCAATAATCACTTCAAATGATGTGACAGTCATAGCAGCCACCCAATAAGCAAGAAGGGTTAAAAATATACCTGCCCATCTTGTTTGTCCTTTTGCTCTGCATTGTCGATATTTGACCAGTATAGCTACAGCCCAACTTAGTTGAAGTATTAACCATAGAACCAGACCAGGAACACCAGTACGAGCCAAAATATTTATGTGTCCATTGTGTGGACTGCGAACAGTGCCATCACCTAGTGGATCGTGATTGTCAGCAATTCCCAGATTTATGCCAAATCCTTTACCAGTCCAAAAGTAGTCTCCAAAAACGGTGTAGTTAATAATATAAGTCCACCATGATAAGCGGAAAGCTTTTGTTCCCTGCCTTTCTTTATTATCCATAAAAATACTACCTACTTTTAGAAAAATAGGTTCAAATATTTCTGGTTTTATGATAAATAGCACCAATATTATAAATATGATAATTGTGGTTATTTGCCAAATTTTACTACTTTTAAACTTAGTCGTGCTGATTAAAGAAAAAGCATTTAAAAAACCGAGTATACCGGCGCGATTGGAACTTATACCGACAACAACTAAGTTGATTAAAAATAAGACGATAAATAATATAGTTTTAAATTCTAATAAATTTGAACCAATAAAGAAGGCAGTGATTCCTGACAAGTGAGTCATGGTGTCAGCAGGTTTAAGCTCAATGAGTCTAGCACCATATGAACCAGGCATAACGGGTAGTCGTAATACTCTTGATATTATCCATATAAATGGAATCGTAGTCAGAAAAATCTTGCTAAAACGTTCATACTGAGACACCATAAAAAGAAATCGCTGTGGTTTGCCAACCAGCAAAGTGGCAATGATCAGTGCGAAAAAACCGTAATACCACAAAGCAGCATCACGTAGAGAATTTAAGCCATATTTGGGTATATAGGGTATGGTATTAATACAACACCACAACATGAACAAAATTAAAATCCAAGTTTGCACAAGTGTGAGAATTTTCGGAATTGATTTGTTAATACTTAAAGCTATCAAGCCAAATAAAAGTGTGATTTCGCCAATAAAAACAGGAGGGAAACCAACGTAGGAAAAACCTCTACCACAAAGGGCATAACCCAGGAGAACCCAGCTATGCCATTTTAAAAATTTGTCGGCAACCGCCGATTTTTTCGGTCCCATGTTCATCAGAATAATTAGTTAGGTTGACATTTTATTGATATTTTCCTGAATAAGATTTTTGCAGCCTAGCAGTAGAAGCGAGTTCGTAAATTTCTATGAGTCGGTGGTAATTTTGCTGTGCTGTATACTTAGCTTCAAACTCAGCCCTTGCTTCACGGCGCATCTGGGCAAGCTTTGCTGGATTTGCTACAGCCCACTGTACTTTAGCAGCTAAATCTTCTGGATCATTAGGATGAAAATGTAAGCCAGTACGACCTGATTCTACTAGTTCTGCGATCGCGCCAATATTTGAAGCAATTACAGGCGTACCTTTAGCAAAAGCCTCAACTGCCACTCGACCAAAAGTTTCATACCATTTGGAAGGAACAATTAGCATCATTGCTTCTCCCATGAGTTCGTAAACCTCTTCAACGGGTTTACGTCCCAACCATTCCACATGAGGTAGTTTATTGACTATTTCGGCTACAAGAGCAGATAATTGCCCATCGCCAATAATCTTCAGTGGAATTTTTGCTCCAAGTATTTCCCATGCAGCTAACAAGGTATCTAACCCTTTCTCAATGGAAAGTCGTCCAACATAAAGAGCATATCCCCCACTTCCAGAGCCAACACCAGGATCAGGGGAAATAAAGTGAGGTTTAACAACAATTTTTGTGGCAGGTAGTCCTCCTTGAATAAACTTCTGGCGAGCAAATTCAGTCAGCGCAATATAGCAATCAACCATGTTTACCCAAGTTTTTAGCAGGCGATGCACAGTCAGCATAGTTGCGATCAAACCACTGGCTGCTTTACTTTGCCGATAACAACCGTGTTGGACTCCAGACAAGGGAATGCATTTTCCTAAGCAGTCTTCACAAACTTGTCCTTCTCGGAAAAATAGTCCATTAGGACACAGTAGGCGATAGTTATGTAATGTCTGCACCACAGGCACCCCAGCTTCTTTAGCAGCATAGTAAATCGAGGGCGATATTAAAGGAAAAAAGTTGTCTACATGCATGACATTGTAGGTCTGTTTTTGAAAGTGATGCTTGACTGTGGTGTAAGCTTGACTAGACCAAACTGTGGTGAATGTCATTTGTCTAGCACTTAAAATTGGTATGCGATTATTATTGTCTTTATAAACATCAACCCCATGCCCCATCTGCTGCAAAAGGCCTGTCTCCGCTTCGCTAGTCTCCTCTTCTCCCCCGCGAATTTGGTAATAGCAATGTACTTTCAGGATTTGCATTCGCTATAGCTCCTAAACAACGCAATCAGGTGTCACAATCTTTTCGTATAGCTGATTAAACAGTTGCCCTTTCGCATCCCAACTAAAGTGTTTCTTCACCAGAACTTGTCCAGCCTGTCCCATTTTTACTCGTAGTTCTGGATCTGCAGAAATTTTCACCATTGCTGCAGCCAAATCAGCAACTGTCTGCTCTGAATTATGGGCTGGAATCTTAAAACCTGTCTCTTCAGTCACCTGCTGCCCTGGTCCACCTAAATCCAGACAAATCACTGGACGACCTGCAGCCATAGCTTCTATGCATATATAACCACCAGATTCATGTAAACTAGGATGTATTAAAACTGCACAGTCACCCAGTTTCTCTAGAGTTTCATTACGGGACAACCAACCCCAAAACTTCACTTGATGACTAATGCCCAAGTCGTTGGCAAGTGCATGTAAACGCTGCCACTCTGGGCCATTGCCGACAATCCAGGTACTCAGCATCAGGCAAATTAGCCTGAGCAAAGGCACGCAAACTTAGATGGAACCCTTTCCAGTGCAGCAATCGACCAATGTTAATAAATCTGAGTGGGGAAAAAACCGGAGTAGGGAATTGACCAAGATATTTTATTTCCTCTACAGATAGGCCTATTTGCGGTAAAATATCAACTTTACTTGCCCCTAATTTGCTAACCCGTATAGCAGTATCCTCAGTTGTTGCGTAGGCTATGGTGCTCCGTCTTGCGGTAATGCGAGTAAATGGGTCAATTTCCCCAATCCACCGGACTATAATTCGCAAAATTTCATAAATTTTGTTACTCCAGTTAAAATCTTTCCAGAATGTTTGAGGAGCTGATTCTCCACCGCCAACAGGCCCCCAAATAAAAGGGATGGGCAACAGTGAAATGAAACTAGGGCAGGAGTACTTACCAAATGTTACATGCTGCACAACATCAAAACAAATTTCGCGATGAAGCCTACGAGCTACGAAGTAGGCTGTAATCTGCCAAAAATAGTAATGAATTTGCATTGCACCGCTTTGTCCCAACTTCCACATACCACCCAGAAATGGTGTTGTAAAGTATACGAAATGCATATTTGATACTGGGTTGCGCTCTAACTCCGCCTCAATTATTTTTTGACTTTCGTCAGGGCGGGTAAGTACCCAAACTTCATGGTGCTGGGCGATTTCTCGTGCCACATTCCAACCAATTCCAGGTTCAGAACCTCTCCCTGGTTCACAGGAATAGGCGGATAGAAGGATTTTCATATTTACAGTATGGAGATGGGGTTTAGAGATTTTGAGGCTTTTCTATAAAACCTTGATTTTCATGCTTTAAAACCATTTTTTCATAAATTTCGGCAATTTGTTCAGCGCTTCTTTCCCAAGTAAATAATTTTGCTCTAACTAAACCTCGCTTAACTAATGACTCACGGTAACATTTATCCTCAACAATACGATATACAGCCTGCAGCATTGCATGAATATCATTTGGTTCAACCAATATGGCTGCGTCGCCTGCCACTTCTGGTAATGATGTAACATTGGAAGTAATGACGACTGTCCCACAAGCCATAGCTTCTAGAATCGTAATTCCGAAACCTTCATAGAAAGAGGGAGATAAAAGCACATCAGCAGCATTATAAATTTGCAGTAAGGTATGTTGATCTGGCTGACCTAAATAGGTGATGCAATTTTCTAATCTGTGGGTTTCGATAAATTTTTTCTGTTCAACAGTAAAGTCTGCACCAGCTTTCCAAAAATGAATAGGTAATATCTTATCCCTAAGTTCTTTCAGAAGTTTCAATATTGTCAAAACGTTCTTCCGTGGGTGATTTAAGCCAACGTTAAGTAAACATAACGTATCTGCTAAAATACCATGTTTCTGCCGAAAGGAGGCAACCTCATTTTGTGGAAGAACACGAAAGGTGGAGTCAACTCCATTAGGAACAACTGTAATGCGGTCTGGTTCAATTTTCAATTCGCGCACAACATCTTTGGCGGTGTGTGACGATACAGTGATGATATGATTTGCTTTGTGCATACCTCTTATAGCATATTTCCAAGCCTCCATGCTGATCAAAGGTAAACGTGCCTGATCGTAAACATTTTCAGGTTGAATTAAATTGATTAAATCATGGCAGGTAACTATCCCTGGTTTATCGTTTTTTTCTAGCCAGTAGGCTAAATGTCCATCACTATGATCGATGATATGGAAGATGTCGGCTTTCTGCTTTTCTATCATGCGGGGATAGCGCCAATAACGTTCATAATACTTGCTAATTCCTAATGACCAAGAACTCCTCTTGTGATCTGAGTGGTATGCTGCTGGTGCAAATTCCACAATTTCCCATGTTGGTCGAACTGCCTTCAGTCCACTTATTAAACCATCAGCATAAACATCCATACTGAAAGAAGCTTGTGATGATCTACGAAGAATTGCAACGCGCATAGTTAGTTTTAAAATTTAAAATTGATATTTATTCTTTTGTGTAACAGGTTATCTTTTTTTTAGATAAAAAACATCTTGGATTGTGCAAATTTGATAGTCCTTATATTAACGACCTATTAGCCCTTTAAAATAGTAATATGATGCTCGCAAGTAAATTTCTACATTTTCTAAGTTAGAACTCGAAGATAGATAAATTTTCATGGTTTTAATGTTTTCCATATCAGTATTACCAGTAATCCAATTAAAAGCAGTTGCGACAGAGAATAACTTGTTGGCGAACTTTCTGAAATAGGGGAATTCTTTTCTTATCCATAAGCCAGTATAAGTATATTCTCTAGCTCTTACTTGCCGGTCATCACTTCTCAAAGTTCCCATATTATTCTCGTGTATTCTTTGCAATGTTAGGTCTTTTCCCAGAATAAAACCCTTGCTCAATCCTACCGCCATAAATTTTACATAATGGTCACTTCCTGGAGTAGCTTTAGTTGTAGGCATAGGCAGTATTTTTTCTAGTAGCGATCTTCTGAAAGATAGTGCCGATGATGGAGGAAGGTGTGGGGGAATTTTACCTGATTTAATCCTTGCTCGAAAATCACACTGACGAGATATCTGTTTATGCATTAAACTAGAATCTAAAGGATTACTTTTTGCATCAGTTAACTGAATACTGTGGAAGCACCAAGCAATTTCATCATCAGATACAAAAATCTTTACCATCTCTGCCACTTTATTAGGTAAATAAATATCATCAGAATCTAAAAAGCAAATGATATCGCCGCTACTAGCTGCAAAACCTGCATTATAATTTGATGGTTGTCCCCCATTTTCCTTGAAAATAGCAATTACTCTATCACCATAGCTAGAAATAATTTGTCGAGATTTGTCTTGTGAACCATCATCTACAACAATAACTTCAATATTTTGATAGGTTTGGTTGAGCGCACTATCAATTGCCTCTTTAATAAAGCGTTCATAATTATAATTACCTATGACGATGCTAACTAAGGGATTAATATCAGATTTTGATGATTTGTTGTTCATAATAATTGTTTTTTATATGCATTTTTCAACTACTTTCTTTTAGAACTAGCACCAAAATAAAGCCCCAATTTTTCCACAATGACTACGTATCTAATAAAAAACATTACTGAAATAAATTGGAGCTTTTGCTTATATCCATGTAATTGTTGATTTTTCCAAATTCTATAAAAACTTCTAAAAGGTGGCTTTAATGCTTGCAGAAAATCGCTGATTATTTCGGATAATGAAGGATTTTTACTCATCATTAAATCATGTTGACCACCAACAAAACGAGCCATTCTTGTATAAAGTTGTGCAAATGAATGCCTAGCAGGATGTTTAACAAAAACATCATCTGCATAAATCTGTTGATAACCAGCTTGAAAAACTCGTTCTCCCCATTCGCGATCGCCACCAGATTTTAGATTAGCATTGAATGCACCAATATGATCTATGACATGCTTGAATGTGAAAAGATTTGCGGTTACACCAAAATGTTTATCTTTTATGTTAATATCCTGCTCAAAAGACAACTCAACACTTTCATAAAGCTCTACTGGCGTTGGTTCTTCTGGATTTTTGAAGAAAAAGTCTATTCGTCCAGCTACTAATCCACAATTAGGTGTATTTAGCAGACTTTTTACACCTTTTTCAATCCAATCCAAAGCAGGAATACAGTCTGAATCTGTAAAAGCAAGAATTTCTCCTTTGGCTATTGATATTCCTTGGTTACGAGCTGCATAAGAACCAGGTGTATTTTCGTAAGTTGTTAAGGCTTGTGCAAAATTATTGACTAAAACCTTGATATTTTCTATTGAACCATTATCTACAACAATTATTTCATAAAATTTTTGTGGATATGTTTGATTTTCTAGAGCTTGTAGACAAATTTTTAAGCGTTCACTATCATTAAAAACAGGAATTATAACTGATACAAATTGCTGATATGTGTTGATTTTTGACATAATCATCATTTTTTACAGATGGGTATTCATTTATTGCCAAAACAACCTATTTTTTATATTTATAAAATAAATCATTGTCTATAATAAAAAATTATTAATCTTGGTCTGGTTTGAGCATATTTTCATATATTTTAATTAAATTATCATTCAGTTTATTAATATCGTAATGTTCTTCTACAAAAGCCCGACCGGTGTAAACCCATGCTTGGCCAAATCTCTGGATGCTCAATTAAATAACTTAATTTTTCTGCCAAAGCATCAACATCTCGTTCAGGAACAAGAAACCCTGAAATACCATCTAGAACTCCATCGGGAATACCATTATGCAAGGTAGATAAAACTGGCAACCCCATAGCTTGTGCCTCTTGTAATACCAATCCCTGTCCTTCTTGATCTCCATTAGAAGCAGTTACACTTGACAAAACAAAAATATGAGATTCAGCATAAAGCTGGCGGATTTCATTTTGTGTTTTTGCTCCTAGAAACTTAACTTTATCTGTAACTCCAAATTCAACTGTTAAAGATTCTAGTGATTCACGTAGATCACCATCTCCAATAATTATATATTCAAGATGAGAATATGTTTTAAAAACCTTGACTACAGATCGAATCGAATATTCAATACCTTTTTTTTCAACTAATCTTGCAACTGTAATAATCTTGATCTTTTGGTTAGGTATAAGTTGCTTTTTTTGGAAATTATACTTTGATATATCAATACCTATAGGTAGCTTAATAAGCTTATTCGCAGGGCAACCTAATTTTATAACCTTGTTAGCTGTAAAAGTTGTATTAGCCGTGTATAAATTTCCTTTTTTAAAAAGCTGCTGATAAATCTTTAAACCACTTGTAAAAATATTTATGTTGACATCATAGCCGTGAAATGTTGTAATTATAGGCTCCCTAATAATACCTAAATCCTTTAATAAAACTGCTTTGACACCATTAGGTCCAAAATGACAATGAATAATGTCGTATACTAATTGTTTATCTAATAACTGAGCGACAGCATAGTACAGCATTAACGAGGCAGCATATCTTCTATATTTAAAAATATTAAAAGTTTTAAGTAATAAAATCGGGTTTCGCCAAAAATTGATTAATAATTTAACACCTTTCAAAAAACGCCAAATGTAATTCTGGGGTTTTCCAATATAGTATGTATTAGCAAGAAGATTGTATGTTTCAGCTTCTAGGTGTATTTTTGATATATCACCTGTATTTATCAGCATAAATGTCAACTTCATGACCACGATCAATCAGTCCGGTTATCTGATTTAAAATAAAGGTTTCAGATACACTGGGAAATTGATCTACAAAAAAGGCGATTTTCATAATAATTCTTTTCAACAAAAATGTAAAATCATCTAACCCATGAATAACTTGATAGCCAGTCTATTAACTATGTTTTTGCGCTACCAAATAATAACCTATTGGAAAATTTTTAGTCATTTTCAGTGAAATTTTTTGACCGAATGCCGATTCAATCAAAGTTAAACTTAAAATTGAATACATTATACAAACTTGGTGAGAAACTCGTATTAATTGTTTAGCTAAAATATCCAAAATTACTTCCAAAGCCCCTCCATATGGTGCTAATTCAATAATCAACAAATCATTCTGTTTGCAAAACATTTCCAATGCAAATTCTGTATATCTAAAATAATCATGAGGTTGCTCATGCAGCCAATATAAAAAAGGTACAGTGAGAATAAGTTTTCCATTCGGCTTTAAAAGCCTCGTCATCTCACTCATTAATAATTCTGGCTTGGCTATATGTTCCAAAACATCAGTGATGAGAATAGTATCAAACTGCTCACTATCAAGAGGGATTTTGGTATTTAAATCAGTTTCTAAATCAAGAAAAACATTCTTATGTAGAGTATTACCCCAATCAATACAAATATTATCTATAATTTGGTCTTTATATATGCCATACAAAGGAACATTGCCACAGCCTAAGTCAAGTAGCAAGCCGCTAGCATGTTTTTTGATAATTTTTTCGTAAACTCTGCCTTGAATATTAGCAATAATTCTCGAACTGATACTGACGTTTTTCGGGTCTTTAGAAGCCTTATAACCTTGAGGAGTATTGATAAATTTTGTTTCTGTCCACAGGTTTTTATTTTGCATAATATCTAAAATTTGGACTTTAATGAACAAAAAGCTAAATTAAGCAACAATTAACTTACTTTGAATGTCCTTTTTTTAACTCATGCAAAAAGCTTAAATAAAAAGCTTTCATTTTAAATACATATAACATCAGCCAAATATAAACTAGGCTCATCACAATAGAATAGATAATTATTGTTATCCACATTGGCAAACTTGAGGCAATGGCAATCTTGATGCTGAATACCAGTAGACTTGCTAGCACTGATGATATCAATGCTGGCTTTACTGCTTGTAATACATTAAGTACAGTAATTGAAGTATTTCGTGTTGCGTAATACATACATGGTAAAGCCTGTGCAAGCATGACTATGGCATAGCATAAAGCTACGCCGGATGCTTGATGCGGTAAACCAATCAAAAATGATGCTACGATTGAGGAAGAAGAAAATATACCCCATTTGAACATGCGATCAGTTCTGCCTGTGGAGATATACAGCCAGCCAGCGGTATTGCAAATAGGTTGAACAAATGCTGATATGCTCAACAATCGAAAAATTAATGTAGCATCCCGCCATTGAGAACCTAGTAGTAACTCAATAATTTCTTCTGATGTCACACTCATAAAAGTGATGATCGGCATGGTCAGAAAAGCAACTATGGAAATAGCTTTTAGGTAGTATTGACGGAACTGTTGGGGATCATGCTGCAATCGACTTAAACTGGGAATCGCTACAGCAGTAATTGGTACATTAATCTGGCTAATTGGCAACAGTAGCAATTGATAGGCTTTAGCATATAGACCTAACTGTTGAGTGCCCCAGTAACGCCCAATCAATATATTGTCGATATTTCGCGCAAAGTAATTAATAGTGCTAAAACCAGTCATGTTGCCGCCAAAAGCTAACATTGAACCTATGCCAGATTTCCAAACTGGTAAACCTGGACGCCAACGACAAGCAATCCAAACCCCTAGTGTGTTTACAAATCCTGTCACCAGTGGCATTATTACCAATGCCCAGTAACCAGATCCATAGCAGGCGGTAACGATCGCAGCTAAAATGCCAATGGTCATAGAAAAAACATCATTAAACATCAGCAGCTTGTATTCCATCTGACGATTCAGCAAAGCACTGTGTTGAACACCTAACCCGCCGATGATAAATCCACCTGTTAGAGCCAGCGTAATCCATATCAAACGCGGTTCATGATAAAACCAGGCAATTGCAGGTGCGATCGCTGCAGTAATCAGTGCAGTTGCGATACTTAATACCACATTTACCCAAAATAATGTACTAACTTGCTCATGATTAATTTGTTCCTTCTGGACAGTCGCCATTGACAAACCCAAGTCTTTAAACAGTTCGACAAACCCAATCACAGCAGTCGCCATACCTATCAAGCCGTAATCTTGTGGTGTTAGTAGTCGAGCTAACACCACATTGGATACCAAGCTCAAGCCAAACTTTAAAGCTTGAGCAACCATTGTGACTGCACCACCCCGAACCGAGCGGCCTTTTAGATCAGCTTTGAGATGATCTGTCTGGAAATAGTGATTGTTCTTGGGACTATTCGGGAAATTTTTCATGCATCTAGGCTAAATTTGAGCTTATAGGCCGCCATAAACTCAATAACGACCGGTTGTTGATCACAAAAATTGCACCCCATCAGAAAAAGTCGTGAGAAAAAATCGGGCAATTCCGACTGCAATAAGTATAACCACTCACAAACTACAGATGATGTGATTGAATTTAGGTAAATTTTGCGAAAATTTTGGAGTAAACTCGCCCAAATGATTGCTCCATCATCTTTTGACACCTGGGAAACCATTTAAAAAGTTTTCATTCTCCAGTTTCTTGAAGAAAAACTTCTGCCAGACGACTTGATGAGAGCAGTTGTTTGGTAGCTAGCCAAATAAAGGGGGGAATTGTGAGAATATAGCGACGCCCAAGTCGGCGCGGCTCTTGAATCAATCGATAAAGCCATTCAAGCCCTAGATCTCTGAGGATACGGGGTGCGCGTTTGTGAATACCTGCGTAAACTGGGAAAACTCCACCCACTCCAATCATTACAGCCTGAATTTTATTTTTGTGTTGAGCCATCCAATGTTCTTGTTTTGGACATCCTAGGGATACCAACACTACACCAGCACCACTTGAGTTGATCTTGTTAATCAGCTCTGCATCTTCAATTGCAGTCAAGGGATGGAAGGGTAGGGGTTCCATCGCTGCTATGTTCAACTGCGGAAATTCCTGCTCTAGCCTTTTTCGCATCCTAGAAAGAATTTCTGTTTGCGATCCTACAAAGAACACACTCAAATTTTGTGTTTGCGCTTGTTGACACAAAGCGAGGAAAATATCCATCCCCGCCACACGATCTTGGTAATTTGCACCCATTTTCCGCATCATCCAAACCAGAGGCATACCATCAGGAGTTACTAGGTCTGCATTTTTTAATATACTGGCAAAGTCTGGATTCCAGTGTGCTTCCATTAGCATGTGTACATTGGCTACACATACAGTCTTACTCTCGCGATCGCTTGCCCATCTTAGTATTGTTTGTATCTGATCGTCAAATTTCAAGGCAGTAATGGGAAAATCAAGCACCTTTTTAGTCGGTAAAAATACTTTGTTTCCCATAAATCACTCCTTGTGTCAAATACAAAAATCCTAATATATTACCAACATAGATTCTTAACATTTAAAAAATCTGACTTGAATAGCGCTGACTTTTTTTCAGGTTGTGTAACACCATCAGATACGAATAAATCGACTTAGAAAGCCTTTTTTAATAAATCTTTGGCTAATCTGGTATGTCCAGCATTATTTGCTACTGTATATTAGCTTACTGGGTCAGTCAGCAATTTTTACACTCACGAATAAAAAATTTATATTTACTTCATAATTAAATTTCTATTGATTCATAAAATTATTACAATTTATCTATATTTTATTAATTACGTAAGTAAAATTACTAGATAATTAACAATACTTATGTAGCAAAATTCAACCAATCTGACCAAACTATTAGTTTTTGATATATGAGGATGCAATACTAAAAGAGATAAATAATCAACTTAAAACCCTTGTAGAGCCAGTAGAGTAAAGTCTCTGCACATATTAACCGAGTAATATTGTATGAGGATGGGGAATAAAAATATTTCTGAAAAATACTATTTTTTTTATTAATTTACAAATCATTGTTAGAGTTTTAAGTTCCTATCTGTCTGTACTGATAAAACTCAAAAACTTTGTTTTTTCCTCTGGAGAGAAACCAAAAAAATAGGGGAAGAAAACATTCTTTCCCCCCTGTCTATTGTTTTTATTGTTATCTGCTTTATTACCTTCCTTCAGCCTTTGTCGCAGCATTTGCCTTTGTTTTTTGAGTTGTCGTTTTCTTGCAGAACCGCCTTTACCTTTGTCATTTCTCCCTTCTCGGCGGGGAGATTCCCATCTTTTGAGTCGCATAATTCTCTCTTAATTTACTAACAAATGACGCTGAGGATAATTGTACTTACATTATTTCAACTTGGCTAGTCTAACTTTGTAAATAACTTTACTAGCCAGCTATAGCATAGCTATCATAACTCATAGTCTATAATATTGTCAAATCCTACAGTTAATTCTTGTTCTGTCTGTTTAACAAATTTAACTGTCAGTTTAAAAATGGGCAGGAGGAGAATCGAACTCCTATGACCGCAAGGTCGCCACATTTTGAGTGTGGTGCGTCTACCAGTTTCGCCACCCGCCCTTGGGTGCAACTTTTCTACTATACTCTATTCAGCAATTTTTTGGCAAGCATAAATTACATATTTCTTTCTAACTTAACGATTAACTGACGTGACTAAACTACGGTCAATATCCGCTAGTTTACTGCAGCCACTCAAAGCCATTGCCACGCTCAACTCATCTTCTAGGAGGGATATGATATGGGATACACCTGCTGCGCCTGCTACGGCTAGTCCCCATAAAATAGGTCGTCCAATGAGTACCGCTTTTGCACCTAATGCTAAGGCTTTGAGAATGTCTGTACCCCGGCGGATACCTCCATCCAATAAAACTTCTACTCTATTATCCACAGCTGAGACGATTTCAGTGAGGGCATCTAAAGAGGCGATCGCACCGTCCAATTGTCTGCCGCCATGATTAGAAACTACAATCGCTTTGGCGCCATACTCTACAGCCCGCACAGCATCATCTCCCCGTAAAATGCCTTTAAGTATCAAGGGTAGTCCGGAGATAGACTGTATCCATTCCAAGTCCCGCCAAGTTATCGCCGGGTTTAACTGTTGGGCAAAATAGGTAAATAACCCAGATTCTCCTTGTTGATGGGGAATATCTAGTTGTGATATATTTGTGAGGTTCGCTGCGTGTAAACCTGGTGGTAAGGCAAACTCGTTACGCTGATCCCGCTCCCGACGACCGAGAACAGGAGCATCTACGGTCAGACAAAGTGCTTTGTAGCCTGCAGCCTCAGCCCTTTCGACTAAGGTGCGAGTCAATCCCCTGTCTTTGTGGATGTAAAGCTGGAACCATTGTAAGGCATTGGGAAAATTATGACTGGTTGTAGCGACTTCTTCAATGGTCTTAGTAGCCAAAGTACTTAATACCATACCCACGCCTGCTGAGGCTGCAGCCTCAGCAGTAGCAATTTCTCCCTCGCGATGGGCTAGACATTGAAACGCCATTGGTGCAATTAGTAAAGGGAGTTGTAGGGGTTGTCCTAAAATGGAGGTGTTTAAGTGGCGATCGCTTACATCTATTAACATCCTCGGTCGTAGTTTGATTTGCTCAAAAGCAGCGCGATTTTCCCGTAAAGTCACTTCATCTCCCGCACCACTACTGTAGTAATCATGTGCCATCTGGGAGAGATACTCTGGTGCTAGCTTTTCGTATTCAAATAAGTTTATGGGTGGGAAACGATTGTCAATGGAAGTAACTGTCATGCTGGCGGTTGTTATTTAACCAATGGGGTATTTTTTGCTGCCACACAGTTATCGTAAATCAATTTGAGGAGGTGCGATCGCATCATTCTTTAGGGAAAATATCTGTAAATGTCTTTCCTTTGCATAGCCCGGACAAAAATCAGCACAGTATCGGATATGGTAATCCCAATTCTGTATTTCCCTACTCTGATGCGATAATAGTCACCGTCAGCTTTAAGTTTTTTCACATTGCTGACATCGCCGAGATTTTCGGCTGTTTCCACTTCTTCGATTACTGCTTTAATTCTTTGCAATACTCTCAGTCTACCAGTTTCGCCACCCCCCAGGTGCGACTTGATCAGTAGACTTAAGTCCGTGAATTTGTAATAATGATTGATATTCTTTGCTGCTTGCCCAACGGTCGATTTCTCGTGCCCGCAATACTGGTACTGGATGAGTTAATTGGGCTGTGCGGGCAACTTTGACCATTTCGCCAAGTTCGCTCTTGCTAATATCATCGTAAGCGCGGGCTTGAGCAATGAAGGCATCGAGGTTAAGTTGTGGTGCTAAGGTGGGGGAACCTCCCGCCAGTTTCATTAAAACTGACATGACAACTTTGGGGTTTTGGGTGGCTAACAATGCGGCGCAATCGCAGGTAAATTCTGCACAGCGTACCCATTCCAAAAGTTGTGCTTGCATTGCTTGAGCAATCACCGCGCCAACATTAGGTACAATTCCGGCTGCTAGTATTAGTAAATTTACTGGCGTCAAGTAAACACTGTGGTCACACTTGAGATGCCCTAATTCATGGGCAATTACTGCCTGAATTTCTTCTGGTGTCAGGATTTCAATGAGAGAGGTGTGCAGCACAATAAACGGCTGCTTACCGCGCATAGCAAAGGTGTAGGCATTGGGAGCCGGATGTTGCCGAATATACAACTGGGGAGGCTCGATATCTAATATTTTGCAGGCTTCTAACAACAGCTGATGTAAATGTGGTAGCTGTTTTTCACCCACCAGAACACTGGAGGCAATATTGTCTACATAGAAAACCTGCTCTGCCATTGGACCGAGCCAATTCCGCACTAACATATCTAGTCCCGGAATCTGCTTGAGAGTTTTCGTAGCTTCCAGGTCTAATGGATGGCGAAATGAGTCTGCTTTTAAACCAATCAGCGAAGTTTTAAACAAGGACATAGTGCAGCCAGACTGGAAAAAGGAAATATCAACAGCCGATCCTAAATATTAGTATAACCAAAAGCAGGTAGGGCAGATGCCCCACCTAACTACTAAATCGAAATCGATGCGGAGGGAGTACTCGCGCTAGGTGTCAATGGTGTATCTGTCGGTGGTTCGTTCACACGCAGAATTTTTGCCCCCAATTGCTGCAACTTGATATCGAGTCGATCATAACCGCGATCAAGGTGGTTTAACCCCTGAATAGTGGTTTTGCCTTCGGCTGCGAGTCCTGCTATAACTAACGCCGCTGATGCTCGCAAGTCCGTGCCTAATACGGGTGCCCCGGACAAAATCGGCACTCCCCGGACAAAAGCGGTGTTACCTTTGATGCGAATGTCAGCCCCCAAGCGATTTAACTCGGATGCATGACGTAAGCGATTTTCAAAGACAGATTCGTTAATCAGGCTGTCGCCTTCGGCCAATGTCAACAAAGCCATGAATGGTGCTTGCATATCCGTAGGAAAGCCTGGATGGGGCAAGGTTTCAATATTGGTGGCTCTGAGGGTTTGTGCAGGTAAGATGCGTAAATGGTTAGGTGCTTCCTCAATTATGGGTACGCCAATATCGCGCAGCTTGGCAATTACTGGGATCAAATGATCGGGTACGACTGGACTGAGGGTTAGTTCTGAGCGAGTGATCGCTGCAGCGACTAAAAACGTTCCTGTTTCAATGCGATCGGGAATAATGTTGTATTCTACAGAATGCAGATGAGGAACACCTTCAATTATAATCTTACCAGTGCCAGCACCCTCAATCTTGGCACCCATCGCTTTGCAGAAATTCGCCAAATCGACTACTTCTGGTTCTCGTGCGGCATTTTCGATGATGGTTTCTCCATCTGCTAGAGTCGCCGCCATCATTAAGGTTTCCGTCGCTCCTACACTGGGGCTATCTAAGTAAATTTTCGCACCTTTTAATCTATTATGAGTACCAGGAACATAGGCATGACAAATGCCATGTTCAATTTGTACCTCGGCACCCATTGCTTGCAGTCCCCGGACATGCAAATCAACTGATCTAGCCCCAATGGCGCAACCACCTGGTAATGGCATATGAGCCTCTCCTAGCCTTGCCAGAATTGGACCAATGGCAAAAAAACTTGCCCGCAGTTGAGTAACCAGTTCGTAGGGAGCCTTTGAAGTTTTAATTTCTCTGGCATCGATATCTAAACTGTCGCCGTTTCGTTTAAGTCCAACACCTAAAGCCAATAAAACTTGACTCATCCGCTCCACGTCCGCTAATAAGGGCACATTGTGGATATGACAGTCTCCCGAACATAGCAAGGTTCCAGCCATGATTACCAGTGCCGAATTTTTGGCCCCGCTAATGTTTACATGACCGCGCAAAGGATGCCCACCCCAGATTTGCAAGACTGAGGAGTCTGCTTCTGGAGAAGTTTTGGCATCTGGTAAGCTGCTAGAAGGATTAATAAGCCTACCTCCAAAATAAATATGTAAATTTTAATGGATTGAAGTTGGTTTTGATTCTACAGTAAAGAATTGATTTGTCTACATTTTGGCGCTACATATTATATGGGGAAATGATTATTTTTGGTGTGATCTCAGACCTGAAACCAAGCTGTAGCAAGCCTTGGAGATATTTTAAAATTTAATTAAAAAGCTACATTAAGCTAGGGCTGGTGGCAAATCTGGATACTCAGTAAAACTAGGGCAAAGTTCTTGAGGAACTAGATTGGGCATTGGCGATTGGGCATTGGGCAAGTTTTTCCCTAAATCTGTCAACCCCAGTCCCCATCTGCGCCGAAGTTGAAGAATCTGGGAAACAGCTATTGACAAGCATGAACAGATAAGCAATAATAAGAAATTGTCAATACTAAATTCGATACCAGCGGAACTGGCGGAATTGGCAGACGCGCTAGATTCAGGTTCTAGTGCCGCAAGGCTTCCGGGTTCAAGTCCCGGGTTCCGCATATCTGAGTTAGCAGTCAAGAGTAAATTCCGTTTCTTTCAACTCCTAACTCTTCACTACTAACTTATTAATGTTGACAAGTTTACAAAATTCCCTAGTCAAGCAAATCCGCAAACTGCACTCCACTAAGGAACGGCGGAAGCAAGAGCTATTTTTATTGGAAGGGACACACCTGTTAGAAGAAGCTTGTGCAGTGAATTATCCGCTCGTAACGGTGTGTTGTACCCCAGAATGGCAAACAACCCATCTCTCGCTGTGGGAAACAGCTACTAGCCGATGTGAACGGGCAGAAATTGTCAGTCAGGAAGTTATAGAGGCGATCGCTACCACAGTACAACCAGATGGTGTCGTCGCCACAGCAAAACGGAGTGAGATCCAAACCCAAATTCCATTTACTGGTTTAGTCCTCGCCTTAGAAACTATACAAGATCCAGGCAACCTAGGTACAATCATTCGCACAGCAGCAGCGGCGGGAGTATCAGCTTTATGCCTGAGTGGGGATAGTGTAGATTTAGAGAATCCAAAAGTCCTGCGTGCTTCCGCTGGACAGTGGTTTCGCTTAGGAATGACGGTAACAGAAGATTTAAAAGCGACAGTTGAACAAAGTCAGCAAGCTGGAATGCAGGTAGTAGCTACTTTGCCCAGTGCAACTTTAACTTACTGGGAAGTTGATTGGCGAAAACCCAGTTTGATTTTACTGGGAAATGAAGGTGCTGGTTTGTCGCCAGATTTAGCCGCAATGGCAGATTTACAAGTGCAAATTCCCCTCAGTCCAGGAGTAGAATCATTGAATGTGGCGATCGCAGCTGCTTTAATGTTATACGAAGCCCAGCGACAAATCAGAGGAGTTGGGAGTTAGAAGTGATCGGTGAGTCTGTGAATGTAGAATCTTCCCAGCTGTATCCTTTAGGGATGGGGTAGATGTCAACAGGTTGGACATACACAGAACGAGTAGAAGAATTAATCAACGCCCGCATTGCTAAAACTGGTGCAACCAAAGAAGCAGAAATTGCTAGCATAAATGCAAGTATTTGACAAAGATTACATCTATCGTAGGGGTTTAGCAGTGCTCAGTGGTGTCAACTTAAGCTGGAAGTATTGATAAATCAACGCTTTGCCCCAAAAATCAAAACTCCTCTCCGCATACTGCACCTCTCCCCGTTCACGGGGAGAGGCTGGGAGTGGGGTTGAGGGTGTATCCGGCAAAGCAACTAAATTGATATAACTTCTTTGGTGCTTAGGTTTCGCGTTAAGTTGACACCTATGAGCAGTGCTAAACCCCTACCGTTTTACACCGAAGGCGCGGATATATTGACAATTGTTGCCATAATTTAGGACTTACGCAATTTCTGGATTCATTTTGGATTTTGAATTACCCACAGTAAGACTAGCCATATCTGGAAAGTCACTAAATACTCCATCAATTCCTAAGCTGAAAAACAATTCATATTCCCCTTGGGGATTTCCTGGAAAATCCAAAGGTAAAAAGAAATCTTCATTGCGGAAAGTCCAGACATGAACCAGCAAAGAAACTCTATGAGCATCGTTAACTACAGAAGTTGGTGACAGTAATAC
>CAVYXS010000311.1:0-19356 GCA_963772205.1 uncultured cyanobacterium
CACCATGTATTGCTTGATGAGTCTGATGGTAAGCGGCAAGAAAAACTAATCTTTCCCCGTTACCACCAACGCGATGCAGTACGGCAAATAGCTACTCATGTCCGTAAATATCAAGCTGGACATCATTACTTAATTCAACACAGTGCTGGAAGTGGTAAAAGTAACACAATTGCTTGGTTGGCTCACCGACTGGCATTCCTACATAATTCTGAAAACCAGCGCGTGTTTGATTCTGTTATCGTCATTACAGATCGTCGGGTACTGGATTGCCAACTACAAAACACCATTCTCCAGTTTGAGCAAACCCCTGGTGTAGTTACAGCTATTGATAAAGACAGCGAGCAATTATCTGAAGCCCTTGTCAGTGGAGCGGCAATTATTGTCTGTACCCTACAAAAATTTCCTGTGATTGTGGGTAAGGTAAAGCAACTTACCGGACGGCACTTTGCCATCATCGTTGATGAAGCACATTCATCTCAGTCCGGTGAAGCCAGCAAAAGCCTTAAATCTGTATTGCGTGTTCAAAACTTGGAAGAAGCTGAACAGCTAGAATCGGAAGATACACCGACAGGCGAGGACTTGATTAACCAGAGCCTAGAATCTAGGCAACGTCAGCCTAATTTAAGTTTTTTTGCATTCACGGCTACCCCAAAACAAAAAACGCTGGAAATTTTTGGCGAATCCCAAGCCGATGGGAGCTTCAGTCCCTTTCACCTATATACCATGCGGCAGGCGATTGAAGAAGGCTTCATTCTGGATGTTTTGCAGAATTATACCACCTTTGAAACATACTTCAATCTACTCAAAGTTGCTGTTGAAAATCCTCGTTACGAAAAGGGCAAAGCCATAGTTATACTTCGCCGCTATGTCGATTTACACCAATATACTGTTGCTCGTAAGACCGCCATTATGGTGGAACATTTTTGGGAAAATATTTGCGATCGCATCCCGGATGAGAGCGGTAACGGACAGGCTAAAGCCATGATTGTCACTCGTAGCCGTCTGCACGCTGTACTTTACAAACAGTCATTTGACGACTACCTAAAACAGCAAAGCTATCCCATTAAGGCTCTGGTTGCCTTTTCTGGTACGGTAAATTATCACGACTTGGATTACACAGAAGCCCAAATGAACGGCTTCTCTGATAAACAAACAGCAGAACAGTTCAAAAAACCAGAATACCGCTTTTTGATTGTTGCTGAAAAATTCCAGACTGGCTTTGACCAACCCCTGCTACACACAATGTATATAGATAAAGTGCTGAGTAGCGTGGCAGCAGTGCAAACACTCAGTAGGCTAAACCGTATCCAGCCACGTAAGACCGATACAATGATACTAGACTTTGCCAATTCTACCGACGATATTGAACACGCCTTTAAACCGTATTACGAGACAACTATTCTGAGTGAGGGAACTGATCCAAATAAGCTCTATGACTTGCAGACTGTTTTAGAGAATTTTAACCTCTACACCAATGATCAAGTTTCCGAAATTGCGGAACTTTATCTTCGACAGGGTGAAAAAGCCAGCAAACTCCAACCCCTCATCCGTACTGTCGTAGATCGTTATAACTATATTCCCGAAGCCGAACAACGAATGGAGTTTAAGCATCGGCTGAGATCGTTTATCCGACTCTATGGGTTTTTATCTCAGGTAATAACGTTTAAAGATGTTGATTTAGAACGACTTTATCTGTTTGCACGACTCCTTATACGTGCCTTACCATCTGAAACTGAAAAGTTGCCTCAAAACGTTCATGAATATGTTGATTTGGAAAGTTATCGCATTCAAAAAACCTTTAGCGGTAAAATCGCGCTGAAATCCGGTGCTGGTTTCCTCGATTTACTCACTGAACTTGAACAAGGTAAATTAGCAGATGCTGAAAAAGCAGCTTTATCTGAAATAATTGCTGAACTTAATCAGCGTTTCGGTACAGATTTCTCTGATGCAGACCGGGTTTTTTTCACAGAACTGAAAACACGGTTAGCTGCTAATGAGAGTCTGCAAGCTAGTGCCAAAGTCAACACACGGGGCAATGTTCAACTTCTTCATGATGCGTTGTTTGATGCTGTACTCCAAACCATGATTGACAGTAACTTTGAGATGTTCAAACGCATCAATGACAATGAAGATTTTGGGCAATTAATACGAGAGAAAATATTTGATCAAGTTTATCGAGAAATAACAGAAAGAACCCTATTACAGTAATCAATCCCAAATTAAATATACTTAATCATATTTTTGTCTTGGCAATACGATCAGGTATTTCATAGACATGGACAAGTAGTTTCTTAATTTACAACTTTTGTTTATAAAGATGAGTCTTAATTTTTCCCTAGCTTATTATCTAACTGTCGATAAATAACATCTAACCACACCGGAATTACAGCTTTACCTTCATCTAGGGATGCGATCGCTCTTTCCCTGTCAAATTCCACCAAAGAAAGCGAATCATCCTGTGATAACAACAACATAAACCGCTTCCCCTGACCAGAAATAAACAACTCCGGTTCTTTTTCCTTCAGTCTTTTCAGTGTTTCACAGGCAATATCAAAACTTATCCCCGTAGACAGCCAATATACCAAAGCAGCCAGTTCCACCAGATTAGACCTGGAGTAATAAATACTGCGTCCCGTACCCGTATCACTAATTACAGGCACAACAATCCCCTTCTCTCGCCAATACTGGATCTGGCGGAGAGTACAACCTGTAATTTGAGCCGCTTCCTTACTTGTGAAAAATGTTTCTTGCATAAAAAACATTTTACAGAAAGCTGCTATTATACATATGTGGTAGTATTAGACAAATATGTTTATTAGGTATGAGCCAAATCACTATTCAGTGTCGTTTAGTAGCCAGTGAATCTACCCGTCAACAGCTATGGCAATTGATGGCAGAGAAAACGCTGTTTTGAAACTTACGCAAAAAGCCAGCAATCAGATTTGAACTGACGACCTTCCGATTACAAGTCGGATGCACTACCACTGTGCTATGCTGGCGGGGTATTTTGGATTTTTTTAATTACCATGCCATTTGTAATTATAGCATAAGCAAGTAATTTGTCTACAACTAAGAGCATATTTTTTTCCCTGATGGGAAAAAATCGGATATTTTTGCTAAATCGTTGATTTTTGCGTCTCTAAATGGTTTAGTGATTGTGATGCACCACAAAAAAATTTGTGATGTAAATCACTCTTAAAGTTGATAAATTAAGATTTGTAGCGAAAGCTAACTTAACTCCTGGGCTGGACACAAAAATATCTGGTATAATTATAAAGCCATATTTTTTGACAAGGCTGGGTCAAGGAACAGAAAAACAGAATTGTTCTTTACAGATCATAAGCATGGCAGCGTTGACCGGAAGAGATTTATTAAGTCTGGCGGACCTCAGTCCCACGGAACTTCAAGAAATCCTGCAATTGGCAACTCAACTCAAATCACAACAGCTAAAGTTGCGCTGTAATAAGGTGTTGGGGTTGTTGTTCTCCAAAGCTTCAACTCGCACACGAGTAAGTTTTACGGTGGCGATGTACCAACTGGGTGGACAGGTAATTGATCTCAATCCCAATGTCACTCAGGTGAGTCGTGGAGAACCTGTGCAGGATACAGCGCGGGTGTTGGATCGATATCTGGATATTTTGGCAATTCGCACTTTTGCACAGCAAGAATTAGCAACTTTTGCTGACTATGCCAAGATTCCTGTAATTAATGCACTGACTGATTTAGAGCATCCTTGTCAGGTATTAGCTGATTTATTAACAATTCAAGAATGCTTTGGCACCCTGGCTGGGTTAACCTTGACTTACGTGGGTGATGGTAATAATGTCGCTAATTCTCTGATGTTAGGCTGTGCTTTAGCTGGAATAAATGTCAGAATTGCTTTCCCTACTGGTTATGAACCAGATGGGAAAATTGTCGCACAAGCACGAGCGATTGCCAATAATAAAACTGAAGTTCTACTCACCAACGACCCGGAAATAGCAGCTAAGGGAGCTTCTGTACTTTATACTGATGTTTGGGCAAGTATGGGACAAGAATCACAAGTAGGCGATCGCTTCCCCATTTTCCAACCTTACCAAATTTCTGAGCAGCTATTAAGTCTTGCAGACCCAGAGGCAATTGTTTTACACTGTTTACCAGCCCATCGTGGCGAAGAAATTACCGAGGCAGTAATTGAAGGTTCCCAATCACGAGTTTGGGATCAGGCCGAAAATCGCTTGCACGCCCAAAAAGCTTTACTGGGCAGTATTTTAGGGGCAGAGTGAAAGATCAAAACTAAAAAATATCCTGGCAGAAAAAAGAAAATTATCTTGATTTTGCCTTTAATCTTTTTACTTGGATCTTGTGATCGGGAGTTTTTTATAGTACTAATGTTCTAGAGACATTTCTATTTACTTCCCGACTAAATTATGGAACGTTTAACAGAAGCTCAACAAGAACTTTATGAATGGCTGGGTGAATATATCCGCACCCACCAGCATTCTCCTTCAATTCGCCAAATGATGCAGGCGATGAATCTTAAGTCACCAGCACCGATTCAAAGCCGTTTGGAACATTTACGCACCAAGGGATACATTGAATGGACTGAAGGTAAGGCGCGCACAATTCGGGTTTTGCAAACAACAACACAAGGTATACCAATTTTGGGAACAATCGCCGCTGGGGGTTTAATTGAACCCTTCAGCGATGCGGTAGATCATCTAGATGTTTCTCATTTGTCTTTACCTCCCCAAACCTACGCTTTGCGCGTAGCTGGTGACAGCATGATTGAAGATTTAATTGCTGATGGCGATTTAGTCTTTTTGCGTCCAGTACCAGAACCAGAACATCTCAAAAATGGTACCATTGTCGCCGCCAGAGTGGAGGGACACGGCACCACATTAAAGCGCTTTTATCGTCATGACGATCTCGTTACCCTTAAACCTGCAAATCCTCATTACAATCCTATCGAAGTCAGCGCCATGCAAGTCCAGGTGCAAGGTTCCTTGATTGCTGTCTGGCGTGATTACAATTAGGGATTAGATGACTAATCCTCTTGACTCTTGACTAACTACTAGGGTTCATCATCACTACTATTCAGTGACAATTTATGTATCTGACGCGAAATCCAGTGCCACAACTGCCCTCTTTTCGATTAAAACTACCATTGGTAGGGGAAAATAAGGGCAGTTATCAGATTCAGCAACCATTACCAGGATGCCCTAAAATACCTTTATCTCTGCAATTGCGCCATTATCAGCGACAAGCTATTACTAACTGGTTTGCGAACAATGGCAGAGGTACACTAAAAATGGCTACTGGTAGTGGTAAGACAATCACAGCACTGGCGATCGCTTGCGAATTGTATAAGCAGATAGGGTTACAAGTTTTATTGGTGGTTTGTCCCTATCGTCATCTTGTCACCCAATGGGCACGAGAATGTGAAAAATTTAACTTGCAGCCCATTTTAGCCTTCGAGAATTTACGTAATTGGCAAAGTCAACTTTCTACCCAACTTTATAATCTGCGTTCTGGTTCTGTCCGATTTATCACGGTGATTACCACCAATTCCACATTAATTGGCGATGGGTTGCAATCGCAACTCAAGTATTTTCCCGACAAGACTTTAATTATTGGTGATGAAGCTCATAATCTAGGAGCACCCAAGTTAGAGGAATGTCTACCACGGCGCGTGGGATTGCGATTAGCTTTGTCTGCTACACCGGAAAGGTATTTTGATGATTTTGGGACTCAATCTTTGTTTGATTATTTCGGTTCAGTTCTCCAGCCGGAATTTACCTTGCACGATGCGATCGCTTGTGGTGCTTTGGTGCATTATCAATATTATCCCATTCTGGTAGAATTAACTGAGGCAGAAAGCATTGCTTATTTAAAACTTACCAAAAGGATTGGGCGATCGCTTTTGTACCGAGAACGCGACAATATAGCAGTGGGGGATTTTGAAGACAATCTAGATTTAAAGCCATTGTTAATGCAGCGGGCGAGGTTAATCGGTACTGCGGAAAATAAATTAACCGCTTTACACCAATTAATGACAATTCGACGCCAAACTACTCATACACTTTTTTATTGTAGCGATGGTTCCCCAGAAACCGGACAACGTTCATCCCTACGTCAACTTAAAGCTGTGGCGAAAATTCTCGGAGTTGAATTAGGTTACAAAGTCAGCACCTACACCGCCCAAACTTCTTTACAAGAGAGAGAAATTTTACGCTGTCAATTTGAAAGTGGTGAATTACAGGGTTTAGTCGCCATTCGCTGTTTAGATGAAGGCGTTGATATTCCCGCAATCCAAACTGCGGTAATTTTGTCAAGCTCTGGAAATCCCCGCCAATTTATCCAGCGCCGAGGGCGAGTTTTGCGCCCTCACCCTGGTAAAGAACGCGCTACCATCTTTGACATGATTGTATTACCGCCAGAGCTAGATCGAGAAACTTTGGAAGTTGAGCGGAATTTGTTGAAAAAGGAATTACGGCGCTTTGTCGAGTTTGCCGATTTGGCTGATAACGCAGGCGCAGCCAGGATGAAGTTGCTCAATTTACAAAAGCGTTATGGCTTATTAGATATTTGAATAACTTATGTTTATTTTGCAAACACAAAAAAATTTTTGATAAATGGAATATTTGGTCTGATTATATGGGAGAATATTTGAAGTTGATCATAATCGGATGTGGCTTGCCTTAAAAATTTTAGACTATCCCGATTATAAAGCTTTCCATTAGAATACCAGAAAATCGCGGCGAAATCAACCCCTTACCTTCAAAAAATTAGAAAATTCACAGCGACATATCCCAGAAATTTCCAGATTAGGAGAATAGTGAGTTCACGGATGCTATAGACACCTGGAAGACGAGTAAAATAAAGAAAAAATCGATTTAAGAACCGAGATGTCACCAGAAGCAAATATCGATGATGTCACCGAACCAATGACTAGCGCACCGCCGGAAGTAAAGCAGATTATTGAGCGGGTATGGTATTTAGAAAAAAGCCGGCTGGATAAAAAAATTAATAGCCATATTAATGATGATATTTTGGCAATTGTGAAGGAAGCAGTACGATGAAGCTGACTTCGATTAAACTGTGCAACTTTCGGTCATTTTATGGTAAGACGCCAGAAATAAATCTAGCTGGGGGAGATATTCACAACACGACGATTATTCATGGGAATAATGGTTCCGGAAAAACCAGTTTACTCAATGCCTTTACCTGGGTATTATACGAGAAATTTAGTGCGGCGTTTGCATCAGTCGAACAGCTAGTTAATAAACGGGCGATTGCGGAAACTCAAATTGGACAAGCTGTAGAATGTTGGGTAGAAATTAATTGGGAACATGAAGGTAAACGCTACAACGTTAAACGCCAATGTCGGGGTTATAAAAATCAAACTGACTTTGATATTGGTAAGACAGAATTATTCATGCAGGTAGCTGGGGATGATGGACGATGGTATTTTCCCCTGCAGCAACCAGAGGAAATCATCGGACAAATTTTACCTGCAAGTTTACATCAATATTTCTTCTTTGACGGCGAACGAATTGAAGAAATAGTCCGTTCTGACAAAAAAGCGGAAATTGCAGAAGCCACGAAGATTTTTTTAGGTGTGGAAGTCATCAACCGTTCCATTAGACATTTGGGAGAAGCCAAAAAAACTCTAGAAAATGAGTTAAAAGCCATTGGCGATTCCGAAATAAAAAAACTGCTGCGCGAACAAGAAAAGCTAGAAAAAGAAATTGAACGCATCACGAAACGACAAACGGAGATTAAACAGGAATTAGAATACCAACAAACCTTTAAAAAAGAGACAAGTACCCGGCTACGTGAACTCAGTGCTGCTAAGGAAATACAAGAAAGAAGACAAGATTTAGAAAACCAAAAAGTAGCCAACCAAGAAAGCCTAAGACAAACTAGAGAAGCGCTAAAAAAACTAATTTCTAGACGTGGTTATACAGTTTTAGTATCAGAGACTACAACACAGTTTCGCGAAATCATCAATGATTTGAAGCAGCGGGGGGAGTTAACTTCAGGAATTTCGCGGGAATTTGTCAATGACTTACTTAACTCTCAACGGTGTATTTGTGGTGCAGAATTACATGAGGGGAGTCATTCCCATCAACATGTAAAAATATTGTTGAATAGAGCAGGTTCTTCAGCGGTGGAAGAAACCGCGATTCGGATGAGCGCTCAAGTTGATGAAATTGACAACCAAGCAATAGCATTTTGGCAAGAAGTTGACAAAGAACAAGCCAAAATTAATCAGTTACGTCAAAGCATATCCCAAATTGAAGGCGAATTAGATAATCTTCAAGAACGGTTACGTAAAGATGCTAATGAAGAAATTAGCAATTTACAGAAACGGTTAGATCAGATTGAAAGTAAAATCGATGAATTGAACCGGGAACAGGGTGCAAATCAGCAGAAAATTTCGCAATTGAACGCGGAAATTGATATCTTGGGTAAACAAATTGCTAAACAGCGAGTGAATCAAGAAAGACAAGGATTAGCACAGCGACGTATTAACGCCACTCAAGATGCAATTGAAAGGTTAACCGAAGTTCGTAACCGCCAAGAACAACAATTTCGTCTGCAACTCGAAAAGCGAGTACAGGAGATATTTTCAGAGATTTCTTTTACACCTTACATTCCCAAAATCAGCGATAAATATGAACTGACACTAGTAGAAAATACAGCGGGTATGGAAGCACCAGTTGCAGCTTCCACAGGTGAAAATCAAATTCTCAGTTTATCCTTTATTGCCAGTATTATTGACAGAGTGCGGGAATGGAGTGAAAAACGCAAAATGCTGATGATTCCTGATAGTAGTACCTTCCCCATTGTCATGGATTCGCCCTTTGGTAGTTTAGATGAAATTTCGCGGCGACGCATTGCTCATACGATTCCTAAATTAGCGAATCAGTTGATTGTGTTAGTTACTAAGACGCAATGGCGGGGTGAAGTGGAAGCGGAAATGGCTGACAGAATTGGGAGGGAATATGTGCTGACTTATTATTCTTCTAAGTCTGATTGCGAACAGGATTATATTCAGTTGGGTGGGGAAAGATATCCATTGATTAGGCAAAGTCCTAATGAGTTTGAGTATAGTGAAATTATAGAGGTTGAACGGGATGGCTGATTTTTTCACGCAGAGGAGCCAGTGCGTTGCGCGGGTTAAGCGCGTTGTAGCAACTGGCGTCGCGCCCAGGCGCACAGAGAGAGGAAGAGAGAAAGCGATCGCCCTTAGTTTTTAGTTAAGATAGTAAGAAAATAGTTATCAATATCATGGCGGAAACTGGCAGAATCAGGGTTGCTAAGGATAAGGCTGATTTGGTTAAAGCTTTAACTTCTGTTGATGGTGGAACTGGGCCTTTTCAAACTTTTGCTGATGTGATTGTTTTTGCTGCTGCTTTGGGTGCGAAGCATAAGAAGCGGGTATCTTTGGGGGAGATTTCTAAACGAGAACCTTCGCCAATCAGGATAGAGTCTTTTGCTTCTATGGGAAATGATATTTTAATAAAATTATTAGCTATTAATGAAAGTAAAAATATCAAAGTATTATCTGTGAATGAAGAAGAATATGAAAAAGAACGAAATCATATTTTTGAAGAGTACGCTAATGGCGGGTTAGAAATACTCCAAATTGAGTTGCGTGGAGCAGTTGATTATTCTGAGCGCATTTTATTATTTCTCAGTTATAAACGCCTGAATAAATCAGAACAAGATGAGGAATTTGATCTCAGCAAATTCCTGTCTTGATTGAAGTTGCTATGAAAAGCAAAATAAAATATTTATATCCATCCAAGTCGATTATAAAATTGGTGGAAGTCCGACTTGCTTGGGTTGAACAAACTTACCATCAAAGCTGATGGTTTTATTTTCGATAGTTCTAGCATCAGCTAAAGCTTTGCGAAGTTCTGCACGTTCCATCTGATCCTCAATTCCACCAAGGATATAAATTAGTAACTTCGCTGCTAAATCTCTTCCCGAAACTTGAACTCGCTTTTTATTAGGATCATACAAAACGCCGTACCATAAAGATTGGGTATATTCCATATTACTAAAGCCACCTTGCTGGTCAAATTTTCGCAATTTCTTAAAAATCTCTGCTAAGAAAAAACCTTTTCTAAACACCAAAATTCCTAAAGCTTGAACTACTGCTACTTGTCCCACAGGACGGAAAAGCATATTTCCTTCTCCCCCATCCTTTTCAAAACTGAACCGACGCAAAGCTGGTGTATCTTCTTCGTCCAATAATTTATAACTAGAAAGACTGGCTAAAGCATCAAATAGGTGACTAAAATATTGAATTCCCTCTTCGAGTTCGTCATTTTCTGGACGCATGGGAATCAGACCTTTTTCTAAAGGTTTCCAGTGAGGAAATTTTTGCCCTAAATAGCGCTCAGACATATCTTGTAAAGCTTGTAATGTGGTCAAAACTGTAGAATTAGCTGCGACGGTTGCACTATTCCAATTTACACGGGGCTTCCGATTTTCTTGCTGTTCTAAAAGTGGATGGGTGGTGGCAATTTTTCTCGCCACAATTGCAAAACCATCATCCTCATTTAGTTGTGCTAACTGACCTTTAGTTAAAGGTGCAGCCATTAAGTTAACATGGACAAAAATAGATCTAACTCTTCGTTTGGCTTGGATGCGGGTTTCTCCCGGCGCAACCGCACAGATAAATTCAATCCCAATTTTTTCTTTGGGTAAGCTTTGCAGGTAAGTTGTGTCTACTTGATATTGTTCGATTAAATCAGACACCGTAATAAAAGTGTCGTCAGCAGTTTTATCCTTTTTATAACGCTGGAGTTTGCTAGTTTTAATTAACTCCATCAGTCCCTGTACCCCCATCAGACGATGTTGACCATCCAGGGCATAAATGGTAACATCATCTTCAGAAATGTTAAGTAAACCTACTTTACCGTCTTGATCTAAAGGCGTGAAATCGGTCGTAGATTTGGTAGCTATTCCTGCACTATTCCACTCAGCAGCTTGAGGGTTATCCACCCAAGGTTGATTAATTACCACCAACACCGGCGGAAATTTGTGGTTTTTACGGGCTGCTAAATATTGTACCAGGGGTGCTTGACGTGACCAATCAAGGGGGCGCTGCTGAATTTCATCAATGGTATCGGCGTCAATCTCGATATTATCAGTGTTAGGATTGTACTTTTTCTGCAACAATGGTAAGCCAGAGGCAAAGTGAACACGACCGGCAAACCATTCTAGGGTGACGGAACCAACATAAGCCTCGGTTCCACCCATCTCGGTTTTTTGAACGAGAATTTGATCTTTTTTCCCCAGGAACTTCTCTAACAGTAAAGCAAGTACCTGTTTTTCACTATTTTCCCTTTCTTGGTACTCCCTAGCGATTTGAGCAGTTAGGTCAGATGTATTGTCTTTCATGTTAATTTTTAAAAACGCAACAGTGTAGAATAGGTTAATTGTCCAAAAAATCAGGTATTACTAATAAAGTTTTTAAAAACTGTTTATAATCCTCACAGACGACTTTTGCCTGTGTAGCCGCACAGCCAAGATACAGAGATAAGGAGAAAATGACTACAGCACAACAGCCAGAGAATAATGAGCAGCAATCGCGTACTGTAGCAGATTTAGTGGACGATATCCAAGCCCTTACCAAAGAAATTCAAGAATTGTATTGTTTAGATCAGATACCCTGGATTATAGGTGTATCATGGGGAAAAGATTCTAGTGCAGTTTTACAGCTAGTATGGAATGCGATCGCAGCTCTGCCTCTAGAAAAAAGAACTAAAACAATCCATGTGATTACAACGGATACAAAGGTAGAGAATCCGATTGTTTCTGCTTGGGTGCGTCAATCCATAAAGCGCCTGGAATCTGCGGCAACAGAAAAAGGGATGCCAATTGCACCACATCTGCTACAACCAAAAATTGAAGACACATTTTGGGTAAATCTCATTGGCAAAGGGTATCCGGCACCGCGTAACCAGTTTCGTTGGTGTACACCACGGTTGAAAATTAATCCTGCCAATCAATTTATCCGTGACATAGTTCGAGCCAACGGTGAAACAATTATTGTTTTAGGTACTCGCAAAGCAGAGAGTACCAAACGTGCTGCCACCATGAAAAAACATCAAGCAGGCCGAGTACGAGAGCGGCTTGAGTCCTAACGCTAGTCTACCTAACTCTTTAATTTATACCCCTATTGAAGACTGGCGTAACGATGAAGTATGGCTTTACTTAATGCAGTGGCAAAACCCTTGGGGAGGTAATAACCAAGACTTATTCAATATGTATCGAGGTGCAACAGCAGATAATGAATGTCCCCTGGTTGTGGATACTTCTACCCCCAGTTGTGGTGATTCCAGATTTGGGTGCTGGGTTTGCACTCTCGTTAATCAGGATAAATCAATGCAGGCCATGATCCAGAATGATGACGAGAAAGAATGGATGCAACCTTTATTAGATATACGCAATGAATTAGATCTTAAAGATGATCGTGATAAGCGAGATTTTCGACGTATCTGGGGAGAAGTGCAACTTTTTGAGCGTAATAAAGATGGTAAAATATCTGTTGAACCAATACCAGGACCTTATACCAAATATTGGCGAGAATATTGGTTAAAACTGGTTTTAGAAGCCGAACATAAAATCCGTAAAACAGCGCCAGAAAATATGCGCGATATTACTCTAATTAGCATAGAAGAACTGAGTGAAATTCGCCGGATTTGGCTAGAAGAGAAACACGAATTTGATGATAGTTTACCCCGAATTTATCAAGAAGTGAGCGGCGAAGAATTTAAAGACCCCCGTCCTGGTGCTGGCAATAGTCTACTCGGTAGCGATGAATGGGCGGTATTAGAAGAGATTTGTGGAGATGATGCCATGCACTTGGAACTCATGGCGAAATTGTTAGACACAGAACGCCAATATCGCAAAATGGCGCGGCGCCAAGGAATATACGAGACTCTAGAAAAATGTTTTAAGACAAGTTCTCGTTCTCAAAAAGACGCGGTTGATAATGCCCGGTTAACACGTGATTTAAAAACCGCAGTCGAGCAAGGCGATGTCGGAAAAGTCAAGCAACTAACATTAGGAGATGTGGAAACAAAGGATATACAAGATAATAATTCAGCCGATACTTGGGCTAACAGAAAATTTAGCCAGAAAAACTAAGAATTATTGCACGCAAAGGCGAGCCAGTGCGTTGTGGGGGTTCCCCCCGTTGAAGCAACTGGCGTCGCCAAGGCGCTAAGAGACTCTTTGCGTCTTCTCTACGTTCGCATTCGCGTGTCCCAGACAGACGCTACGCGAATGCGCCTTGGCGCGAACCTGAAATCTTCCAAATAACCATGAAATTTATCGAACTCGTATTACAAAACTTTGGTCCCTACGCAGGAAAACAAATAATCAATCTTGACACCAATATTGATGCTGAAAACTCCCGCCCAATTATCCTCTTAGGTGGGATGAATGGCGGGGGAAAAACTACTTTAATGGATGCGATTCGTTTGGCGCTTTATGGACATCGCGCCCAATGTTCTACCCGTGGTAATCTGAGTTATAGTGATTTTCTCAACCAATGTGTTAATAGCCAAGTAAATCCAGTTGATAAAACTCGCATTGAATTGGTTTTTGAACATATTGAAAATGACCAACCAGTAAAATATCGTGTGGTACGAACCTGGGAAAAAAATCCTAAGGATGGTAAAGATAATTTAGGAATTTTGGATGGTAATGATTGGCTGGATACCGCTTTAGTGAATATCTGGGATGAGTATATAGAAAATCTCCTACCTTTAGGAATCTCTAATTTATTTCTCTTCGATGGTGAACAGGTTAAGGAACTCGCGGAACAAGAAACACCGCCACCGATTGTAGTAGATGCAATTCGCGGACTTTTAGGACTAGAATTGGCGGAACGTTTAGCGGTAGATTTAGAAATATTAGTCAACCGGAAACGAAAAGAGAGTGCTAATGCGGAAGATTTGGTAAATCTTGAAGAAATTGAAACTCGCTTGATTTCGCAACAAGAAGATTACCAAGCAACGACTCAGGAATTAGAATCTATCAAAAATCAGCTTGAGGAATTAGAAAAACAGCAGCAAATAGCTTTTGATAAATTCATTTCCGAAGGTGGTAAAATTGCCGCTGAACGCAATCAACTAGAAAGACAACAAAAAGAAAAAGCTGCAGAAGCTGAAGCCGTGCGACAATCAATGTGTGAATTAGCATCTGAGGTTTTACCCTTGGCGTTGATTCCTAATTTATTGACGCAGGTGCAAACCCAGGGAGAGAAAGAATTTCGCTATCAACAGGTACAATTAGCAAAGGATTTGTTACTTGAGCGAGATAAACGTTTATTAACTTGGCTAGCTGGGGTAAATCTTCAAGGAGAAAATTTTGATAAAATCAAATCGTTTCTAGAGCAAGATATAGAAAATTTATATGCAAATTCTCTATCCGAAGAACTGTGGTTATCGGCAGATGATGAAGCATTAAGTCAACTGGATAATTTAATATACTACTTGCAAAATGCCACAAAAACAGCACAACAGCAAATAGAAATTATCCAAAATAAAGAAGAAGAAATTATCACTCTCGAACGCCAAGTGCAGACAGCCGCAGCCCCAGAAGATTATCAAAAGCTGCATAATGCTATGGAAGATGCACAAAATCAAGTTGCTCAAGTCAAAGCTAATTATGAAATCACACGTCGTCGGTTAACAGAATTAGAAGCAACTATAGAAAAAACTAAAAAACAATTAAATGAATATACTGACCAAAACATCAAATATAAAAATAACGAACATATTATTACTGCAGCCGCGAAAGTGCAAGATACACTCAAACTTTTTCGGGAACGCTTAACCCTGAGAAAACTGAATAAATTAGAAGAAGAAGTTAAAAATAGTTTCCTGTATCTCCTGCACAAATCAGATTTAGTACATCGCATCGCCATTGATACCAATAGCTTCAGCCTATCTCTTTATGACTTCAATGGTAAACCCGTTCCCAAGCATCGGCTTTCCGCAGGCGAAAAACAACTACTAGCGATCGCCTTTTTATGGGGACTAGCGAAAGTCTCCGGACACAGATTACCTGTAGCAATAGATACCCCACTAGGCAGATTAGACTCATCCCACCGGAATAACTTAGTAGAACGATACTTTCCATCCGCCAGCCATCAAGTAATTTTATTATCCACCGACACCGAAATCGGCAAAACAGAAATTGAAACACTCCGCCAAAACGAAGCGATCGCCCACGAATACCTTCTAGATTACAACTCTACCACCCGCCAGACAACCATACAACCAGGGTATTTCTGGTAATTTGTCAGTTGTCATTACTCCCAATCCTCAATCCCCAACCTATGGAATCACCAATTGAACGTATTCGCCTCTCGCAAACAGCCAAAGATCAACTAGTAAAACTCAGACGCAACACAAAAATTGACCAATGGAACATCCTCTGTCGGTGGGCATTTTGTCGCTCCCTAGCCGAACCCACAGCACCTTCCCCCGTCCCCATACCCCAAGATAGCAACGTCGAAATGACATGGCGTGTCTTTGGCTCAGAAATGTCTGATATACTCCTCTTAGCCCTCAAACAACGCTGTCATAATGACGGTTATCCCCAAGACAAAGAAACCCTGATTACCCAATTTCGCCTACACTTGCATCGGGGTATTGGTTACTTAGCGGGCGATCCAAATATCAAGAAAATTGAAGACCTAATTGCACTGGCTGTGAAAAAGACGTGAATATAGGCGTTCCTGAATCACAATATCAAATACCACAAATACCTTTCTTTTTCTTTCTACCTTTGCGCCTTTGCGCCTTTGCGTGAGATAAAAAAAAGTAGTGGATATAGCCGTAAAATCGATTATGTCGGAGAGCTACCTAGAAATCGAACGCCATCGAGCCGCGATCGCACGCAATGACATATCTCGCCCAGTAAAATTAGCCATAGAATGGGAAATCCTCACAAACGATACCACATTCTTCGACTACGGTTGCGGATATGGCGGCGATGTGAATCGAGTAGCCAACTTAGGCTATACCAGTGCAGGCTGGGACCCTTACTACCATCCTGACTCGCCAATTATCGCCGCCGATGTAGTCAATTTGGGTTACGTCCTGAATGTAATTGAAGATCCAGAAGAACGCCGCGCCAGCCTCATCAAAGCCTGGGAACTCACGCGCCAAGTATTAATTGTTGCCGCCCAAATACTAATTAACGCACCCAGTAAGACCCAATTAGCTTACAGTGATGGCATTGTAACCCAACGCAATACTTTTCAGAAATATTACGAACAAGAAGAACTAAAAAGTTACATTGATGAAGCGCTAAATGTCGATGCAGTACCTGTAGCTTTAGGCGTCTACTTTGTATTCAGAGATGATGCAGAAAAAGAAAGTTACAAAGCCATCCGATTCTTTTCTCGCTCAGTGACACCGAGAGTTTACATCTCCACCAAACGGTTTGAAGACTACCAAGAACAGCTACTACCATTGATGGATTTTTTTACCAAACGTGGCAGACTACCTGTTAAAGGTGAATTAACCAATGAACAAGAATTATTGAGAGAATTTGGCAACTTTCGCCGCGCCTTTGCTGTGATATTACAAGCCACCGACGAAGCCGAATGGGATGCGATCGCCTATCGTCGTTCCCTAGACATTCAAGTTTATCTCGCCCTCACCCACTTTGATCAACGACCCACATGGCATAAACTCGCCCCAGATATTCGTCACGATATCAAAGCCTTTTTTGGTACTTACACCGAAGCTTGCGTTGTCGCTGACCAAAAACTGTTTGGCTTAGGTAATCTCAGGGTGGTGCAAACTGCTTGCGAAAAAAGCAAAATTGGTAAACATACTCGTGGCGCCCTTTATATCCATGTTTCCGCACTGACAGAATTAGACCCGTTACTGCGAATTTACGAAGGTTGTGCTAGCCGCACCATTGGGCGTGTAGATGGCGCCACGCTGATTAAATTTTGCACTGACAAACCGCAAATCTGCTATCTATTTTATCCAGATTTCGACACAGATGCCCATCCGTCATTAAAAGCAAGTATTATTATTGACTTTAATACTTTAAAAATTACTCACCGAGACTACCACAAACGAGCCAATCCACCGATTCTCCACCGTAAAGAAACTTTTGTAACATCCAACTACCCGCGCTACGAAGAATTTGCTAAACTCACTCAGCAAGAAGAGAAATTAGGGTTGCTCAAACACAAAAGTGAAATTGGCACCCGTGAAGGCTGGGAAAAATGCCTCGCTGCATCCGGGGTAGAAATCAGGGGACATCACGTTAAATCAATCAACAGTGAACAATAGTGGCGTACCAGGTCTATGGTATAGTACTTCCCGCCAGGGATAAAACTGATAACTCTTGACTATTAATCAAACAGCAGCTATGGCAATATAACTGCAATCGGCTCAGGTGATGAGGGATGATTAACTTATGAATCCATTGCGATCGCTGCTGGGAGTATTCGGTAGCCGCAAGATGGCTGCTTTATTATTTCTCGGTTTTTCGTCCGGTTTGCCCTTATTCTTAACTAGTAAGACCTTGCAAGCTTGGATGACTGTAGAAAAGGTGGATTTAACCGCCATTGGGTTGTTTAGCCTGGTAGCTTTACCCTACTCGTTAAAATTTCTCTGGTCGCCTTTATTAGACTGGTTTACACTGCCATTTTTAGGAAGACGCCGGGGTTGGTTAATTACACTGCAAATTGGGTTATTAGTAGCGATCGCCTTTATGGGTTTCCAGCAACCCAAACAAGGATTACAGCTTTTAGCCATCAACGCCTTGGCGATCGCCTTTTTCAGCGCCACCCAAGATATTGCAGCTGACGCTTACCGCACCGATGTTTTAGCAGAATTAGAAAGGGGCGCAGGGGCTGCAGTTTTCGTCTTAGGTTATCGCGTGTCCCTATTGTTCACTGGTTCTTTAGCATTGATACTTGCTGACAGAATACCTTGGTCATCAGTTTACCTGTTGATGGCAGTTGGTATGGGGATTGGGATTATTGGCACCTTATTTGCACCAGAACCCAAGGAAATTAATCCACCAGAATCTCTAGTCGATGCAGTAATTTTGCCCTTTGGGGAATTTTTCCAGCGCCAGGGCGTAATTAAAGCTTTGTTAATTTTACTGTTCATCGTCCTTTATAAACTAGGCGATGCTTTTGTTAACAATATGTCCACACCCTTTTTGCTGCAAACAGGGTTCACCCAAACCGATATTGGCGCAATTCAAGGCGGTATGGGACTGATTGCGACTATTGTTGGCACTCTTGCAGGTGGAGCGCTTTTGAGTAAAATTGGACTGAATCGATCGCTTTGGTTGTTTGGCGCTCTGCAAGCTGTGAGTAACGTCACTTACTTATTACTAGCCCAAGTTGGTAAAAACTACCAGGTGCTAGTGCTAACAATCAACGTAGAACACTTTTGTGCTGGATTGGGAACAGCCGCCTTTGTCGCCTTTTTGATGAGTATGTGTAATCAGCGGTTTTCTGCGACTCAGTATGCTTTACTTTCTAGTTTTATGGCTGTCAGTCGTGATATTCTAGTCGCCCCAGCTGGCTCTTTAGCAAAAAGTACAGGCTGGCCTTTATTTTTCATTATTAGTATTATCGCCGCTGTGCCAGGGCTACTGCTATTGCCTTTTTTTGCCCCCTGGACGCCTCAACCAGTGGATATACCTAGACCAGGACTTGAAGACGAAGAAGAGGATGTATGGGGAACCAAATAGTTATTTTTGTTGGTACATTTATTCTGTTATTGACTGGCCTGTTACTGGGCTATGTTCTCTCACAGTTAGTTCTCGGATTTTTGGGATTTAACCTCCTCACTTTTTTCGGCACACTCAGCCTAATTTTAATTTTTGGCACACTTTATTACGTTTTATTTTGGCAACTGCAAAGAGAACAATCTCAGTCATTCAATACCGGGATATCAAGCCAATCAGAAGAATATATATCAAGTCAGCCAGAAGAATATATATCTGACAACAATATCAAACAGCAACTGATTACCAGGTTAGATGGTGACACAGCCACCGCTGAACGTCTAATTGACCAAGCAAAGGAGAATTATCCGGGGATGGCAGATGACTGGTATGTTGAGAGAGTGCTGGATGACTTAGAACGCGATCGCCGCTAATATTAACTACAGCTTTTCATAATTCCTAGGGCTGTTCGTAGTAGCGCTTCAGCGCTAAAGCGCTACTACAAGCTATGAATTTCATCTTCTTAACCCGAATATCGCTAAAATAAAGCAAGTAAACTTCACAAATCTTTAGCTAGTTACTCATAAAAGTTTCTAGCTTCTAACAATACACATATGGCTATATTTCGTC
>CAVYXS010000312.1:0-37032 GCA_963772205.1 uncultured cyanobacterium
GTGCAAACTGGATATTTATTTTAGATTGCCAATATAAAATATCAGGAACTGGAGAGCTGGCACCGAATTACATCTGACCATCTACCTGATTGAAGGCATTTTCAGCAATTGGTATCCTGTTCTGCTGCCACCGCGATTGCCGTCGCCATTCTTCAATTGTATCTTGAGCTTCAGGATAAATATTGCTGTGGGAGGGAATTGATTTAACCAAAGAGATTGCTTCTTGTAAATCCCCCGCTTGATATTCTTTAGTTGCTTTATATAAAGTTTCTGTTCCTAAATAAGCTGACGAATTATTAAATAATGAAATACACACAATCCCATTAACAAACCATTAGCAGCTATTCCTACTTTGATTCCTGTGAGTAATGGTGATGATTTTTCAGATGTAGAAATTTGCTGGAGATGATTACCCTCATCTGCTGGCTCTAGAAAAACTTTATTCTGTGTTTCTACAATTTGTGTTGGCTCAGTTTCCCATGACATTTGCTTGAGTATACGCAGTACCTCAGACGCAGATTGAAAACGCTCTTGGAAATCGTAGCGGATCATTTGGCTGAGAATAGCAGCTAAATAATCATTAACCGGGATGTTGTCAGAACGCCAGCTAATTTGATTAGTATAAGTATCTACATTCAATTCTAAAGGCGCTTGTCCTGTTAAAGCTTGGATAGCAATTATCCCCAAAGCATAAATATCACTGTTGGGGTGTGTTTGATCAATAAATTGCTCTGGGGGTATGTATCCCAATGAAGTGACGGGAATTTTATAAATGGGTAAATCGGCATTTATCTCAATACCCACAGGCTGAATTGAGCCAAAATCAATCAAAACTAACTTACCATCAAAAGCACGTCTAATAATATTTTCGGGTTTGATATCACAATGAATCACACCTTGAGAATGGACAAACTCGAGAATTTCTAAAACATCTTCAAGAAATGTGATCACTTCTGTTTCATTCCAAAGATGTCCCCAATTTTGATTGATAGGAAGTTCCGCTGTCAACGCATTTCCTTCAATATATTGTTGTACTAAGTAAAACCGTTCATTTTCTTCAAAACAAGTGATGAGTTCGGGAATTTGTTGATGGCGCCCTAAACGCTTCAGTGTTTCAGTCTCAGTAATAAAACGCAGCCTCAATGTATCTAAATAACTAGGTTGAAAGCCACTAACTTTCAGCTGTTTAATAACACATTTGGATTCTCTGGGTAATCTATATCTACGGCGATGTATGTTTGTCCAAAGACTCCTGCACCTAGGCTTTGGACAATTTGGTAACGCTCTTGTAGTACTTTACCGATCATGTGGTGGGTCATGAGCGGCTACTTATGAAATGCTAATATAGCTTTTCTGGCATTACCTCCTGTTTCCGGAATTCCTTAGGAATAAACACGGGATAGGATTTCTCTGTGAGCTATAAAAGAAACCTTTGTCTATTTGCTGATTATGGAGATTTGTCGCTGCTATTTTCTGTGTTTTCCGCTTTATCTTGCAACGGTTTCACCACCCGTGCGATCGCTTCTTGCACAAAAGCCTTAATAAATTCATCCCGGCGATTAATTTCAAACTGACGCTGTACAACTTCCTCATCTCACCATCGCCCCCAATCTTGATCATGACGAAAGTATTCAATAAAACTCTAAGCAATCCGGGTTAAATCTACTGCAGTCACCCCTCGATTCCCCTACCAATAATAAGAGAGTAATATTAAATTGCAAAGCAGTAGATAGTAATTCAATTGCTCCCTTAACAATCCCCAAACTGGAAATGGTTTTTTGTGGCAAAAGAAAAGGGCTAATTCTCGCCCCCGTTCCATGTTCAATTCACAACCATAACTGGTACTTTGAAAATTTCGACAACCATTTGGGCATCAACAGCAGCAGTCGCTAGTAAATCCACGAAAGGTAGAGGTGCTAACCCATACTACCCCAGCGCCGCCGTCAAGCTGATAAAATTGTTGAGCGCTTTCAGTGGATTGGTGCTGGGGTAGTATCAGTCACACCTCTACCTTTCGTGGATTTACTAGCGACTGCTGCTGTTAATGCCCAAATGGTTGTCGAAATTGGCAGAGTTTATGGTTGTGAATTGAACATGGAACGGGGGCGAGAATTAGCCCTTTCTTTAGCAAAAACCATTGCCAGTTTGGGGATTGTTAAGGGAGCAATTGAATTACTATCTACTGCTTTGCAACTAAATATTGCTACTTTTATTATCGGTAGGGCAATTCAAGGGGTGACTGCAGCATATTTAACCCGGATTGCGGGTAAGAGTTTTATTGAATACTTTCGTCATGATCAAGATTGGGGCGATGGTGGAATGACGGAAGTTGTACAGCGTCAGTTTCAAATTAATCGCCGGGATGAATTTATTAAGGCTTTTGTGCAAGAAGCGATCGCACGGGTGGTGAAGCCGTTGCAAGATAAAGCGGAAAACACAGAAAATAGCAGCGACAAATCTCCATAATCAGCAAATAGACAAAGGTTTCTTTTATAGCTCACAGAGAAATCCTATCCCGTGTTTATTCCTAAGGAATTCCGGAAACAGGAGGTAATGCCAGAAAAGCTATATTAGCATTTCATAAGTAGCCAGCTCATGACCCACCACATGATCGGTAAAGTACTACAAGAGCGTTACCAAATTGTCCAAAGCCTAGGTGCAGGAGTCTTTGGACAAACATACATCGCCGTAGATATAGATTACCCAGAGAATCCCAAATGTGTTATTAAACAGCTGAAAGTTAGTGGCTTTCAACCTAGTTATTTAGATACATTGAGGCTGCGTTTTATTACTGAGACTGAAACACTGAAGCGTTTAGGTGCTATCAACAAATTCCCGAACTCATCACTTGTTTTGAAGAAAATGAACGGTTTTACTTAGTACAACAATATATTGAAGGAAATGCGTTGACAGCGGAACTTCCTATCAATCAAAATTGGGGACATCTTTGGAATGAAACAGAAGTGATCACATTTCTTGAAGATGTTTTAGAAATTCTCGAGTTTGTCCATTCTCAAGGTGTGATTCATTGTGATATCAAACCCGAAAATATTATTAGACGTGCTTTTGATGGTAAGTTAGTTTTGATTGATTTTGGCTCAATTCAGCCTGTGGGTATTGAGATAAATGCCGATTTACCCATTTATAAAATTCCCGTCACTTCATTGGGATACATACCCCCAGAGCAATTTATTGATCAAACACACCCCAACAGTGATATTTATGCTTTGGGGATAATTGCTATCCAAGCTTTAACAGGACAAGCGCCTTTAGAATTGAATGTAGATACTTATACTAATCAAATTAGCTGGCGTTCTGACAACATCCCGGTTAATGATTATTTAGCTGCTATTCTCAGTCAAATGATCCGCTACGATTTCCAAGAGCGTTTTCAATCTGCGTCTGAGGTACTGCGTATACTCAAGCAAATGTCATGGGAAACTGAGCCAACACAAATTGTAGAAACACAGAATAAAGTTTTTCTAGAGCCAGCAGATGAGGGTAATCATCTCCAGCAAATTTCTACATCTGAAAAATCATCACCGTTACTCACAGGAATCAAAGTAGGAATAGCTGCTAATGGTTTGTTAATGGGATTTTGTGTATCTTCATTATTAAATAATTCGTCAGCTTATTTAGGAACAGAAACTTTATATAAAGCGACGAAAGAATATCAAGCGGGGGATTTACAAGAGGCAATTTCTTTAGCTAAATCAATTCCTTCTCACAGTAATGTTTATCCTGAAGCTCAAGCTACAATAGAAGAATGGCAACAGCAATGGCAAATTGCAGCAGCACATTATATAATAGCTGAAAATGCTTTTAATCAGGGTAAATGGTCAGATGTAATTCGTGCTAGTTCTCAAATTCCTGATATTTTATATTGGCAATCTAAAATAAATAAATTAGTTGCACAAGCACATATCAAAATTGAAATTCAGACACAATCTTTATTAGCAAAAGCTTATGAAAAAGCCAGTTTAAAAGATTTTTCTAGTGCTTTAGAATATCTCCGGCAAATTCCTCAAGAAAGTTCTGCTGGTGCTATAGTTCAACAAAAATTGGCTGAATACAATCAAAAGCAGCATATCAGAGCAAATTATTTTTTACAAAAAGCCTACAAACAAGCATCTGTTGGTGAATTTGATAGTGCTGTGCATTTTCTCAAAAAAATTCCTAAAAATACTCCTGTTTATGCTCATGCTCAAGTCAAACTTATTGAGTATATTTCTAAGCAGCGCCTCCGCAACAAACGTGAAAATATAGCTGGATTAAAAATCGTATCTTCTACCAAAAACCCTAATTCATCTATTCGCAATCAACCAACTACTAAAATGGAAAATTTTCAGATGGAAAATAACCTATCAGAAGTCAATATCCGATATAAAAAGTAAGTTTCCACCTCCCAGCGATTTAGTAGATACTAGATGGGTTTGGGTTTTGGAGGGTTTTGCACTTCAAAATTTTCGCTGTATTGGATGAATAAAATTTGGAAATGGGATGGTTGGTACAATTACAGACTGTGGTTTTTCTGGTTGTAATTGACTCTGGGCTTGGTTGCGGGCTGCTATCGCTTGTTGATAATCTGGTTTATATTTAATTGCTTGATCATAAGATGCGATCGCGTCTTTATACCGTTGTAAACTTACTAAAGCATTGCCTTTGCTATACCAACTTTCGTAATGATCAATTTTGTAACGAACTGCTTTATTATAAGCTGCGATCGCTTCTTGATATTTCTGTAAAATATATAATGTATTTCCTAAATTATACCATACTTGATAATCGTTTCGCTTTAAGGATATCGCTTTATTATAAGATATTACTGCGTCTTCATAGCGTTGGCTTTGATGCAGTGACCAACCCCGACTATACCATGCTTGATAATTGTTTGGATTGGTTTTAATTACTTGATTAAAAGATTCTATTGCTTCTGGATAACGTCGCAAATTAACGAGGACATTTCCTCTTGACAACCAAGCTTGCTCATAATTTTGCTTATATTGCACTGCTTTATCATAGGCTGTAAATGCATCTTCATAGCGCTGCAAATTTACTAGGGCGTTCCCCCGTGCATACCAAGCTTGTTCATAGTCTTGTTTTAATTCAATGGCTTTATCATAAGCTGTAATTGCTTCATCATAATGTTTTAATTCATGTAATACTAAACCTTTATTATACCAAGCATCCTGAAAATCTGGTTTATATTCAATAGCTTTATCATAAGATTTAATGGCATTATCATATTGATTTAATTTACTAAAAGTTTCACCTTTAGCATTCCAAACTTCTGGGTAATTAGTTTGTAATTGTAAAGCTTTATCAAAAGAAGCGATCGCTTCTTGGTAACGCTGTAATTTTGCCAAGGCTAACCCTCTACCACTCCAAGCTTGTAAATAGTCTGGTTGAAGTTGAATGGCTTTATCGTATGCCGTTAATGCTTGTTTATATTTTTTTAATTGATATAAAATTTTGCCTTGTCCATTCCATCCTTGAGCATAGTCAGGTCGAATATCCACCGCTTTTTCGTATGCTTCTAGGGCATCTTGATAGCGTTGTAATTCAAAAAGTGTGTTTGCTTGTTTAGATAATTCTATAGCGTTTTTGGAGTGAATTTTATCCAGAATAAATATGCCGATTATTCCACCTAATGCTATAAAAAATATCCCCAATAAGACCTTAACAATTAGTCCTTTTTTAGGTTTTTTACTTAGAAAATTTTGTGGTGAATATCCAGGAGTCAATGCGATTGTGTGTGAGGATGGTTGGGTTAAATCTTTCAGTGCTTGTAATGCGGCAGTTGCTGAAGAGTAGCGTTGACGAAAATCATAACATAACATTTTGTCTAAAACTTTGGCAAATTCTGGCGAGACTGTGATATTATTTTGCCAAATAACTTCATTAGTATCGGGATCTTTGGTTATTTCTTCGGGAGATAATCCAGTCAGCGCTTGAATAGCAATTATCCCCACAGCATAGATATCACTGCTAAATTTTGGACTACCTTGGGCTTGTTCTCCAGGGATATATCCCGGAGTACCTATAGCAACAGTAGATTTGGTTTCGCCTTGGGGAGTAATCACCTGAGTGGTAATTTGTTTAACAGCACCAAAATCAATCAAAACTAATTTACCATCTTCCTGGCGTCTTAATAAATTGCGCGGATTAACATCACGATGAATTACCTTTTGTTCATGGACAAATTCTAAAATTTCTAAAATTTCTTGTAACAAAAAAATCACTTTGTCTTGACTCAGAGTCTTACCTGGTGCTAATTCTTGACTCAAGTCAGCACCTACGATTAATTCTTGCACGAGATAAAATTCTGCATTTTCTTCAAAGTAGGCTAAAAGTTGAGGAATGCGATCGTGAGTACCTAATTTATAGAGAACTTTTGCTTCGGTATCAAATAAACGTCTAGCTGTCTCTAAAGTTACTGGATCACTTGCTTGAGGCTTGAGTCTCTTGACGACACATTGAGGTGAACCGGGTAATTGAGTATCACAAGCAACATAAGTTTCACCAAATCCCCCACCTCCCAAGTCGCTAATAATTTGGTATCTTCCAACAAGTGTGTTTCCCAGCATCTGGTTTGCCTAGTTAAGTACGATATTATCTGATTCCAATCTTGCCACAAGGGAACCGGATACTGGGGAAATGAGGGTTAATAAGTATGATTCCGATTAATGATAACATTCGCATTCGCAAGCAACCAATAATTAATAATTGGCTGATTGGTATTAATATTGCTATTTTCTTATGGCAACTCCAACTAGAAGTTAATGAACAATTAGGTACTTTTGTCAATATTTGGGGTGTAATTCCCGGACAAATTAGTGCAGCCATGACAAATGCAATCTTCTTGAATCCAGCCGCTTGGATAGTTGTATTTTGGCGTCTTTTTTCCCTATTTTTTGCCCTGTTTCTGCACGGAAGTTTTAGTCAAATATTAGGAAATATGTTGTTTTTGTGGGTTTTTGGTAAAACTGTAGAAAATGTTCTCGGACATAAACGCTATTTAGCATTTTATTTAGCATCTGGCATTTTCACAGAAATATGCCAAATTTTAGCTGAACCAAGTTTATCAGTCCCATTAATTGGTGCAAACGGCGCGATCGCATCTATTTTAGGCGCATACATCGTTAAGTTTCCCAAAGCCAAAATTGACTCAGTTCTACCCCTAGTTTTAGTGTATATCCCCATCCAATTACCAGTCGTTTTCTATCTTTTGTGGTGGTTCGTACAACAATTATTTTACGGCATTGGCAGTTTAAACATTCCCCCCGTGGGCGTAAATCAACTGAGTATAGCCTACTGGGCGCAAGCTGCTGGCTTATTTATTGGTGCCGCTTTTATGCGCTTAATCCTGGTAAATAGACTTTGAATTTTTCCCCATCCCCCCTTACCCGTCGCTTCTTGTTAAAGTAAAGATATGTAAACAAAGTTCTCATAAAATAATGGTTGCTCTAAACTTAGAACAAATATCGGCTCAGTTAGAAAGTCCAAATTTGCGCGATCGCATGGTAGCCCTGGCGAATTTGCGTGATGTTCCCGCCCAGGATGCAGTACCTTTGATTAAAAAGGTGTTGGATGACGAATCTCTGCAACTGCGATCGATGGCAATATTTGCCTTGGGAATCAAACCAACGCCAGAATGTTATTCAATTTTGGTAAAAATTCTCGAAAATGATCCAGATTATGGTATGCGTGCTGACGCAGCAGGGGCGTTAGGATATTTAGGTGATGTTAGAGCCTTTGAAGTGCTGTCACGGGCATTTTATGAAGATACTGATTGGTTAGTACGCTTTAGTGTGGCAGTTGCTTTGGGGAATATTAAAGATCCCCGCGCCCATGATGTGCTGATTCAGGCATTAGATAGTGATCAAGTTATATTACACCAAGCGGCGATCGCTGCACTGGGAGAAATTCAAGACATCGATTCTGTAGATCGTATCCTCGACTTTGCCCAATCGGATGATTGGTTAGTACGCCAACGTCTAGCAGAGGCTTTAGGCAATCTTCCCACCAACAAGAGTCTAAGCGCTGTGAAATACCTGGAAAAAGACAGCAATTTCAGCGTTGCTGAAGCAGCGAAGATTTCCCGCCAACGACTGGAAAAAGCAAACAATCAAACTTAAGATCCACACTTCCTGCTACCTTTTAATAATAAGTGGGATTGTCACCATTGAAATGCAGGGTCTTTTAGGAGGTGAGACAATAACTAACATTGCTAACAATAGATTACATATACTCACAAATGCTAATATAGTGGTATGGCATACGTACCACTCAGAGAAGCCGTTAAACAATTAGGCTTGCACCCAAATACTTTAAGAAAGTACGCAGACAATGGGAACATCGAAAGCATCAAAAATGAAGCCGGACAAAGACTTTTTAACGTCGATTCCTACCTTCGTGGTGCAAACCAGAAGCTCTCAATTGTTTGCTACTGTCGAGTTAGTTCAACCAAACAACGAGACGATTTGGGTAGACAAATTGCTTATATGCAATCTCTCTACCCAGATGGCGAAATCATCAAAGATATCGGGAGCGCAATTAATTTCCAACGCAAAGGACTACAAACCATACTGGACAGACTTATGCAGGGAGATAAGCTCACTCTTATTGTTACCTGTCGTGACCGCCTCGCTAGGTTTGGATTTGAACTTATTCAATACATAGTCGAACAAAACGGTGGACAAATCGTGGTTCTCGACAACACTGCATACTGTCCACAATCAGATCTTACCGCCGATCTTCTCTCCATCCTCCACGTCTTTTCTTGTAGGATGCACGCACTCAGAAAATACAGTAAACAAATCAAAGAAGATCCGGATATTCCTCACAAATAAATGTTAGCGAAAAAGTATTGTTTGATATGAATATTGAAGAGTTTTTTGAATTGAGTGCTGGTAAATGGTTTTCCCATCGTAATAGTCACGATTTAGCTTTTAAGCAATCTGAAAGTGGTAAGTCAAGAATCCTGATTGAGATGCTGGCTGCAGATCATCCAGAGGTGATTAAACTCTGCCAAAAGTACAAAGTTGATTTTAGCGGCGCTGCTTGTGGTGCTAAAATTGCCTGGAACAACACAAACGAATCGGATCAAGAAAAATACACTGCATCTACTGTGTTAGTTACAATACCTGATGCAAATAATCCCAACGAAGGCAAATTACTCCGGGAATTGGATTCTGCCGAAAAAACCCCAGTCACCGGTAGCTATAAAATAGGTAGCGATGACGCCTTGACTCTAACTTTAGAAGATGAAACGATTTGGTCTCAAGAGCGTCTGTGGTTTGCTAGTCCGAATTTACGAATGCGGGTAAGTGTCATGAAACGCTGTGGCGGCTTTACTATGGCTTCCTTCACTTCCGAGATTCGCCTAGGTGGTACTCCCGCACCAGCGAAACTATCAAATACAGCTAATTCAGCATCGAGTTAGTTTTGCTGCTTGATTCAGCCCCCCATTGCTGGGGGGGTATGTATAAAATCAGAATAAAATTTAGCCAATTACTGATGTAGCCTTTCTGTTACTCTTACCCTTTGGTTTGTTAGCTTCTAATAACTGTGTTAGACGATTGTCCAAATTTGCAGTTGCTTTAACCAGATTTTCTACCTGAGTTTTCACAGTTTCCCATCCTGCTAATTTCTCACTCAGCACTTCTAACTTTTCCAGGTGAGTATTGAGTGCCAGATTTTCAGGGTTTTGGGGCTGATTATTGTTAGCTTCTAGGAATTGAACTAAGCGATTTTCTAAATTTGAAGTTCCTGCAATTAGACTCTCAACCTGAGTGTTGAGTAATTGAGAAAATTCAGTTTCCTTTGTATCTTGTTTTGTATTTATTTCACCTATTTGCTGACTTAGTTCATTGACAACTTCCACAAGTTGGATGAGATTTTCCTGCTCGGTTGTACTAGCATTTAGATTCTTTTGAATTTGCAGAACCAATACTGCAATTACTGCTATTGATATTGCTGATACCGCAGAAAAAATTATTAGGACAATCTCCATTGTTTGCTCACCCGCAAATATATTTAAGTATTTATATCCTTTAGAGTATGTTTAAAGACTCCAGAAGAGATATTAAAGTTTATAATATCTGATCGAAAGTCATCTTGTAGAGCAGAAAAACTACTATTACAACAAAGAATTGACAAAAAATTACCTAAATTTTGGGATGAGATAACAAAGTAATTTAAATCACAAAAATAGCCAGCAATAGCAGATGCGTACTTAACGCGAAACCCTATAAGTAAGTAGGCGAGAATAAATCAAAGTAAGTTAAGTAATGTAAAAAATCTGGAAATTATTTCGTAGTGTTCGCAAAGCGTCTCGGAGAGAGGGCTTTAGCCCTCATTTGAGGACTAAAGTCCTCACTACGAACGCGAGTGCGTGTCGTAGACAGACGCTACGCGTAGCAAGATTCCCCGTTCGCGGAGCGTCTCCGTAGGAGAAGGGATAGACTGCGAAGCTTTAATTATTGACGCCGCTCTACTTATAACCAAACAAATTAAATCTGTAACAAATTAGCGATCGCCTGTGGTAATGGCAGTACAATGATGATCAACAAACCCATGCTCAACAACCCCAAAATGTCACGTCCGTTATCTAGTTCAGTGACATCATTGAGCGCAGGTTCATCAATCAACGGTATAAACCATAAAATACTTGCCCAGATGAAATACTGGGGAATTTCCCCAGGCGCTTGTTTCAACTGAATCAAACACACACCCAGCAACAACAAACGAGCAATTTGACCAATGGTTACAGCGGTGCGTTGTCCAAACATAGCATGGATAATGTGACCCCCATCTAATTGTCCCACTGGCATCAAATTTAATGCTGTCACAATCAGTCCCAAAAAACCGGCGACAGCAACTGGATGCATATTAATCGCTGATTTTGCAGTTAAAGCACTCCCCAGGGTTAGTTTTGAGAGCAACGCTAGTAAAATGGAAGATTGAGGATTGAGCGCATTGGGGTTTAAAAGTCCTGTTTTTTCTGTCAGCGTCACCACATCAGAATGAGCCAAACCCCAGATTAATATCGGCAAAGTGGCAATAAAACCTGCAATCGGCCCGGCGATGCTAATATCAAATAAAGCTTTGCGGTGAGGAATTGGACTTCGCATTTGAATAAATGCACCAAAAGTTCCCAAGAAAAAAGGTATGGGAATAAAGTAAGGCAATGTCGAGCGAATTTTGTAATACCTAGCTGTCAAATAATGACCTAGTTCGTGGATTCCCAAAATAGTCATTAGTCCTAAAGCATAAGGTAATCCCTTAACAAGAGCATTAGGGTTAGATTCTAGTATCTTTGGATTAATCCCAGCAATTGTTGCTCCCGCCAAAGTAGTTGTTACCAAAGTTGCCAGCAGCAGGAATAAAGCCAATCCTGGTCGAGTTACCTGTTCGGTTTGGCTAGAATTTACCTGTTTAGCAGCTTGAGTATTGGGGACTAGCACAAAGAAAGGTTTACCGTTGAGACCTTCTTGAAAGATTAACAAAAAGCGATCGCCAAATTCCGCCTCAATATTGGCCTTAATCTTCTGGTAAGCGGTACTGGGTGTACCTCTCAATTGACCTCGACAAATAACAGCTTGAGGTCGATACTCAATGTTTTGAATATAGTATAAAGCCCAGGGAAAACAATTTCGCAGCTGGGTTTCTTCTGTTGGCTCAATGGTACGCACTGGTACTAGTTCTGCGGTAGGATGGATAGCCGATTGTGATTCAATAGCAGGATCTGCAGTTTGTGTATTCTTTGGCAGTTGACGTCCCCATTGAAATAATATCCAGTATAACAGAATACAGATAATTGCCGGCCAAAGGAGTATCGATGGCGGCGGAGGTTGTTTATCGCCATGTATCAGCGTCCACCCGCTCAAGAGGAATGCTGGTGTCATCAGCACGAGCCACAACAACCAAACTGGTGTGCGGGTGCTATTAGCGACGATACGCTGCACCATTAGATAAGTAGCTAATCCCAATAGGAGGAGAAACCAAAATATCATGTCATTTTCAGTAATTTTGTTAAAATATCCCACCCATAGTGTCAGCACCACAGCCATCACTAAGCACCAAATCTGTAACCCCAAGTTTTTACCCAATGGTTAACAGTGAACGCTTTCTCTGTCACCAGATTGTCCACAACTCCTCATTTTGGTTTTTTGCTCATGTGTCCCTTACCTCAACAGTCAAGTCATACAGCGAAGCCACCACGGGCTGTCCTCAACAGTATTTTTGCCTTTCCACCAAATAGGGACACATTAGGGGGAACCTCTTACTTTATTGTAAGAAATGAAGGCAATATCCTCATAGATTGTCCTGCTTTAGAGCAAACAAATTTGGATTTTATGCGATCGCATCATGGTGTACGTTGGTTATTCCTCACCCATCGAGGTGCAATTGGTAAAACCCCAGAAATTCAGCAAAACTTGGGCTGCGAGGTTTTGATTCAAGAACAAGAAGCCTATTTATTACCTGGATTAACCCTAACTACCTTTGGTCAACAATTTACTCTGGATGTAACAGCAGAAGTAATTTGGACACCCGGTCATTCTCCTGGCTCATCTTGCCTCTATTATAGTGAACTTGGCGGAGTATTATTTTCTGGACGCCATTTACTACCGAACCTGAAGGGAGAACCAGCACCATTACGCACAGCAAAAACCTTTCACTGGCCTCGACAAATCCAAAATCTTCAGTTACTGCTAGATAAATTTACATCAGAAACTCTTCAGTACATTTGTCCTGGTGGGAATACAGGTTTTCTCAGAGGAAAAGGCGTGATAAATCAAGCTTATCAGCGCCTCGCTTCCTTAGATTTGCAAGCTTTGAAGAGTCAGGAGTTAGGAATTAGAAGTTAGGAGTTGGGAGTGATTATTCTCCCCATCCCCCTCTCCTCACCTTGCTCCCACCACTACTGAATCTTTCGTCAACAGTTCCACCGCCGCTTGATATTGTTGATCTGCTTCTGTAGCAATTTGTTCACGGGTAATTATCTCTTGGGGAATCACTTTATCTGGCTTAATACCAAGTTTGTTAATATCTCGGTGCTTGGGGGTTTCATACTTAGCAATTGTGACTGCCAAGCCGGAACCATCGGATAATTCAAATAAGGACTGAATTAGTCCCTTACCAAAGGTGGTTTCGCCTACAAGTTGGGCGCCGGCCATTATCTTGTAGTGCGCCAGCGAGAATTTCGCTAGCACTGGCACTACCTTGATTGACTAAAATTACTAGGGGATCTGTCGTTAACGCTGGCCCAAAGGCTTCAAAACTGCCCTGAATGCCTTGCCGATTGACGGTGTAGACTACAGTACCAGAGTCTAACCACAAACGGGCAATTTCAATTCCCGCTTGGAGTAGCCCACCTGGATTATTTCGCAAATCCAAAATATAGGCAGCCGCACCCTTTTTTTCTAGACTAGTAATAGCGTGTGCTAATTCTGTCGAGGCGTTGGCATTAAATTGATTGAGGCGTAGATAGCCAATGGGAGTACCCTGGCAGAAGAACGCAATTCAGCTACCACAGGATTTAAAGTAATGCGATCGCGCACTATTCTCATTTCTGTTGGTTCCTTACCATCGCGCTCGATCAACAGCGTCACAAAACTACCAATTGGACCACGCATTCTGGTTGCGGCTTCATCTAGGGTAAGATTCTCCGTAGAGACGCCTTCGATTTTCAAAATGCGATCGCGTGGCTTGATCCCGGCTTTATCTGCGGGTGAATCCGCTAGCGGCGCTATGACTTCTAACTTACCAGTTTGGGAATTAAGCGCAATTTGTAATCCCACCCCCGTCAGTTCTCCAGAAGTATTTACCTGCAAACTCCGGTACTGCTCTGGGTCTAAAAAGCGGGTAAAAGGATCATCCAGGGTCTTCAGCATTTTCTGAATAGCGCCATAAGCTGCTTCCTTGTTTGTCAGCGGCTTTGCTAGCGCTTTTTGGCGCACTGTAGCCCAGTTTTGATGATTAAATGTCTCATCTACATAAGTACGATTGACAATTCGCCAAACTTCTGATACTAGTTTTTGCTCCTGTGTCAAAGCTGTAGCTGGTGGGATAAATCCGCCCAGCGCCAAGGAAAATACGATGAGCAATGAAAATCCCAGTCGAAAAATTCGTTTATTCATGAACAAGCCCATATTCAATTCCAGATCAACCCCAATTGCCTAGAACCACCCAGTTACTTTCTGTTAGATGAAATCTATCTCTCGACTATGTTACTTTTTTTATAGAAGTGGTGCATTGTTCTCATCAAGTTGTGAAGTCAACTGATTCCGGTGCATCCCTCTCAACTAACGATAAGATCTACTTTGTGACCACCATTTTGGGTGTTGGGTTGCAAAGAGAACGCAATACATTAAACCTTTACAAAGTGTTAAGTTTCTGAAATTCTTAACACTCAAAGAGCATCACTTGCTCGTCGAAACAACTCCTCTTTGCTAAAATCCCAAAATTGCTCATTGGGAAAGAAGTCTGAGCTAAGGCTTTCTTAGATCAGAACTTTGGTAGATTGATCAACCGCAACTGATTCTTAGGGACTTGAGATTGTATGGCCAACGTTTACGACTGGTTTGAGGAACGCCTAGAGATTGAGGCGATCGCTGAAGATGTTACCAGCAAGTACGTCCCTCCCCACGTCAATATCTTTTACTGTCTGGGTGGAATTACCTTGGTCTGTTTTCTAATCCAGTTTGCGACTGGATTTGCCATGACCTTCTACTACAGACCAACAGTCGCCGAAGCTTACACTTCGGTACAGTACATCATGAATGAAGTCAACTTCGGTTGGCTAATTCGTTCCATCCACCGTTGGTCTGCCAGCATGATGGTGCTGATGATGATTTTACACGTCTTCCGGGTTTACCTCACAGGTGGTTTCAAAAAACCCCGCGAATTAACCTGGATTTCTGGCGTTATCTTGGCTGTAATCACCGTTTCCTTTGGTGTGACTGGTTATTCTTTGCCTTGGGACCAAGTTGGCTACTGGGCTGTAAAAATTGTTAGCGGTGTACCAGAAGCAATTCCCGTAGTCGGCGTCCTGATATCCGACTTACTACGCGGTGGCTCCAGTGTTGGTCAAGCAACCTTGACTCGCTACTACAGCGCCCACACATTTGTGCTACCTTGGCTGATTGCGGTTTTCATGCTGTTCCACTTCTTAATGATCCGCAAACAAGGCATTTCCGGTCCTTTGTAATCTGAGCCTCAGCGCCAAAAGGCAACAGCAGTTAGTTTCCAGATGGAGTGGTTTGTTTTAAACTTATGAAACATGAGAAATCCATAACGCATAAGCGACAAAACAATAAACACTTGTATCTGAACCTAAAAGCTGTAGAGTCTGCCTTGCGGCTTCCAAGGAAGCCGCAGGGTAGGCTGGTCTAGAGCTTGTAGGCTTTCACAAATGCTTTAATTTAACTTAAGCAAGAGAGCACAATCAAAAATGGCAACAGTAAAAAAACCTGATCTGAGCGATCCTCAGTTAAGAGCCAAATTGGCTAAAGGTATGGGTCACAACTACTATGGTGAACCAGCTTGGCCTAATGACCTATTGTACATATTTCCCGTCGTGATTATGGGTTCGTTTGCCTGTATTGTGGCTTTAGCAGTGCTAGATCCAGCTTTGACAGGTGAACCAGCCAATCCCTTCGCCACTCCATTAGAAATTTTGCCTGAGTGGTATTTGTATCCTGTATTCCAAATTTTGCGATCGCTCCCTAACAAACTCTTGGGCGTGTTAGCAATGGCTTCAGTACCCTTGGGACTAATCCTCGTTCCCTTTTTGGAGAACGTCAATAAGTTCCAAAATCCTTTCCGCCGTCCAGTTGCAACTGCAGTGTTCCTTTTTGGTACTATTGTTACCCTGTGGCTAGGTATTGGTGCTGCCTTGCCATTAGATAAATCATTGACCTTGGGACTGTTCTAAATTAGTCACCGCAAAGCGTTTTGACGCCTGTGAATATCAAGGGCATCTACATCAGTATGAGCGGGGCTTGTAACCGCTCATACTTGTGGTGTGTGTTGTTGACAAAAATCTCCAGGCGTCAATTTTAGTAATCGAGGTTACATCTGGGATTTTTAGTTTTGGATGTCTAAAAAGTATTCCAAAATATAATAATCAACAAAAAACAACAAAAATTTGCCCTTATTTATAAATAAATTACTTAACATTGTGTGCAACTTTTTCCAAACCCATACTCGCAGGGGCTGTGAACAAGAGAATTTTATCCAAAAGAGCCTGAAAGCCTTACTCTATTGGATAAAATTGCACATTAAGCTACTTAAATTAAAGTCACGGTTAATGCTGAGAATGGTGAAGCGAGACCATCTGACAGTGAAAAGCGATCTCAAGCTTCTAGAATTAGTACAACAATGGTTTAATCAATTTTGTCAGCAAAATTTAGTGCAAGTTGGTTGGTCAGAAAGCGAACGTTCTCGTCTGACTTTAGCATTAGCAGAGGGCTTTACTAACGCAGTTCGTCACGCTCATCGTGCTTTACCACCAGAAACCACGATAGATATAGAAGTTTGTCTATGGATAGACCGATTGGAAATGAGAATTTGGGATCATGGTAAGCCTTTTAATCCCGATGCGATCGCCGAGCCACAGCCAGGTACACTACAAGTAGGTGGATATGGATGGTTTCTCCTCCGACGCTTGGCTGATCGTGTTGTCTACGAACGTGGTACGGATGGTAGGAATTGTTTGCTGATCATTAAATATCCTCTAGAAGGACAACAATAGAGACGCAACACCCAATTCAAAACACCTTAGTTTTAGTAACTACGCTTTTTGTATAAATAAAAATACTGACTCCAGTAAAAACAGCATTCGAGTTCCAACTAATCTTTTGTTAGGATTTGGCAGCAATGTAGGGAGTTTCTCATGTTTTTGATACGCTGACCAAAAGGTGTATTCATCATTTTGAGTAATTAATAATATTGAAGGACTAACTCTGAGACTTATTCATCAAAATTGTCTCGTAGTCAGGGCTTTAGCCCTGTTTTAAGGGCTAAAGCCCTGACTACAAACCTTTAATATTCACACCGACTTACTTATGAGTAAGTCGTAAATTTTTCATGAGTTACTTGATTTCTCCAAGCAAAAAATTTGCTTTCCCACAATTGCTATAAATTACCGCAAGAGATAGAGGGGATTGGAACAGATAATGAATAAAACAGCCCTAATTACCGGAATTACTGGCCAGGATGGCTACTATCTCAGTCATTTACTGTTAAGCCAAGGTTATCGAGTTGTGGGCTTGATATCGCCACACAGAGAACCAAATTTAACAAAATTAGGAATTCTCGCAAATCAGGTAGAAATCTACACAGTTGATTTGAGAGACAGTAAGGCCTTGTTGACTGCAGTTGAACAATTGCGTCCCCACGAAATTTACAATTTAGCAGCACCTAGTTTTGTCCCCGATTCTTGGAAAGATCCCCTAGGAACCTTAGATCTGATCACTGGTACCGTCACCAGACTATTAGAAGCCGTGCGTGAAGTTGGTTTGTCTACGCGATTTTATCAAGCCAGCAGTTCCGAAATGTTTGGAGATGTTTCCTGTTCCCCTCAAAATGAGGAAACACCCTTTCGTCCCAAAAATCCCTATGCAGCAGCCAAGATGCACGCGCATTGGACAATGGTACATCACCGAGAGCGCTATGGTCTATTTGCCTGTAGTGGAATTTTGTATAATCATGAATCGCCTCTACGTCCACCGCAATTTGTTACCCGCAAAGTCTCTTTAGCCGCTGCATCGATTAAACTGGGTTTAACCCACACCCTAGAAATCGGTAACTTGGATGCTAAACGCGATTGGGGTTTTGCGGGAGATTATGTAGAAGCAATGTGGCGCATGTTGCAAGTAGACATACCAGAAGAATACGTAATTGGTACCGGAAAACTGCACAGTGTTCGCGATTTAGTATCTGCAGCCTTTGATTGTGTGGGATTGGATTGGACAAGTTATGTAGTCATCAACACCGAATTAGTGCGATCAGACGAACATTTTCAACTGGTAGCCAACCCCAACAAAGCTAAAAATAATCTCGGATGGGAACCCCAAGTCAGCTTTGCGGAAATTTTAGAAAAAATGGTAATCACAGATTTAGAACGGTTACAAAGTGGAGTGATTGCACCCAGCTTATCGTTACCGCGAGTATAGATAGAAAAAATGCTCATCAGTCAAGCAAACCGCAAATTAGGTGCTAAAATCCCCCAAAAAGCCAACCATGTCTTCGTATTCTTAGAAATTTTTAGTTACGAAGGTGGGATTCAATCCTATGTAAAAGATATTTTACAAGCATATGTGGGATTGAGAGCAGGCTATAAAGCAGAAGTATTTGTCCTGCGAGATAGTCCAGACTACACAAATCCTTTAGAGTCGGAGAATTTAACATTTTATAACTTTAAAACTCAATCCTCCCAAATGGGAAGAGTGAAAATGGCAGGGGCGTTGCTGAAGTGTATGCTGGAACAACGCCCCCAACATGTTTTCTGCGGTCATATAAACTTAGTAAAATTGATCCAAACCTTTTGTCAACCATTGAAAATTCCCTATACCGTCCTCACTTATGGTAAAGAAGTGTGGGAACCCATCAACAGGAGAGAGCATCGCGCACTCACCTCAGCCGCTGGTATTTGGACAATTAGTCGCTACAGCCGCGATCGCGCCTGTGCTGTTAATCATCTAGACCCCAACATGGTAAAGATGCTACCATGTACTATTGACGGTGATAAATTTACTCCAGGCCCAAGCTACCAAAATTAGTCGAGAAATATGGGTTAACTAATGCCAAAGTATTAATGACTGTGGCACGGTTATGGTCAGGGGATATTTACAAAGGTGTCGATGTCACAATTCGGGCATTGCCTGAAATATCACAAACTTGCCCAAAAGTCAAATATTTGGTAATTGGGCGTGGCGATGACGAGCCGCGATTAGCCCAACTAGCAGCAGATTTAGGTATGAGCGATCGCGTCGTATTTGCTGGGTTTGTTCCCACCGAAGAATTGATCGCACATTACCGCCTTGCGGATGCGTATATTATGCCTTCCCAAGAAGGTTTTGGTATTGTTTATCTAGAAGCAATGGCCTGTGGAATACCAGTGCTATCTGGTGATGACGATGGGTCAGCCGATCCCTTGCAGGATGGTAAACTGGGGTGGCGAGTACCACACCGCGATCCACATGCGGTAGCAGCAGCTTGTAGAGAGATTCTCGCAGGAAACGACCAACGCTGTGATGGACAATGGTTAAGAGAACAAGCGATCGCGCTTTTTGGTAAAGATGCTTTCCAGCGGCGTTTGCAAGAGCTAATTTTATCAGCGGGTAAATAATTCCGTAGTAAGCACTTTAGTGCTTAAAAATGAAGGACTAAAGTCCTGACTACGGTTGTAGTAAGCACTTTAGTGCTTAAAAATGAAGGACTAAAGTCCTGACTACAAAACCCTAACTTGACAGACGACTACCACTCTAATTCTTTTAAGCGCTTCTCAAGGCGACAATTGGATCAAGTTTAGCAGCACGACGGGCGGGAACGACACCAAAAAATAAACCAATACCACCAGAAATACCCACAGCCATTGTAATTGCTACGGGAGAAATTCCGGCTTGTAATGGCGTGACTGCTGCTACCAAGATAATGCCGCTAACACCGACGAGAGTGCCAACTAAGCCGCCTGCTGCTGAAACAATCACCGCTTCAATAATAAATTGTAGTAAGATATCTTGCTCAGTAGCGCCAATCGCTTTTCGCAGTCCGATTTCTTGGGTGCGTTCAGTGACAGAAACTAACATAATATTCATGATACCAATGCCGCCGACAAAGAGGGAAATCCCAGCGATCGCAGCTAACATAATTGTTAAGGCACTGCTAATTTGACCAACAGTTTGCAAAGCGTCCTTTTGGGTGCGGATGGTAAAGTCATCTTCACCAATAAGTTTATGCCGTTGTCGCAGTAAGTTGGTAATTTGAAATTGCGCTGCATCCACAGTATCAGCGTTTTTGGCTGAAGCGACAATATAACTTAACTCTAGTCCATAAGGAGAAGTTCGCCCGACAATGCGGTTAGCTGTTGTCATTATCGGTATCAATCCCGCATCATCATAATCTACACCGAGGTTTGAGCCTTTGGCTGTGAGTACCCCAATCACTTGAAAGCTGGTATTGTTAATGCGTAACTGTTGACCAATGGGGTTGGTATTACCAAACAGTCTGTCTGTCAATTTTGCACCCAGCACGACAACTTGGTTGCTGCGCTTCATGTCTATGTCAGTAAAAAATCGCCCTTTGGCAATTTCAAAGTCACGCACTGTCAAGAAGCTGGGAGTTGTACCAATAATATTGACATTAGTATTTTTATTACTATAAGTTACCACCTGTCTGCTGTTCAACTCGGCGGTAACTGAGGCGATTGTGGGTACTTGTGTAGCGATCGCATTAGCATCTTCTAAAACCAAAGTTTTCGGCACATCTCTGGAAATCCGCTGTGTTTCTTGATTTCCGGGAATCACAAACAGTACATTTGGCCCTAGGGATTCTAGCTGTTGATTCACGTACCTTTGTCCACCTTCACCAATGCCAATCATGGCAATGACAGAGGCGTTACCAATAACTATACCCAACATCGTCAGGGCGCTACGCAATTTATTTGATAGCAGGGTTTTTCCCGCCATATTCAGACTTTCTAGGAAATTCATGGAAGATTTTTTTCTTGCGCCTTTTGGAGTTTGTAGTCTTTGGGTAAGTCAATAAAAACGCGATCGCCTGCTTTGACTCCCGTTAAAACCTGGGTTTGATCTTTGATTTGTGCGCCTACAGTGACTTGGCGAAACTGGGGTTTATTATTTTCATCCGGTACGAGGACGCCAGTTTTACCTTTTTCGGTGACAATGGCGACTGTGGGTAATACTAAAGCATTACTGAGGCGATCGCCTAAAAAAGTCAGATCCACATTTAAGCCAGAACGCAGTTTATCTGTCCCAGTATCTAGCGCCACCCGCACCTGAAAAGATGTCACACCTTGTTCTATGACTGCTTCCGGCGCAATTAGGCGGACATTACCTTTAAATACTTTGTCGGGATAAGCATCAGCGGTAATTTCCACCTGTTGTCCCTGCTTAATTCTGCCAATATCTGCTTCTGGAACTTGCGCCAGCACTTCTAAACCCCGCGCTACGGCGACAATTGAACTAGAAGTAGCCGACGCACTCGTGGAAGCTGAGGTAGTGGGAGTTACAAAAGCGCCGATATTGGCATATTTTTGAGTAACAATTCCCGACAAAGGAGCGCGAATAATTGTATCTTCCAGTTTAACTTTCACCGCCATTAACTGCGCTTGAGCAGCTTTCACCGCTGCTTGACGTTGAGCAATTTCCTCAGGACGAGTACCATTTTGTAACAATACTAATGCTGCTTGGACTTCGGTAAGAGCAGCTTCTTTAGCTGATATTTCTTCACTGCGAGTCCCACTTTCTAACAGCGATAATCGTTTTTGAGATTCTGCTAAACTAGCTTTTGCCCTGCGGTCTTCACTGATATACTGTTCAAGCTGGTCTTGAGCAGTTGCCCCTTCACGTGTTAATTCACGATAACGGTTTACCCGTGCTTGGGTCAAATTTACCTGAGCCTTAGCCGATTCTACCTGAGCTTGGGCTTGTCCAATATCCTGTTCACGATTTCCCGCACGAGCTTGATCTAACTGCGCCTGTGCTTGGGCTACACGGGCTTTAGCTTGGGCAATTTCTTGAGGACGACTCCCCGCACGGGCTTGATCTAACAGCGCCTGTGACTGGGCTAAATTAGCGCTATACTGGAGAATTTGCGCTGGAATATCACCCACATCCATCCGCGCAATAATTTGTCCTTGCTGCACGCGATCGCCCTGTTCTACATATAATTGTCCCAACACACCGGGATTTTTGGGACTAATATTTACACTTTGAACTGGCACTATTTTCCCACTGGCGGTAATTCGCAAGGTGACATTTTTCGTGTCTACGGGAACAGTTAATTGGGTAATATCTTGTTTACTTGTTCCCCGATTTACAAGGTTATAAGCAGTAGTACTCCCCACAACCAAAGCACCCGCTGCTATCAGTCCGATTACCCAGCGTAAGGGATACTGAATTTTTTTGCCAATCAAAGGAATTTCTATATAGGTAATCATAAATAGCAGCGTATTAAATTAGCGAGACTGGGGACTGGGTATGAAATCCGCCTTTAAAGAAGATACAGCAGACAGGATGAGGACTAAATTCCTGTATTTTGAAGCACTAAAGTGCTTACTACATACCGCGCAAAATTTGTGTGGCGGACTACTATAAGTGCAGAAATGTTGAGTTGCCTTTATGGTAGTTGTTTGTATATGTGAGTGTCTTCACCTGAATGGGTGAATAGTGAAAAATTGGGTGCGTATCTATAATTTATAGCGGTTATCGGTTGAGTCCAATACACTCGTAAGGGCACGGCAATGTTCCCTACATGCGACGATATAATTTTGTAATGAAAACGCGGCGACAATTTTACAGGCTGAAGACCTAGGCTGTAAAATTTTAGCTTGGGTATCAGCCTTTATTCGTCTAAAAAGCGGAGATTGCATTAAAGACTTGTTTCCGAACGAATTTCTTGTAAAATATCTGAGATTTCTTGTTCTGATTGAATATGCCGTGCAAGAACTTGAGCAGTTGCTTCTAGCACACGATGAGAAAATAAGTTGGCTAAATCTTGTCGTAACCCTTGCCCAATATAAAATTTGAGCAAGGCTTCAACAGACATATCTCGATTTTCGGCTATTTTGTTGAGAGATTCTAAAGTATCTTTTGGAATCTCCAGAGAGACTGTCTCTTGAAGATGGGGGTGTATAACGAATGTAAATTCTTCTTCAGGCTTGTTCATAGAGTTTCCTTTCAGCACGAGTAGCAAGACGAGCAGAAATAATGCGAGTTTGCATTTCTCGTTCTACATAGACGACTAGTAAAAGACGAGTCTCAAGGGAATCCCAATTATAAAAGCGCGTTGCTCGCTATTAGCGGCTTTTATTGGGGTAGCGTCACCACTTTACTAGAAGGGATCAAAAAAAACTTCTGCAGCTTCTTCAAAAGAATCGCACGCCTCAAATCTTCTTCTTTGCGCCTTTGCGCCTTCCCTAGGGGACGCTGCGCGAATGCGTGAGACAAAAAAATCTATACCGCAGAGGCGCGGAGGGCACTGAGGAGGAGAGAAGAGACTGCGATCGCTGCGCCCAACCCAGGTATTGCCATTAGATGGGGATATACGGGTTAAATTTTGTCATCTTGCTCTTTTAGTTGCTTCCCTTTGGGGAAGTGGGATTAATTGCAGCAAAGTAGCTTTGTCAAAAATTCTATGTGTATAGAATAAACGTTTATAATTCAGTATAATTATTGAAGCATGATTTATTGAAAACTAAGTATAAAAAATATAGGCTTTTAACTCAAAAACTCAATTAAAAGTCACTTTTACAGCTTTTTTCAGGTAAATTGACCCAGTTATCGAGGTACAGCATTGCTGTATCTTGACGATTGATGTAGTTCATATTGGAATAAATTCAACGAACGTCAAGCTCATCTTCACCAATAAGATTTAACTTTGAAAAATGACTGTAGCGCTGGTTAGCCATTAACTTGCCAGCGCTTTTTATTTGACTTTAGGTGATGAAACATGTGCATTTAAATAAAAACACGCTTGCTTTTGATAACGCCAAACTAATTCGTGAACATCAATTACGTGAATGTCAGTAGACCCTGTATCTCAACCTAAAACGATTTGACACCAGGATAATTACAATCTCAGTGGTGGTTAGAAAAAGTCACTTTTAAAATACTTAATGGCGTTTTGTTTTGGATAACCTATGTTTCGCAACAGTTCTGCTCGGTCGCACCTTTTCCATGTTGGGTCAAAATTGGCGGTCGAGCGGGTTTTACCTTTCTCGTACTTGACGCTGATTCGCCCTTGCTGGACGTAGGGCTCAAGCGCACGAACGCTGACACCTAGATAATCTGCTGCTTCTTGCTTGTTCATATATCTCGCCAAATATCGAGAGTCGTCAAAATAGTATCAAATTGTTGGCGAGTTTTAGTGCAGGACATCTACAGTTTAAAACACTGTAAAAATACAAATAACAGACACAATTTCAAAAAAGATTAGATTTAGACATAATCACGGAGGTTGTTTTTAGTTTAGTAGAAGGATACTGAAAAAATGAAATTAGTTCCAAATAAATTATGTTTGTTAAAAATGAAATTTCTTCTCCAGCAGACAATACTAATAATTTTTCTAAAATTTGGGGGTTGTATATAAGATTTATAGCAAGCCTCGTAGCCTTATTCTACTTAGTGTTTATTCCATTGAAAGGTATCGATCAAAATCATCGACTTGATGCTACTGAAGCAGGAATTTTAATTACTGTACTATTGTTCAACTCTCCGCTTTTAGATAAATTAGAAAAACTTCAATTTGGGAGAGAAGGAGTAAAAATTGACTTAAATAGTAGGCTAAAAGCCAATACGGAGGTCAATCAAAAAGAGTCAAAAGCTCTGGCTTTACTAGGAACTTTCATAGAAGATAATGAAAAACAAAAAGCGTTTTTTGATCTTTTATTATACGATGGGGAGAAAGAGATTCTAGAAAGAATGTTTATGGCGGAAAAGTCTAATAAAACATTTCTGTATAAAAAAGAAGAACAAGACTTTGTACAACGATTGAGACATCTGCGACTACTAGGTTTTATTGACTCGTTATATGCGATAGACAATCCAATTGACGAGTTACCTGAGCAAGGCGATTTAACAAAATATTTCAGTATTAGTTGTACAGGTAAACTGTGTCTGGCTTTGGGTTCTAGTAAAATTTCTACGACTGACATAGTAAATGGATCTGTGTCTGACTCTGAATGCCATAAAATATTAAGTCATACTATTGAAAGATAAATCTGGGATAGAGAAAAAGAAATATCAATTCAACGAGATATAGCGGTTCCCATTCAGATGGAGTACAACATTATTTCGACAAGACCCTGAAGGTGTGGAATTTGGCGACGGGGGAAGTAATAGCCAATTTCACAGGCGAAAGTCCCATCAATTACTGTGCAGTAGCACGCGATCGCATGACAATTTTAGCGGGGGATGCTTCAGGTAGGGTGCATTTTTTGCGGCTAGATTCTTAATTTGCCATTCGTAATATCAGAAACTATAGCAGTCTTAAATCATTCATGAAAAATTAGATCCCCGACTTCTTGAAGGATACAGCTGGCGAATAGGGGGTGATACCCCCTAGAAAAGGTAGGTGCAGAAAATAAGAAGATACAAGCACTGTTAGTATCTTCGTTTAGCTGCGTATGACACTGCATCCTGTAAATCAATGGGAAATACCGGCACAGACAACAAAAATAGCACGTGCGTCATTCCCAAAAGGAAATATGTATATGAAAATGTATGACGAATTGGGAGTGTTATACGCAGACAGAGAATTTGCCGCCTTATTTCCCACGACTTATGGCAAATCAGCAATGTCGCAAGGATTGTTGGCGCTGATCACAGTCATGCAATTTGCTGAGGGTTTAAGTGACCGACAAGCAGCAGATGCAGTCAGGAGTCGAATTGATTGGAAATATGCACTTGGGTTAGAGATTACAGATTCCGGATTTGATTGTAGCGTGTTAAGCGAATTTCGCGCTCGATTATGTGAGCATGATTTCGGAAACAAACTGTTAGATTTGATGTTAGTAAAGTTTCAAGAAAAAAAACTTATCAAAGAGCGAGGAAAGCAACGAACAGACTCAACACAAGTAATAGCAGCAATCCGGCAACTAAATCGATTAGAATTGGTAGGAGAGACTATCAGATCTGCCCTCAACTCGATAGCAGAAGTAGCACCCTCATGGTTGAAAGCAATTATGAGTGATGAGTGGTTTGAGAGATACAGTGAGAGATTTGATAATTACCGCTTACCAAAAGACAAAAAAGAACGGTCTGAATTAGCACTAAAAATTGGATTTGATGGACATTATCTCCTGCATCATATTTGGTTTGGTAGTGAGAACCAAGGGAATTTATGTGAATTAGATAGTGTCGAGACATTAAGAAAAGTTTGGCTGCAACAATACACATTTGACCACAGTGGATTAAGATGGCGAGACCCAGAAAAGACAGGATTACCACCGAATTCGATTTGTATTGAATCCCCCTATGATATTGAGGCTCGCAATAGTAGTAAACGTGAGATAAATTGGACGGGATATAAAGTACATTTGAGCGAAACCTGTGATGAGTCAACTCCAAATCTGATTACTCATGTACAAACAACAGCAGCCACAACTCCTGATGGGGAAATCACTTCAATGATTCATCAACAGTTGGCGCAAAAAGACTTGTTACCACAGGAGCATTATGTGGATGCTGCTTATGTAGATGCCTATCAATTAGTTGAAAGTAATCAGGCTTATCAAGTTTCACTCTTTGGGCCAGTGGCTGTTGATACCAGTTGGCAAGCCAAGTTAAAAACAGGTTTTGATGTCAGTGCGTTTGTGATTGATTGGGACAAAGAAGTTGCCATCTGTCCACAAGGAAATTCCAATCGTTTATGGCGTAGTGCCCGTGACTGTAATCACAATCCCTTAATTGAAATTGTTTTTGACCGTCAAACTTGCGCTGCTTGTCCAGTTAGAAATCTGTGTACTTCTTCTGCTACTGCCGCCCGCAAGATTAAGTTGCGACCGCGTGACGAATATCAGGCACTTGTGGAACGTCGTCATCAACAACAAACTCCACAGTTTCAACAAAACTATGCTATTCGTGCTGGTGTTGAGGGTACTATTTCCCAAGCTGTCGGCAGATTTGATTTGCGACGAACACGATATTTTGGACTAGCCAAAACACATTTGCAACATATTGCCACTGCTTGTGCAATCAATTTAAGTCGGTTTTTTGACTGGTCTAATCATGCTACTGTGGCTCGCACTCGTACTAGTTCTTTTGCTAGATTGCGTGTTCATTGTGCTTGACTAACAAGTCTTAAATTCATGACCATTTGTTCTCCATGGACACTTAAAACTGCCTTGGTCGCCAATTTTCATGCTCAAAAAGGTGTGCTTATTTGAAGCGCACCTTTTTGAGAGGACTTGTTGATTGTTCAAAACCAACGCCAGTTGACTCTTGTAGGGTCTTACCGCCTATTCGCCAGCTGTATCCGCAGAAGTTGTCGGGGATCTTGTTGTTTGCGAATGATAAATTTAATCGGCGCCTTCAATTGGTGCAAAACCTTGACGCTGAATATTTTCTGTAATTGTGCGCGGTTCTAGGAATTGTAGCAGGTAATCAGGACCACCTGCTTTAGAACCAACACCAGAAAGGTTAAATCCGCCAAAGGGTTGACGAGCGACTATCGCTCCCGTAATGTTACGGTTAATATATAAATTCCCCACAGCAAACTCTGTCTGCGCCTGTTGAATGTGGGAAGGTGTTCTGGAGTAAAGTCCCCCAGTCAAGGCGTAGTTTGTACCGTTGGCGACGGCTAAAGCTTCCTGGAAATTCTGCACCCTAATTACTGCTAACACAGGGCCAAAAATTTCTTGTTGGGCAATTATACCATTTGGTGGCACATCAGTAAAGATAACTGGACCGACAAAATATCCTTGAGTGGGTGCGGGTAACTCTAAAGCTAATTGAGCTTCTGCTTTACCTTTCTCAATATATTCGAGAATGCGATTGCGGGCGTTGGCATCAATTACCGGGCCGACTTGAGTACCGGGTAATTCTGTTTCGCCAATATTCAAAGATTTTGTGGCTTCTACTAACCGGCGCACAAAAGCATCATAAATCGGTTGCAGGACAATCACCCGTGAACAAGCAGAACATTTTTGTCCGCTGTAACCAAAGGCTGACTGCACTACCCCAATCACGGCTTGGTCTAAATCTGCACTTTCATCCACAATAATAGCATTCTTCCCACCCATTTCCGCAATCACCCGTTTCATATGCCTTTGTCCGGGTTTCAGGGTAGCAGCTTCAGCGTAAATTCTACAGCCTACTTCCTGAGAACCAGTAAAAGCAATTACATGGGTATCAGGATGACTCACCAAATAAGCGCCGACTTGGGAACCCTTACCAGGGACGTATTGAAATACACCTTTAGGTATCCCAGCTTCCAGCAAAATTTCGGTGAGTTTCGCAGTAATTACAGAAGATGTTTCTGCAGGTTTAAGGAGAGTTGAATTTCCTGCAACCAAAGCTGCAACAGTCATTCCACAAGCAATAGCTAACGGAAAATTCCAGGGAGAAATCACCACAGCAATTCCCCGTGGCTGGTAAATATAACGATTAGTTTCACCAGAAACATCGTAATTTACACCCTTATCTAACCGTTCCATTTCCTCAGCGTAGTAAAGACAGAAGTCGATAGCTTCAGATACCTCAGCGTCAGCTTCCTTAACCGGCTTCCCCACTTCCAAAACAATCCACACAGAAAGTTCAGCACGGCGTTGTTCCATCAACCCAGCAGCTTTCCGCAAAATATCAGCGCGTTGCTTCACTGGAGTCTGACGCCAAGCAGGAAAAGCAGCCTTCGCAGCTTGCATTGCTTCCTCTGCTTGCTCAACACTAATCAGTCCAATCTTACCAATTACCTCACTAAAATTCGACGGATTTAAAGAATCAATCACCGTTGACGTATCAACATACTCACCATTAATCAAAGGAAGATAAATTTTCCCCAGTTGTTGACGAACGGTTTGGAAGGCTTCACCCGATTTCCTTCTCGCTCCTTCCTCAGCATAATCCGTATCCGCCACACCCACAAAACCCGCGCCCTCCTCTTTGCGCCTTCTCTGCGAGACGCTCCGCGAATGCGCCTCTGCGCGAGACAAATCCAAAACCGGTGGACTCAACAACTCCTCAACCGGACGATTTTCCAAATTTTGCCGTAAAAAAGAACTATTCGCCGTATTCTCCAACAACCGACGAATTAGATAAGCCATCCCAGGTAGAAGTTCACCGTAGGGACAATACACACGCACACGATAACCCTGATCCACCAAAGCCTTTGCCAGCTTATCACCCATGCCATATAAAACTTGCATTTCAAAGCAACGCCGGGGGACATTTAAGCTTTCAGCTATGGCGATGGCTCTGGCTTGCGATCGCACATTATGGCTACCAATAGCAGCATACACGTATTGATGATTTTCCAGCAATAACTGAGTGATGGTTTCAAAATTCGCATCACTTGCGGCTTTCTCATTGTAAACCGGTTGTGACCAATGCTTCTGAGCAGCTTTGATAGTTTCTTGATCCCAATAAGCGCCTTTAACCAGGCGAACTGTCAAAGGATAACCGCGCTGTTTTAACCAAGAAATTACATCTTTGGCGTCTTGCTCACTATCGCGCAGGTATGCTTGAATTGTTATGCCAATATCTGTACGTTGGCGAAATTCTTCTTCCAGTAAAAGTTTTTTCAGGATATTCAGAGTAATATCTTTATAGGCATACTGTTCCATATCAAAATGGACAGCTGCGCCTAATTCTTTGGCTCGACGTAAGAGAATGCGAATGCGATCGCTAACTTTCGCTTCACTACCTTGAGCATCCAAGGGATCAAATTGGGAATAAAACGCCGTTAATTTCACAGAAACCTGAACTTTTGGCAGATTTTCACCATCTGCTGTATCAATAGCGGGAATATTTGTCCAATTCTTTGGGAAGCTTCCACCAATTGTTGCATCAATTCCAGATAACGTTCCAGATAAGACTGGGCTTCGGCTTCTGTAATTACCGCCTCACCAAGTAAATCAATGGTGAAAGCCATTTTTTCTTTCCGCAGGCGTTCAACTGTTTTGATGACTTGCTTAATATTTTCCCCAGAAATATATTTATGCGCCAGAGTTTCCACCGCTGTCGCCACAGTTGTCGCCGCCACTTGTCCAGGCATAGAATCGGGATTAGCAAAGTTTAGCATACCCTTGAGCGCTGCGGGTAACTCCACAGACTCATCACCGAGATATTCTTGTAAATGAGCAGCAATTTCTGATTTGCTGCGTAAAGCCGGGAGAGTATCAATAAACCGAAATAACTGCACCCGCAAACCTGGATTACTCATCGCCCATGCGAGTAATTTATCATCCCAGCGCATCTGATCGCGCAGGGAAGCTAAAAACGAACGATTCTCCTGGGTTGCGGTTAGAAGCTGTTTACCAATTTCTTGGGTTTTAGCTTCGTAGATGCTGGCTTGTACTTGTAATACCACGGGTAGCAGACTCCTTGTTCAACACACAGACTATATAAAGGCTGTGTATTCTATTTTGGCGCTTTAATTTTGTGGCTACCAGATTTCACAATGAGAATAGTTCGTAGGGTGTGTTAGGCGCATATCCTCGATATCGTCACGCCAAATATTTCGGTTTCGCGCCTAACGCACCACCAAATCTTGCAGCTTGCAACCGGTAGGGGCACAGCACTGCTGTGCCCCTACTGTGGTGGATTCGCTTGTAACCAGTTAAATAAATCTTCAATTGAGGTAAAATCTAACAAAGCTTCCCCTAGCGATTCTAACTGAGTCAGCGAAAGAGACTCAATTTGCGATCGCACCTCCGATGATAACTCTCCTACCCGTCTTTGTAGTAGGCGTAAAATCAGCGCCTGTTCGCCTTCCTGTTTGCCAAGCTCGTATTCAATGCGCTCGCCTGTGGTAACATATCTCATGGTACGCTCCTGCTCAAATTGTCGGAACTCTTGCCAAAATTCTACTTCCAATGCCTTTGGTAATATCATAACCCAATCGATAAATCGATACAGGTTGCGAATATCTTGTGCTTCCCAGCCTAACTCATAAAGCCTGCGAATTAACGCCAATTTCCAAGCTTTGCGTTGTTCTGGTTGTTTTCGTGTTTGCTGGGTTTTGAGATGCGCCATTACCACCGTCGCAAACGGGTTATCACTGGCTTCTAATTCTGTCCAACGATTTTCGTAATCTAACAGCTTGACGGTGCCAAATTCAAAGTTCAACCGTGTATCTGGATAATCATAACTGTAATTATTGGGGCGCCATTCCCGATTTGCATCACACAAAATCGCTAAACTGGTGGCTGGTTTATCAAAGCGGTCAAATATGCGAAAGTTGTAGGTGAACATCCGCTTGGGAAATTCATCTTCTTTTTTGCCTTGTATTTCTACATGCACTAATAACCAAAGTTCATGTCCTTGGATGTGCCAAACTTTGACTAGTTTATCAGCATATCGTTTACCAAGTTCTGCTTCACGGGCGATTTGTTGAAATTCTTTATCGAGGAATTCGTAAGGAAGTTCCCAGTTAATTAATGCAGCAGTTTGCGGAAAAAAGAACTGCATTGCTTGGGGAAAGTAAACTTCTAACACTTCTTTCCACGGACTATCAAAATCGGCACGTTGGTTTAGCTCACCGTCAGCATCCCTGAGATCATTCATTGTAAATTCTCAAATAGAAATTTCCGCCGTTGCTGATTGAAAATATGAATTTATCTCACGCAAAGGCGCATTCGCGAAGCGTTCTCGTTCGCGGAGCGTCCCGTAGGGAAGAGTAGGCGCAAAGAAACTGACAAGCTTTCGTTTGAGTGGCAATATTCGCAAAGATAATTTGCTCGTTTCCGCACTAATTCTCTGGTAGCATCATCAATCGTCATTTCTGCGCTACCAACATAGCATTTATATGAGTGAAAATCCTGTCTAATTCTCCAATTCCCTCTAGTTGGATGACTTCTTCTGGTGTGAGCAAATCAGCCTTTTTGCGGTCTAGAAGTTCTTCCATCCGCTCTTGCAGTTCATCATTAAATTTGAATAGATGAGAATTATCTACTTTTTCTATTCTGATGCTGCCCAGTAAGTATGAAGGTTTAACAAGAACTTTTGTCATACTCTACCTATGCGATTTATAAGATATTGCCCTATTGTAATATATCAGGTTTACACAGCAATCGGTGAGTTATCTTCACCAAAGTTAGCTACATCTACAAAGCGTGAAACTGACAAGCTTTGCCGGTTGAGTTTAATTCTTTCAATTTTGTGTAGGGTTTCTGCTGTGAGATAACTTTCGCCACAATGAGGACAACTAATCACAGGAATATCCTCAACTACTAGCAAGTCTTCACCTTTACCATAAGTTCTCGCCACCAGGCGGATGTGTACACCGTCGCTTGAGCAAATATCACACTTCATTTTCTGCTTTCCCCATTCTAAACTCGATATACTGTCACTTACTAATCGCTGGGATTTAGATCCTCGACAACTTCTGCGAAGTCGGGGATCTGAGCAACAACTTTTGCTTAATTCAGTGTCATTCTACCGTAGGGTGTGTTAGGCGCATATCTTCTATATCGTCACGCCAAATATTTCGGTTTCGCGCCTAACGCACCACCAGATATCTCGCTGCTGTTTACAGCGATTTTCAGGTAAATGAACCACATCTTTTTTATCTCACGCAAAGGCGCAAAGGCGCAAAGGAAGAAAGGAAGGAACAGAATTGTGGTCTAAATACATGAAAACTGCTGTTTAATTTTCGCAAGTTTTGCCGAAATAATAATTGATTGTATTGTACAATTATCAAATCACGCAGTTAATCCAGTCTGTTCATCAACTTTACCTGCCCTGACAACTAAAGGCGATGAACTAAAAAACCGAAAAAAATCGCTCTGCAGGCGGCGGAAAAGTGTAAAAACGTAAAGAGCTATCAAGTCCTCCCCACGGCGCACACAACGCGAAAACCATAACTGTTGTAGGGGAGGTCGCGCTGCACCCAAAAGCTGTTGCTGCGGGACGCGGAACGGCAGAAATCAGGATAATTGAACCAAGACCCACCCCGCATACATTTGATATTATCATTCTCACCTAGCCAGGAACTGCCATCCCTAGGCGCATTTATATAATTTCCATGCCAGTTGTCATCACAACATTCCCACACATTGCCATGCATATCGTGTAAACCAAATGCATTTGCAGGGAAGCTACCTACATCTGTAGTTTGTTGGTGGTACTTACCTTTGTCCCCTGAACCATAGCCATAGTTACCATCGTAGTTAGCTAGGTCAGTTGTGATGGTCTCACCAAAGTGGAATGGGGTTTTTGTTCCTGCTCTACAGGCGTATTCCCATTGTGCTTCGCTAGGCAGTTGATATTTTTTTCCACTCTTATTACATAGTTTAGCACAAAATTCTACTGCATCATTCCAACTTACCATTTCCACCGGTCTTTTTTTTTCCTGGGAAGTGAGAAGGATTTTTACCCATCACTGCTGCATACTGTTCTTGGGTGATGGGAAACTTGCCCATATAAAAGGGTTGAATGGTAACTTGGTGCTGTGGACTTTCAGATTCTCTTCGTTTTGGTTCATTTTTTGGCGAACCCATCATAAAACTACCGCCAGGAATTGCCACCATTTCTAACGCTACACCATTACCTAGGTCTTCGGTGAATAATTCTCCTTGTGAGCGATAACGGGTAATTTTCAGATTTGTGTCTATCTTCGCGTATTCAAATTCAAACTTCCGCGTGGGAATATTTAATATCTTCTCTACCTGCTGGCGCTTAGGGGTTGAGGGTGGGGGTGGGGTGCTAGGAATACGCAACAATTCTAACCATTCTCGCACCGTCTGCGGTCTATCTTCTGACGCCAACGCCATCCCCTGGAGAATCGCATCATTTACCCTGTCGCTAATTTGCGGATTAAATTGTTTTGGCGGTTTTAAAGGTGCATCTTCCCGATAATTAGCCGGGATGGGAACTCGCGCTGTCAGCAAACTATACAACGTCGCGGCTAAAGCATAAACATCAGTATAAGCACCAAATTTACCTTGTCTATCATACTGTTCAATCGGTGCATAACCTTGTGTCATCGCATTAGTCATGCTGGCGGTTTTACCAATGGTAAATTCTCGCGCTAAACCAAAATCAATTAATACTGCTGTTTTTCTCGCCTGACGCAACAGAATATTATTCGGTTTGATATCTCGATGTAAAAATCCCTGTTGATGAACATATTCTAAAGCTTCTCCAATTTGCTGAATATAGCCTAGAGCTTCATTCTCAGACAATTGCCCATGCTGATCAATATAAACTGCTAAATCTTCTCCATCAATATATTCCATCACCATACCCCAAAGTCCATCTTCTTGGATGAGTTCATAAACTTGGACAATATGGGGATGCTTACAACCCTTTAAAACCATCGCTTCATTGACAAATTTTTCTTGTCGTTCGTCAAAGTCGGCTTGATTTTGCTGGATGTGGTTGAGGGTTTTGATGACGAATAATTTACCTGTACGCTGTTCGATGGCGCGATAGGTGACACCAAAGCCACCGCCACCCAATACTTTTTGAATGATGAAGCGCCCGTTTCTAATATGTTGATTGGGTGTCCAGAGTTTCATCTGCTCAGAGAATTTTACAAGTTTGCAGCCGCTATTATAATGTAAAAAATTCTGAGTTCATTTGTATCTTGGTGACTCTGTGATTGAATCTTCCCGCAGGGTGGCGCAGAGAGCAAGAGCATAACTACAAAGTTATCCCAACTGAGCAGACAACGCGAAAACCAATTAGGATGATAAGATTGTCACGCTCCGACCTATTATAATTGACGCGGGACGCAGAACGACACAGTGCAGGATTGCTGAACCAAGAACCACCGCGCAATACCTTGAAATTATCATTCGTATTCAGCCAATATGTACCATCTTGATTCAGATAATTATAATTGCTGTGCCAGCTATCATTACACCATTCCCAAACATTGCCATGCATATCGTACAAACCAAATGCATTGGGGGGAAAGTTACCTACATTTGTCGTTTCTTCGCGGTACTTACCTTTAGAGGCAGCACTATAAGTATAGTTGCCATCGTAGTTAACTAGGTCAGTTGTGATGGTTTCACCAAAGTGGAATGGGGTAGTTGTTCCGGCTCTACAAGCATACTCCCATTGAGCTTCGCTGGGCAATTGATATGTTTTTCCAGTCTTGTAAGATAGTTTAGTACAAAACTCGACTGCATCATTCCAACTTACCATTTCTACCGGTCTTTGTTTGCCGAAGAAGTGAGAAGGATTTTTACCCATCACTGCTTGATACTGTTCTTGGGTGATGGCAAATTTGCCGATAAAAAAAGGTGGAATGGTGACTAGGTGCTGTGGACTTTCATTATCACCTCGTTCTGGTTCATTTTCTGGCGAACCCATCATAAAACTACCGCCAGGAATGGCTACCATTTCTAAACTTATACCATTGCCCAGGTCTTCGGTAAACAATTCTGCTTGTCCCAAATAACGGGTAATTTTGTAAGATTTACCCATACCCAAAAATCCTAAACTGATTACAGTTAATGCGGCGTATTCAAATTCAAATTTTTGAGTGGGAATGTTGACTATAGAATTTCCCTCTTCCTGCTGGCTTTGAGGAACTGGGGATGGGGTGCTATCAATAACTAATTCTAACCACTCACCCACCGTCTGCGGTCTATCTTGTGGCACCAACGCCATCCCCTGGAGAATTGCATCATTTACCCTGTCGCTAATTTTGGGATTGAATTTTTTTGGCGGTTGTAAAGGTACATATTTCTGATATTTAGCTGGTATGGGAACTCGCGCTGTCAGTAAACTGTATAAGGTTGCAGCTAAAGCATAAACATCAGTATAAGCACCAAAATTACCTTTTTTTTCAAACTGTTCCATTGATGCATAACCTTCACTGTTAGCAGTTGTCATGCTTCCGGTTTGACTAATGGTAAATTCCCGCGCTAAACCAAAGTCAATTAATACTGCTGTTTTTGTACCTCTACCAACAGAATATTATTCGGTTTGATATCTTGATGTAAAAATCCCTGTTGGTGGATATATTCTACAGCTTGTCCAATTTGCTGAATGTAGCCTAGCGCTTCATCCTCAGATAACTGCCCATGCTGATCTATATAAACTGCTAAATCTTCCCCATCAATATATTCCATTACCATGCCCCAAAGTCCATCTTCTTGAATGACTTCATGAACTTGGACAATATGAGGATGACTGCATTTGGCTAAACGTACGGCTTCATTAACAAATTGTACCTGTTGTTTGTCAAAGTCTGCTTGACTTTGTTGAATATCGTTGAGGGTTTTAATGACAAATAATTTACCTGTGCTATTTTCTATGGCGCTGTAGGTGACACCAAAGCCACCGCTAGCCAACAGTTTTTGAATTGTGAAGCGCCCATTCTGTAGTTGTTGGTTAGGTGTCCAAAGTTTCATCTGCTCAGAGAATTTTACAGGGTTGCTGAAGTCATTATAGTCTAGCGAAAATTTCTGAGATTATTTCTATTGCATCCACCTGCAATGTTAATGCATTGACCTGCTATGTTATTCTAGACGCTCTACTTATAGCATTTTCAGGCAAATAGACCAGTCCTCTGGGGCACGGCAGTGCCGTGCCCCTACAATATATATAGGGCTACTATTTGATTTTTGAAATACACGTAGGCTAGGCTATGCCTTACATATCATAGTTTTTGTGGGCATTGCCCACCCTACAGATACTGAGATTTTTTCAATAATCAAATCGGATTCCTATATGTGGGTAAATTAACTGAAAATTGCTGTAATGCCTACAGAAAACCTGACGGATATCTGATTATGTCGCTGGCTGCAGACACTGGCAGCTTTTGAACTTGACCATATAGTTGCCAACAATGCTTTTAATCAGGTGGTTGCAGCTTATTTTACAGGCGATCGCAGCTACCACACAATAAAACATATATACCACGTCCTCCGCACAATTGATGCTTTGCAAGGGGACACCACAAATTTACCTGCTGTGCAACTTGCTGCTTGGTGTCCATTAAAGAATTATTTGTCAATCGGATGCTCTCCAAGAAGGTAAATTAGTTAAGGTGCTTGCATCCAACCGTTATACCATTTCACCAAAACGCTGATATATATAGATTGCGCGTAAGGGCATGGCATTGCCGTGCCCCTACCAACGTATTTGTATCATAATTAAAGTGAAACAA
>CAVYXS010000313.1:0-22908 GCA_963772205.1 uncultured cyanobacterium
TTACGAGTGTATTGGACTCAACCGATAACCGCTATATTAGCCTTGGAATTCATTCCCAGGCGGGTGAGGAGGCCAAGACTGAAGCTATTTCTAGCTTAAGTTGTCACCTATGGGGTAGACTGTGCCGGCAATTGTGGATGTTCAGTTGAGTATTTACCGACAATTTCGGAAATTTCGGGGTTGTACAGTCGCAAATAATTCCAGTAGTTGCCGAAGACTTGGCGGACGTAATTTTTGGTTTCGTCAAAGGGAATTTGTTCAACAAATTCGTCTGAGTCTTTGGTGGTGATGGTTTGCAGCCATTTAGAAACATTACCAGGCCCGGCATTATAACTGGCGATCGCTAATAGGCTATTATTGTTATATTGCTGATGGGTATGATCTAAATACCAAGTCCCTAACATTACGTTGTCGTTGGGATTTTCCAGGTTAATTTTTTTGAAGTCTACTTTGATTTGTGGGGCTATCCATTTAGCTGTGTCTGGCATAATTTGCATTAAGCCAGTAGCGCCGACAACCGATTTGGCTTTTGACTCAAACCGCGATTCTTGTCGCATCAAAGCGGTGACGAGTAGGGGGTTTAGTTGACGTTCAGCAGACCACTTTTTAATTTCCTGGAGATAGGGAAAGGGATAACGGGCTTGCCAGTAGGTAATCTGTTTACTAAGTGCTTGATATTGGGCTTGTTCTGCTGGTATTTCCCGATCTTCCAATTTGGAGATTTTGTCAATGCCAATGAGATTTTCGCCATTTGCTTGGCGCATCAACCCTTCGGTAAATTGTTCTGCCACTGTGGGCTGGGTTTTGTTCTGAAATTCTGTCTCCCATTGCAACCAAGCGTCCCTGTCTTGTCCTAATAAATATAGTTCTTTGAAGGTTTGTGAACCTGCGGTTGGTACCGGGCGCTGGGGAGAGACTACTTCCGGGTTCATTTGGCGGACGGTGTTAAAGTTACCGACATTTAACCCTAGTGTTGCTGCGGAGCGCCATGCATAATATGAGTGTGGAAAATTACTAAGAACATACTCATAAGCTGCCTTAGCGTCTTGCTGTTTACCTAGTATACTTGACCATTTACCTACCCAAAACCCGGCTCTGGGAGCCAAAATACTGTTAGGATTGTTGGTGGTAATTGGTTGTGCCCATTGCCATGCACCGATGTAATCTTTCGCTTTAACTTTTTCTTGGGCAATTTTCCAGCGATACTCTGCAGCTTCATCGGAATTGCCGTATTTGCTGATGAGTAATTGCCAAGCGGCTGCGGCTGATTGATTATCTTTGAGGGCTTCTAGGCTTTTAGCTTTGGCAACGATCGCTCTACTGGCAATTGCTGGATATTTATTAATTATTTGGTCAAGATATGGTATAGCGTCTTGGCGGCTTTTCGCCATTTCAGCTAGACGTAGCAAAGCGGTTCCAGTTTCTGTAGCCTGTGGAAACTGTTTTACCAGTTGTTGATAACTGGCGATCGCCTTTTCCCGTTCTTTACCATTGATTTGTAACCCGCGTGCAATCCGGTAAAGGGTTTTGGGTGTTTTAGGTGCTTTGGTGTAAGCGATCGCTGCTTTGTCAAATTGATTATTTGTCCAATAAGCTGCGCCAATCAGTTCCCAATCTTCGGGTTTGAGGTTGGGTTGTTTCACCAACTCATCCAACACGCCAACTATTCCGGGTTGATCTGGGGCATATTTTGCCAAAATTAACTGTAGTTGTGGCTGATGGGGATTTTCTTGTAAACGCTTGCGGATGATTTCCCAACTCAGGGGATTGGTAGGAAATTGAGCGATCGCGGTATCTTGTAGTTTTGGCTGGGCTATAAGATATATAGATTTGACTACCGCCGCCTCTTTCGGATACTTTCTGATTACTTGTTGACGAAGATCCGAGGCTTTGCGGTTTTCGCCCAACATGTCTTGCGCTTGCGCCTGTTTCAGCAAAATGTAGGGAGCGAAGATGGGATAATCTTTCTCTAGTCCTTCGAGTAAACTCAGCGCTTTTTTAGCTTGTGTTCTCTCAATATAATCACTCGCCAAAAGATAACGGGCGCGTTCTCTGTCTGGGGAGTTTGAATTTTGGGCTATATCTGCTAGTTTTGCCGCTCTTTCTGGGATAGATTGTAACACCAGTGGGTAGACGGCTGATTTGGCTTTTGTTGCCTCAGATATCTGCTCAGGTTGACTTTTACCTTGATTGAGCCATTGTCCCAAGGTTTTTCCAATCTCAGGTGCTGAAACCATTGCGCCTGCTAAAAAGGCACACAGCCCCGCACCAGCAATCAGAGGAATTGGATTTTGTTTAAGCTGCTTCAGCATGAATACCCGCTGAAAATTTCAGATGAATTTCTTGAAACTTTAGCATTACTAGCGCTCAGTGTTATCACTTTTTAATCTTAAGATTGTTATTTTTATAGCCAGAATCCCAAATCTCTAATTTTCTTGATGGTTGAGACTTGGTGAAAATTTGCTCACAGTGACAATATAGTGCATACTTGATCTTTCGCTATCTATCTTAAGTAGATCATCTCCTAATTTCAGCCTACCCTGATACCAATTTCCTTTGTCACCTTGAAAGGACTAGGACGTGTTTTTAAAGTCTCATACTATACCACCAAAACGCTGATACATATACATGTAGCTCCGGGAACATTGCCCATAGGTGTCAACTTAACGTGAAACCCTTGTCAAAACCTGATTTTGAATTAAATCACCTACAATCAAGATCCGCGTTACCCCACCCTAACCCTCCCGATGTCTTGGGGAGGGAACTAAATTTCCTGTTTTCCCCCAATCCATCGGGGGATTAAGGGGGGTAAAATGCTTGTCGGGTAAGCGTTAGAAGCTCAATTTGACACCTATGGGCATTGCCGTCCCCCTACAGCTGGTATGATATCGCGTGGATTTAGGGGTATCTAAAAATTTAGGCGGCTAAACAAATAAGCTGATGTGCAGCTAAATTGTATAACACGAAAACGCAAAATTATTGTAGTGCGGGCATCTTGCCCGCGTCCAATATACAAATTAAATACGCAATAGCTTAGTTTTAAAACAAGCCCTAGTCCTAGTATTGATGAGGTAACGACAGGGATTGCGGATCTCACGACAGGGATTGCGGATCTCACGACAGAGATTGCGGATCTCACGACAGAGATTGCGGATCTCACGACAGAGATTGCGGATCTCACGACAGGAATTGCGGATCTCACGACAGGAATTGCGGATCTCACGACAGAGATTGCGGATCTCACGACAGAGATTGCGGATCTCACGACAGGGGCTTACAGCAGTTTTCACGTAGTTGAACCACACTCTCAGGGCACAGCAGTGCTGTGCCCCTACAACAAATGTGGTCTATTTACCTGAAAATAGTTGTAAGTTGACACCAATGCCCAATCTCGGCGGGCGACTGTCCCTCGAAAGACACACTTCTCTGCGAGACGCTACGCGAACGACAAGCTCAGTGCATCGCCTAGGGATAGAGTTTCCCGCCGACTGCCAATAACTTTGTTGGCAGTGTCAACGTTTAGCTAATTCTGGAGTGCGTCCCTTCAAACCGATCATTAACTTGAGTGTAAATAATTTGAGTACAGGTACTCGACGCATTATCCATAAACCCAGACGACGAACCAGCAGCAGCGGTAAAAAGTTATTAGAAAATAGTCGATCCAACAAATCGGTGAAACCTAAAATTACCAGATTTTCACTTTGACGCCAGCGTTCATAGCGTTTGAGAATCTGAATATTGCCAATATCTTTACCTGCAATGTTAGCTGTTTGTAACACTTGCGCTAAAGCAGCAGCATCTCGAATACCCAGATTTAAACCTTGTCCACCGACGGGATGACAATTGTGTGCTGCATCCCCAATTAATGCTAATCGTGGTAGAACATAGCGATCGCTTTGCATTAGTTGTACAGGAAATATAAAGCGATCGCCTAGTAATTCCAATTTACCCATCTGATTTCCATAACGCCGGGTGAGTTCTACCAAAAATTGCTCATCATCTAACTCACATAAGGCTTTGGCTTCGTCATGGGGTGCTGTCCAGACAATTCGACAGCGGTTTCCTGGTAATGGTAAAATCGCAAATGGTCCACTACTCCAAAATCTTTCGTAGGCGGTGTCATTGTGGGGTTTTTCGGGTTTGACAAATGCCACAATACATGATTGCCAATATTTCCAGCCCAAGGTTTTAATTCCCGCTGCTTGACGAATGCGCGATCGCGAGCCATCGGCGGCTACAATTAATTTGCTGCGAACTGTCCTGTTCTCTCCCGCAATTTTCAGATCTATTGCTACTATCTCCTGGAGATACTTAGTATTTAACACCTCAGCGGGACAGAGATAAGTTACATTAGAACAATTTTGCACAAATTGCTGCAAAGGCTGCAACAAGGCTTGATGTTCCGCCACATAACCCAACTCTGGTGTATTTAAATCTGTGGTTTTAAATTCCACCACTTCGGGGTAATCGGCATCAGAAAGGCGTACGTGTTTATATTTGGCAATTTGCGGCAGAATTTCATCCCAAATGCCAATACCTTGATAAATCAACGCCGAAAGCATGTGAATAGCGTAGGCTTGTCCCTTGGCTACCGCTGCAGATGCTACTTTGGCTTCAATCAGCAGTATACTCAAACCAGAATCTTTCAAGGCAGCAGCTAGGGTTAAGCCTGCAATTCCGCCGCCGACAATCACCAAATCATAATCATATCCCCCCTTGTCTGTTGGTGCTTGGGGAGAGTCGAAGGGTTGCAAAAGCTGTGTTAGCGGCATTGTTAAGATAAATTACAGCGTTTTAACTATTATTTTTACGCGATCGCCTGCTCCAAAGCAAGTTCAGAAACCGCCAACATCGAAAAACCCCACTGATGGCACAAAAGCACAGTGGGGTTAAAAAGTCTACTTTCTTTACAACAATTAAGAATAAATTTTGTTGTAGCTCTAGCACTTAATTAGCACAGTACTAGAACACTAAGTAGAACGGCGTGAATAATTCAAGGTTTGTAGTGGGGACTTTAGTCCTCTCTTAAGGGCTAGAGCCGCTGACTACACGCCAATCAAATTAAATTTAACATTACTTAATGTAGTTTGGTTTTTTCTCGCCGACTTACTTACTGCGCCAGATTCAACATTCCGAAAGCTATTATTTTTAGCTGTATTAGTTTTGAGGATGGTTGTTGACGTGATGTTTTTTGACGTGACGTGTTTGTGTTACGGTGTGATGCTGTCTCTTAACACTTTTATTGGTACGAACATTCGTACGGTTGTTGCGACGAACATTAGTATGCTTGTGTGGATTATGTGGATGAACATCTTGTGCTTTGACAGCAGGTGCAGCAATAGCTATAGGCGCAACAACTACTAGAGCCAGAAGCAAACCTTTAACGAACTTATTCATTTGAAACTCCTGATGGATTTGATTTAAACAACCAACAATTGAAGTATCACAGACTCATGTGTCAGAATCTTGTTATTTATGTGACATTTGTATGTAAATTTCTGTAATTGCGATTGTTCAAAATGAGACTTATTAGGCGTCTTCACAGGAAACGCATAAAAAGTATGATTAGTAACATCAAAATTTTATAATTTTACACATTTAGCCCCCTTTCCCTTGTATAAATGGGAAATGCCTAAGTCTCTCTCCTCCAATAACCGAGTATTTTGGTAAAATTTGCGACGTTCAGGAGAAACTTTTAACGAATAAAAATAAAAACCCCCGATGTGATTAATAGCGGGGAGGCGTAAATTTTCTAGTGTGTGTTCTCAGAGCAAAAGCTAAATCATACTTAGAGCCATTATCTGCTCTGCCATTTCAAAATTAGATGTAACATTTTGCACATCATCTAAACCTTCAAGAGTATCAATTAACTTGAGAAGCGATCGCGCCTGATCAGGATCGGTAACTTCGACGTTATTACTGGGAATCCAGCGCAATTCGCTATCAGTCACCTTAAAGCTCTTGTTTTTGAGAGTTTGACTAAGGTTTTCTAAATTTTCGACCCCGCTAAATACCAACGCCGTCTCATCCTCCATCATTTCATAGTAATCGGCGCTACCTTCGAGGGATGCTTCTAAAAGTTGTTCTTCATCAACTACTTCCTCAACCACACAAACGCCTTTTTGAGCAAACATCCAGCCTACGCAACCAGTTTCACCGAGATTCCCACCATTTTTACTAAAAGCTGCACGCAAATCAGCGGCGGTACGATTACGGTTATCGGTGAGAGCCTCAATCAAAATTGCTACACCACAAGGGCCATAACCTTCATAGCGAATAGCTTCTAAAGTAGCGTTATCCCCGCCAAAAGTACCCGCACCTTTAGCGATCGCTCTTTCTATATTCTCATTGGGAATACCCGCCGCCTTCGCTTTGTCAATGGCGGTGCGGAGTTGAAAATTACCCGCTGGATCTGGTATACCACTTCTAACTGCAACGATAATCGCCCGCGACAGTTGGGTAAAGGTTTTTCCCCTTTTTGCATCCACTACCGCCTTCTGACGCTTAATATTTGCCCATTTACTATGTCCTGCCATAATCGGAAGTTATCTAGAGTGTATTTCCAGATTAGGATACAAGTAGGTTTTGTGAAAATGCAAAGGGAGTGGGGGAGTTAGGACTTTAGTGCTTTAATGAGCGATAAATCGCTCACTACGTAACCATCCAATTTTTCGATAAAGAATGTGCGAAAGTATCTTAGCGGTTTCCTGCTGTTAATGCTGATGGGGATATTGGCTTTAGGTGGATGTCAGGCTTTGTTACCTAAAGCAGGTAAGGCAATTCATATTACCCTATGGCAAGGGGTGAATCCGCCGTCAAATCGGGATGTATTGCAAAAGCTGGTAGACAAGTTTAATCAAACCCACCCAGATATTGTCTTAGACTCGCTGTATGTGGGACAACAAGATCAGCAAATGCCCAAGATTTTAGCAGCAGTGGTGGGCAATGCACCTTGTGATTTGTTGTGGTATAATCCAACGATTGCTGGTCAATTGGTAGAACTAGATGCGCTGATTCCCCTAGATGCAATGCTAGACAAATCACCAGTTAAAGCCGAAATAGACCCCGCTTTATTTGCATCGATGGAATATCAGGGGAAAATTTGGTCTATACCTTTTGCGACAAATAATGTTGGTATTTTTTACCGTCCCAGTTTGTTCAAAGCATCGGAAATTACTGAATTACCCCACACTTGGCAAGAGTTACGCCAAGTAGCCAAGCAATTAACTCGTGATATTAATGATGATGGACGCATAGATCAACATGGTATCATTCTACCCTTGGGTAAGGGAGAATTTACAGTATTTACCTGGTTGCCATTTATGTGGAGTGCTGGGGGCGAGTTAATGAATGGTGATGGACAAAATCCAGCAGGTGTAGTGTTGTCAGATAATCCAGGGGCGATGGCTGCATTGCAATTTTGGCGTAATTTAATTACAGACAATACTGCTATTTTCTCAGAACCAGAACGGGGTTATGAAATTGGTAACTTAGTAACTGGTAAAGTCGCAATGCAAATCACTGGCCCCTGGAGTTTAGGAGAATTTAAACAGAGTGGTGTAGATTTTGCTGTGTTTCCCATACCGGTAGATAAAGAACCTGCAACTAGTATTGGTGGCGAGAATTTATTTTTATTCAAAACCACACCAGAACGAGAACAAGCGGCGTTTAAGTTTGCTGAGTATGCGGCGAGTGCAGAATTTCAGACTGAATTTTCCTTGGGAACAGGCTATTTACCTATAAATTTGAAATCGCGTCAGAGTGCAAAATATCAGAAATTTTTGCAGCAACAACCACAGATAAAAGTATTTTTAGAACAGGCAAAATATGGGCGTAGTCGTCCAATTTTTCCTGGTTATAATCGAATTTCTGATAGTTTAGGGCGGGCGATTGAATCTGTATTGTTGGGTAAGAGTTCACCAAAAGAGGCGTTGAAAGTAACCCAGCAAAGATTAGATTTAATTTTTAAGTGAGGTACACCCGTAGGGAACAATGCCCATAGGTGTCAACTTAACGTTTAACCCTTGTCAAGACGTGATTTTGAATTAAATCACCTACCATCAAGATCCGCGTTACCCCACCCCGGTTTTGTCTAAAGCCAAAACTGCCCCTCCCCTTGGGAAGGGGAGGGGTTGGGGGTGGGGTGAAACGCCTGTGGGATAAGCGTTTGAGCTTAAGTTGACACTACTGGGCAATGTTCCCTAGACATCGCTAAATATTTGCCTGCTGTCGTTGATAAAGTGACCAGTACAAACCCTTTTGTTGCAACAATTGTGAGTGAGTACCACGTTCAGCAATTATGCCTTTTTCCAACACCAAAATTACATCAGCGCGTTTGAGGGGAGCAAAACGGTGAGCAATGAGAAACACAGTGCGGTTAGCAGAAATTTTTTGCAGATTTTGCAAAACCTGTTGTTCAGTTTCACTATCTAAAGCGCTGGTAGCTTCATCCAAAATCAAAATCGGTGCGGAGGACAGAAATAACCGCGCTAAAGCAATACGTTGTCTTTGTCCACCAGATAAAGCTGTACCACGTTCACCAACATTGGTTTCGTAACCATAGGCTAATTGACTGATGAAGTCATGTGCTACTGCTAGTCTAGCTGCTTCTACTACTTCTTCGGCGCTAATATCTGGATTACCAAGAGTAATATTTTCCAAGATAGAACCGTTAAATAAAAAGTCTTCTTGAAGAACTACAGCAATTTGTTGTCGTAGTGATGCTAAATCTGCACTTTTAATATCAAAACCATCAATGAGTATTCGTCCTGATTCAATTTGATAGAGGCGTTGCAATATTTTGGAAAGGGTACTTTTTCCAGAACCACTGCGTCCAACAATACCCACAAATTGTCCTGGTTCAACGTTAAAAGAAATGCCTTTAAGGACTGGCTCAATGTTGGGTTGGTAACGGAAAAATACCTGCTCAAAAGTAACTTTACCTTTCAGCGGTGGTAAAACTAAACCTGTTCCTGGTTCAGCTTCTGGCGCAACGTTAAGAATATCACCAATGCGGTCTACAGATAGTAAAACTTGTTGCAAATTTTGCCACAACTGCACTAAACGCAATAGCGGTCCTGTGACTCTTCCTGATAGCATTTGAAAAGCTACAAGTTGACCAACTGTGAGCTTTTGATCAATGACTAATTTGGCGCCAAACCAGAGAATTAGTAAGGTAGAAAGATTGGTAAGAAAATCACCAATATTACTGCTAATATTAGAAGTGGTAGAAGCTTTAAACCCTGTGCGAATGAAGCGAGCAAATAAGCCTTCCCAGCGATCGCGTGCTATTGGTTCGGCTGCATGGGCTTTGACTGAGTGAATTCCCGTAATTGTCTCTACCAGAAAAGATTGACTATCTGCACTGCGGTTAAATGTTTCGTTGAGCCAGTTACGCAGAATTGGTGTAGCAACTATGGTCAATGTAGCAAATAGTGGCAGTACTGCCAAAGCGACAAAGGTGAGGGGGATATTGTAGTAAAACATCAATACCAAGTACACCACGGCAAAGATGCTATCTAAAATCACCGTTAATGCTGTACCTGTGAGGAACTGGCGAATTTGTTCCAGTTCCTGAACTCGTGCTACTGTGTCACCAACGCGCCGCGACTCGAAATAAGCTAAAGGCAGGCGCATGAGGTGACGAAATAGCTGGGCTGATAAACTTAAATCTAGGCGTCTAGCTGTATGCGTAAAGATAAATAGCCGCAGGATACCGAGTATAGCCTCGAAAATGGCGACTAACAAAAGTGCGATCGCCATCACATCGAGTGTAGGTAAACTCTCCTGTACCATCACTTTATCAATGACGACTTGGGTAATTAGCGGTGTCGCTAACCCCAAAAGCTGCAAAGTAAAAGATCCTACTAAGACTTCTCCTAATAATCCCCGATATTTCCAAATTGCTGGAGTGAACCAAGCAAGGTTGAATTTTTCTTGTTGGGATATGAGTTCGACTTGCCAGATTTTACCATCCCAGGCAGCTTCAACCACTGATTGGGTCAGGCTTTCACAAGTATGATCGGGATTTTGGGGATTGGCAATAATTAAGCGATCGCCTTTGACTCCATAGACTACCACCCACGAAGGCGTCTGTTGCGAGTCAGGATGCCACAGCAATAAAGCGGGAAATGATAATTGTCGTAACTCACTCCACTCTACTTGTAACCGCCGCAACATCAACCCTAACTTTTCTGCAGCTTCGACAACATGTTTTGGGCGTTGTCCCCTCAGTTGGCGTTGTACCCATTCCAGTTTCACAGCATTTTCTAACTGTTGTGCCACCATTGTTAAACAAGCAGCGGCTGTATTTGAGCTGGAAACGAAAGGATAGCCTGATGTTATGGGAGTGACGCTGTTGTGGGGGAGTTTGTGAGTTTGTGAGTGGATAAGGAAAGAAGTCGGGGATATTTTGAATTCATCCTCCTCTCTCCCTATCTCCCCCTCCAGTTGGGAACCAAGCCAGAAGCTTTGAATTTGTGGCGTTGAAACTTCTACCCACAGTGCTGTATCCCAACAAACTAAGATTACTTCTTTACTAGCAGCGACAGCTTTGCAATTTACAGATAATTTTTGTAAGTCGCCAAACCAATCTCCGTCTTGTAGGGCTGTTAATGACTTACCAACTCCTTCTTCTCGCAAGCGCACTTTACCTGTAACAATCAAAAATTGGTAACTTCCCCCTTCCGTTGACCAAATTTTTTCCCCAATCCGATAACGACAGATTTTCAACTGATTTTGTAATCGGGTTTGTTGTTCTGAAGTTAGCCAGCATAGGGGCGGTTTATTCCACGGTACAGAAGCTAGCGCATTGATTCGTAGAGATTCATCATCTAGATATTTTAATTCACTTGTAATTTGACTTTCAGCTTTTGAATTTTCTCTGCTAGCCATTTCTCAAACAACTCATTTTGTAGTGCTTGCTTCAGTTGAGTATCTTCTAAAGACGCTGGCAGAAATTGTTCGACTCGAAACAAACCATAACGTCCTTCTATTTCTATTGGTCCGATTAATTGTCCGGGAATCGCCGCATCAATAGCAGATCTAAGTATGTCGGGCATAGTTCCACGACTAATGGCTCCCATCATACCGTTGACAATTCGATCATCTGCTTGTGAATACTCTTTGGCTAGTTGCTCAAAGCTTCCTCCTTCCTCAATTTGCGTCTGTAGTTCTTCAGCTAATTCGCGATTGTCAATTACAATTCGCGAAACTACTACCCGATCCATATAAATTTTACGTTCAATGAAATATTCTGAAAGTTTCGACTCGGTAACTACAGCTTTGAGTTTTTCTAACTTAAAGCTAAAAGTAATTGATGAGTGAAATGTCGCGTAATCAGTGCCATTTCTATTTAACCATTCTTGAAAAGTTTGGGGTTCAGTTAATTGATTTTTGAGCCGAAAATCAATTATTGTCTGTTCGGTTAAAGCTGGACTGATATCAATATTATCTCGCGTTTGGATTTCTTGCTCAATTACGTGTTGTCGAAGAATGTCTCCAATAAACTGCGTCAATTTTCCCGATACTTGCAGATATTTTAGTGCTTTCTCAATAGAAATTGGTTGGTCATTGATGTTTAAAAATGATAAAGCTTCCATGAATTAACTATTACAAAATTGCTCGAAAAATATATATCTCTAAATTTAGATATATGATAGAGAATTTTTCTGGTTTTTGAACGACACCATTGATAAATATTTCATCAACTTGATGCTGATAAAATCATTTTACTAAAACAGTTTCGTATTGTCCTTGACATTTTGGAACAAGGCAGATTTTTTTGCCTCAGCATTACTACATAAATTATCCTCCCGTAAAAATATTTTCCTAAGAATATTCCCCTAAAAATCTTGCCCTAAAAATCTCGAATATCTTGCCAAGAGAGAATTAATTATCAAGTCGCACTTGTCCATAACCAGGCAATTAGCATAGCAGCGAGCGCACCAATCAAGGTATTCAAAATATTTACCAATTCATTGGTCAGCCAGGTATATTTAGATTGCAATGTTGCCCCAATCACACTTTCTAAATTGGTGGCAATAAAGGCTGCAAGTATACACCAAGCGATTCCCAATGCATCAATCAAACCAACTCCCCAACCAACCAAAGCAATCGCAATTGAGGCCACCACACCAGCCAAAGTTCCCTCTAGACTGATGGCCCCTTCTGTGCCTCTAGCTACTGGTTGTAGTGTGGTAATCAAAAAGGTGCTTTTACCGTATGCTTTACCAACTTCGCTAGCGCAGGTGTCAGAAAGTTTGGTGCTAAAACTTGCCACATAGCCTAACAGTAGTAAGGACTGAAAAATGGGAATTAGAGACTGGTAACTCGGAGTAAGTAATCCTGAATTGATTACCCCTATGCCCACAGCGCATAACGCCGCAGTCAACGCCGAACCCCAAACGTTTTCGGGGCCTCTTGCCCCAGAACGCTTTTCCGCAATTCCTTCGGCTTCTTTTTGTGCTAAACCAATGCGTGTCACACCAGAACCAACCAGAAAATAGAACGCTACTACTAGATATCCTGGCCAACCTAATGTTCCCCAAATCAGTACACCCAGTAACCAAGCGTGGAAGATTCCCGCTGGCGTCAACAGCTTTTTGGGAGCGAACCAAACTAAACTCAATAAGATTGTGTTTAATCCTACTCCAATTAGCCAGGGATTCGCAGAATTAATCAAAGAAAGCATCTGTAATAATCACCGGTAGTTTTGCCTGAAAATCAACAAAATCACGAAATTACAAATTTGACGCTTGATTTTTCCTATCCCTCAATCTAGAAAGTCCATACTTTCTGGTCTATTTCCGGATAAAGAAGGAAAAAATTTTGTTTATTCTCCGTCTCTATGAAAACATCAATAGTATAGCCGCACAATCGCTGGTAGTGAAATTAAGGAGCAAATTTGAAGAAATTATCAAGAATCAAACAGGAAATATGAAGCTATCAAAAACTAGTATTCCGCCAAAGAAACAATGCTGGGTTCGTAGAGAGGACTTTAGTCCTAAAAAAGCGATAAATCGCTGACTACCGACATTCCGCAAAGTTGGTGTGGCGAACCACTAGGCGACAAGTGGAGTAGACATCCAAACTTGGCGATCGCGAATCAGGCTGAAAATACTAAATTGTAGATAGCATCCACCAATAGCCTCATTGAAAAAAGCTATGAGCAAAACTTTATTTCATCTTGCATTTCCTGTTATAGACATTGCCCAGACAAAAGCATATTATGTCGATGGTTTGGGCTGCATTCCCGGTCGTGAAAATCCCCTGGCTTTGATTCTCAACTTATACGGTCATCAATTGGTAGCTCACGTTACCAAAGAAATACTGATACCACAACGCACCATTTATCCCAGACACTTTGGACTAGTTTTTAGCTTAGAACGTGACTGGGAGCAATTACTAGAAAGGGCGCAACAGCAACAACTACTTTTTAGAGAGGAACCCAAAAATCGCTTTGTTGGTTCTCTCTTAGAGCATCGCACTTTCTTTTTAGAAGATCCCTTCTATAATTTAATGGAATTTAAGCATTATCGCCACCAGGAAGCGATTTTTGGTAGTTCTGAGTATACACAAATTGGCGATCGCTCTTAATCGGTTCTGCCAGTGCTTGTGCTACCATTGCCAAACTCCGAGAATCTCTCAACATTAAGGGATGTAAAATTACCGGCACTGTCACATCCCTTAAGAATGGCATTTGTGAACTATTCGCGGGCACGATCATCAAATCATAGGGCGTCCATATAGATGTAAAATTCAATTGCTTCAAGATTGCCGCATCCGAATTCAACTCTTTGATAAAATCGCTGTTATGTCGCATTTGCACGCACCCTGGACGCCCTGAAGCATAAGCAATCACAGTTCCATAATGGGGTGACGAGATAGTAATAAACCGCTGTACACGCTCAATTCCCCCCAACCGCTGGATATAATAGCGGCTGACAATTCCTCCCATACTGAAGCCGACTAAATCCAGGGGTTGTTCTGGTGCAAAATTGCTAGCAATATAATCTGCTACCTGCTTTGCTAACTCATCCAGTCCCACATCACCATTATTGGGAACTAGATCCAGGGTATACACAGACCAACCCCGTTCTCCTAAGTAGTTTGCCATTGTCTTAAAAACTGCACCCGTGTCATCAATACCATGTATCAATAACACCGGATTACGCTGCTGATTGTCAGTAATCATCGCCAATTCGACCAAATCAAGTATATAAAAAATTTAACTGCGTATCATTGTCATGGGTCAAACAATTTTAGATTTTGGATTTTAGATTTGAGATTGACTTTTGTTAATTTTTATTAAGTCAGCTTTCAGAATCTTGCTCTAAGTTACAGTAAAATTTAATAATTAGTTCTCGGTGTATACAGCTTACAAGTGCTGGCAAAAATAACTTAAAAAGGCTTGTACTGTCGCTTTCATACAATGTTGATTAAGCACAAACCTATAGTGGTTGTCACCAGAACGGGGTGGCGCACAGCCAAAAAAAATGTAACGTTTTGACGTAATTTTTAACAATTACGGTCAAATTCCAGATATAAAAGGCAGGAGAAATTGTCATGGATTTTATCAAAAAGTTGATCTCAGGGATTGTGGGTTTCCTTACCGGACTGTTACCAGGTAAGAAAAAAAGCAATGGCTTCTACTTGGAACTAGATGAAGCAGCTACTGGCGCTACTCCAACAGTTGCAGCTAAACCAGCAGCACCATCGAATGGTAAAAAAGCTGCCCAACCATTAACTGCACCTAAGGCTGCTCAGGTAGAAGCATCACAGAATGGGAATGGCAAAGCGGCGAAAGTGGAACCCGCTAAAACACCAGCTAAAGCGCAACCACCTAAAGCACCAACTGAAACCACATTTGCACCTAAATATGTTGCTGCTACCGTTCCTAGTTCTAAGAGTCGTCGCCGTCCAGGGGCAAATATGAATTCATACCTAGATTTGGCAAGTCAAATTAAGACTTCTAATTAATTTTAGGGCATGGGGGAGCCACTGCGTTCCTGTCGCCTTGCGTCGGAAAGCATGTGGCGTCATAGAGCATGGGGCATGGGGCGGGCATTATTTTATCTTCCCCAGTCGCCTCAGCTAAGGTTCAAAAATACCAATCCGCTATATAAATGAAAAGCTGGGTCCCAATTAGTCTTTTCCCTCCGCAACAGGTGAATGTGAGACTGAATGTTACCCAGCATTTCTGTTTGATCTAATACTGTTTCTGCAAAGGGTGGAAATCTGACCAAATTTTGACTTGAGGTAATTCTTTGTCAATCCATTTTATAGACGATTCCAGTTGATTCTGATGGTATTTTGACCAGCCAGGGGAAGTGATTTCTACTCCTTGGTCGAATTTATAACCGCTGATCATAAAATCGCAAAATGCAACGTCTACCAGGTAGGTGTAAATCACAAAATTGAGCATAGTCTTGAGTTTGAGTTTTACGTTCTAGTTGACGGTGTAGCGTCAACATCTACAACTTGCTCAAAAATCGGCAAAAGTCCCCCCACACGTGCTTTGACTTCTGACCAGTTAAAGGTTAAAGAACCGAGTTGATTTGTTTCGTTACAGCAAACAACAGTAGTATTAGGCGCAGATTCTACAAAATAATTGACTTGAAAAACTTGAATTTGCCCAATTGCAGTCAAACGTTGCCCAAAAGCAGGGAATACCAGCTTGTTGTAGCTGTGTACCATAAAATTTGAGTTCTCCGATTTGTCCAGTGCGATATAACCTCCAGCCGCGACTGGGTAAACCAAGCGTGCGTGTAAGTATCAATTTGCATAATCTGGGCTAATTTCAGCGCTGCTTCGGCTTTGAGTTCCTGACGCAGAGGCTCTAAGACTAGTACACCTAATTCCGTATTGCTGGGTGCGGCTGTGGCTTGGATAATTGCTCGTTGTCTTTCTTCTTGCTCAATTTCTTGCAGTCGCTGCAAACCCTGACGTGCTTGTATCAATATTTTAGCATTGGTTGTTTCCCGCAGCAATTGGCGATAAATTTTTTCTGCATCCCGACGCTTTGCTGATACTTCATACAGCCGTGCGAGATAAAATTGTACCCAAGGATTTTCCGGGGATTCCTTTAGCAGCTGTTTGAGTAGTTTAGCAGCTGTTTGATAATCTCTACGCTCAAAGGCGATCGCTACTTGCTCAATCATTACTGATACCAATGCATACTGGTGCAATAAACCTCTAGCAAAAGTCCTCTAACACCCCACCCCCAACCCCTCCCCGTTTACGGGGAGGGGAGACTTTGACTTTAGTCAAAGGCGGGGTGGGGTTCTTTTTTTTATTTATGCTAGAAGTCTCATGTCTCACCCATAGACGCGAGACATAAATCCGTTATACTTCATAGGCTGCGGAAATTAAGGATAAAGCGACAATGGGGGCTGTGACTGCTCGCAGAATCCGACGACCAAGAGAAACCGGTTGGAATCCTGCTAAGATGGCATTTTCAACTTCTGTTTGTGTCCATCCCCCTTCAGGCCCAATCGCAATCACAATTGTGCTTTGTCTTTTGTCTTGTAAGCAATCTTTTAAATGAGCGGAGTCTTCACGAGTCACACAGATATATGACTGGCTCAATGACAAATTACTCTTGACTGATGATAAACCAGTGATAAAAGCTACAGGTTCTAAAATCGTCGGAACAAAAGAACGCTCTGATTGTTCAGCCGCTTCCGCCGCAATCCGCCGCCAGCGTTCCAGCTTTTGGGGACTAGGATTGAGTAAAGTGCGATCGCTCAACACTGGCGCAATGCAAGTTACTCCCAACTCCGTACAATACCGAACAACTTCATCAAATCCATTGCCTTTCGGTAACGCCATCATCAGCGTAATTGATAGAGGTAATTCTGTTTCTACCACGAGTGGTTCTAATACCTGCGCCTGTTCCCCTTCTAGCTGCGCTAACCACCATTTACCCATACCATCCATTGCAATAAAGCGATCGCCTCCACGCAACCGCAAAACACGCGCTAGATAATGTAGTTGCTGCGGTGTCAGTAAAATTTGTCCTTGTTGGAGTTGAGATAGTGCGATCGCAATTCGTTGTAGTTGAGACATTATAGGGTTTCCCTACACTCGTAGGGGCATGGCATTGCCATGCCCCTAGCCACAATATAATTTTATACTTCCAAGTGTTTTCTACAGCTTCTCAAAATAATCGTTTAACGCTTCATGTACCAACTCAGTCATCGGCTTTCCTTGGCGTTCTGCTTCCTCCTTGAGACTGAAGATAAAGCTCATCCCGTAGGCTCACCCGATGGCGCGATTTGCTTGTACCATTGATGGCTTCTGGGTCGTAATTAGCAGTAAATTCACGGATGGCATCAAACCCAACGCGATCGCAAAAATTGCCGAAGCTTTCTTTTGGCTTGCGCGTCTTTTTGAAGAAGACAAAAATTGGCTCTAGGAAGCTTTCTATATCGTTATGGTGCAGCTTTTCTGTGTAAGGTTGTGCTAACCGCGTCTGATTTGGTGAACCCCCTAACCATAATTGGTAAGATTCGGGAGCGCTACCTACAAAGGCTAATTCCGCCATATAAGGACGAGCGCAGCCGTTGGGGCATCCTGTCATCCTTACCACAAAATGGTCATTTTGTAAACCTACTTTATCTAATAAAGCGCGAATCCGTTCTAAAATACCAGGTATTGCGCGTTCTGATTCGGTGATGGCCAAGCCGCAGGTAGGTAAAGCTGGACAAGCCATTGCAAACCGCACTAAAGGTTCAATTTGACTCGGATCAGCAATGACGCCGCAACGGTCAAGAATTTCTTGAATAGCTGGCTTGTTATCTGGTTCGATGTTGTAGAATAGCAGGTTTTGGTTGGGTGTCAGGCGAATGGGTAAGCTAAATTGTGCGACAATTTCCCGCAAGGCGGTTTTCAGTTGCAACGAACCTTCATCCTTGACTCGACCATTGTCAATGGAAATGCCCAAAAACAGCCTACCATCGCCTTGTTCCTGCCAACCGAGAAAGTCTTGATATTTAAATTCTGGTAATTTTTTGCAGGGTGCGACTGCTTTGCCAAAGTATTCTTCTACCTGGGCGCGGAATTTATCGACACCCCAATCGTGGATTAAATATTTTAATCTGGCGTGACGACGGTCAGAGCGATCGCCATAATCTCTTTGGGTAGCCACAATGGCCTTTACTAGATCGTAAACGTCATCTTTAGCCACATAACCAATGGGATCTGCTAGTCTGGCGAAGGTTTCTTCTTTATTGTGTGTCCGCCCTAAACCGCCACCGGCAAAGACGTTAAAACCTTGGAGTTCGCCTTTTTTATTGGTAATGACTACCAAAGTCAGGTCTTGGGAATATAAATCTACAGAATTATCACCTGGTACTGTCACGCAAGCCTTGAACTTGCGGGGCATATAATGAGTGCCATAAATTGGCTCTTCTGTGTTCTCAAATATTGTCCCATTGCCGTTGCGTTGTCGCGCCGCTTTCACCTCTGGGTTTTCTTCACCACTAATTACCTTTTCCCCATCTAGCCAAATTTCGTAATAAGCGCCTGTTTGGGGTGACAGCAAGTCAGCGATATTTTGGGCATATTCCCAAGCGTATTCGTACTCTGGGCGATTTTTCCAGGGTGCAGGTGGCGCCATCACATTGCGGTTGATGTCACCACAAGCGCCTAAAGTCGAACCCAAGTTATTGACAATTGTGGCAATTGCTGTCTTGAGATTCTTCTTTAAAATCCCATGCAGACTGAAATCCTTGACGGGTAGTTGCGCGTAAAGTGTTGTTACCATATTCATCAGCCAGCTGATCTAAAGCCAGATACAGCTGTGGCGGTACTAACCCACCAGGGTTTTTTGTCCGCAGCATCATCTGATAATCTTTTTCCTTTCCCTTGACGCGATTGTCACGGTTATCCTGCTGATAAGAACCGTGAAACTTCAGGAGTTGTACCGCCTCTTCGCTAAAGTGAGTTGTGTCCTGAAGTATTTCAGTTGCTACGGGTTCACGCAAAAAATTACTGTTTTCCTTGATTCCTTCTACTTTGGAAGGGTTACGGCTAGCGATCGGGGAAGCAGGGGATTTAACCATTACAGTTGTACGCAGTTCTTAATAAGGCATCATTTGAAGCCGAAGCTGCAAACTTGAGAAGCACCCATTCGGCTAGTTGATCCCCGAAAATCCGGTCGGAATTATGAGGAATATTCTAATTTTAACACGGCAAAAAGCAGGCTCTGTCAGTGATCTAACACTTAACACAACCAGCATACATTATATGGGGGCGTTTGTGAGTGGGGGAGTGTCCCCCATAGTTCGGCTCCTTAGCGGAAGCGATAACCTAAACCACCTTGAATACTCACTGCAGAAGCATCGCTATTTTGATATGTTTTTAGACCTAAGGTGGCATTACTGTAAAGGAGGAAGTTTTTGGCAACTTCCGATTCGACACCAGCACTTAAAGCTACTCCATTTCTGTCGCCTAGGGGAGTTTGCAGACCATTCGCTTCGACAAAAGAGTAACCAGCACCTAAAAATACATTAGTACCTTTAGCAATTGGCGCGTCTACGGAAACTTGTGGCACTATAGCAGTCGTCTGATCGCTAAATAGAAGTTGAGTGCGTGCAGAAAATGGGCTAGCTCCCAATTTTAAACGGCCTGTGAGATTACCACCAAATGTAGCATCTTGTCCCAGTTGACCGCCATTGGTCACACCCGCTGCTACACCAGCACCTATATAGCTAGCATCAGTACCTTTTGGTGTGTCTGCAGAAGCCTGACTAGGGGATAGAAATAAAGGCGCAATTAGTAAGGAAGATAGTGTAGAAATGGTTACGAAAGACTTTAGAAAACGTTTCATAAATTTTTCACCAAATTTTCAATTATTTGCTGTTAAATTACAAGTCGAAAAGCATTGCAAAAGGTTCCAATATTTATCCAGAATTTTATAAAAGTTTGTCGCTATTAATGCATGATAATTACCAGCCTACTCAGCCCAAAAACAGCGACAAGAACTATAATTACAGAAAATTTTCTGACTATCCGGAATTTTAATTGACAAATAGACGCTTTGATAACTGGCACAATTAATAGCAGGGCAAGTTAGTAAAACTAGATGGGATAAAATAACTTGTTAACACCCATTTTCACAGCTTTTCACATAGGATGAAAAGTAAGCTGTAGCAGCTATTGCAATAAGCTTTAGAGGGAATCTTTAAAGTTAAGTTTTAGTAATTTTCATGGAGATTGAATAATGCTAACCGCTGCAAAAACGTTGTCTGGTTTGATGGGTTTATGTGTCGGTGATGCGTTGGGTGTGCCGGTGGAGTTTACTAGCCGCGCTGAACGAGTTAAATCTCCGGTGACAACGATGCTGGGTTATGGCACATGGAATCAACCACCAGGAACTTGGTCAGATGACAGTTCGCTGACGTTTTGCTTGGCAGAAAGTCTTTGTCGGGGGTATTCTTTGGATGTTATAGCCAATTCATTTTGGCGCTGGTACAAGGCTGCTTACTGGACTCCTCGTGGAGAATTATTTGATATTGGCACTACCACCCATGCCGCGATTATGCGCCTGAAACAGGGAATTTTACCACGAGAGGCAGGTGGCAAAATTGAAAATACCAACGGCAATGGTTCTTTAATGAGAATTTTGCCGATGGCTTATTGTCACAAAATCTTGACTTTTGATGAATTGATTTCGCGGGTGCATGAAGTTTCGGCGATTACCCACGCCCATCCGCGATCGCTGATGGCTTGTGGTATATATATTAGTATCGCCGTAGCCCTACTGGAAGGGGCTGACCCCCAAACAGCTTATGTACAAGGCTTAAATAAGCTCCAGACAATTTATTCTGTACGTGATTTCGTTATAGAAAAGCCCTTGTTTAGCAGAGTGTTTAGTGGTGAAGTTGCCAGTTTGCCTGTAGAAGAGATTAATTCTGGCGGCTATGTAATTGATACCCTAGAGGCATCCCTTTGGTGCTTGTTAAATAGCTCATCCTACGCCGATGCAGTCCTGACAGCTGTCAACCTAGGCGGAGATACGGATACTACCGCCGCTGTCACAGGTGGGTTAGCAGGAATTTATTACGGGGTGGAAAATATTCCCCAAGATTGGATTAACCAAATTGTCCGCAAACAGGACATTATTAACTTGGCAAACCGTTTCGCAACGGCTGTTTATAGTTAAGTCAGGAGTGAGGAGTTATGATTGACGAAATTCTTAACTCCTCACTTTCAACTTTCACCTTTCTCAGAAATCGACTTCATCACATCTAAACCGTAGACAAGGAATAAACCTGACCATCAATCAACAGTCGTGTAATTCCCTTGGCTTGGAGATGAGTACGAGTCTTGTGTAGCATTTTACTATCGGGGACTTTAATCACGCGATCGCGCTTGGTAGAAAAGCGCTTTGCCACTCGGTGATTATCAAACACCGGCAGGGTTTTTTGCTGGGTTTCGACGATGGAAATTTGTCCCAAATCGCCAAAGTCCTTGAGTGGTCGGGTAATTAATTCCGAAGCTCGATCAATCACCAAATAGCAAGTTTTGGGTAATTGAGCTGCTGATAATGGCAAAACTGGAACCGATGCTTCCCCTGGCCTACGCTTGGTGACTAAAGGCGTTGCTTCCTCCAGGTCGTCTTCCTCATAGTCATCATCGTATTCTTCCAAGTCATCATCCAAATCCTCCAAATCATCTGATTCGTCTAGCAAATCTTCGCCGAGGATTTCGGCTAAGACCTTGACTTCTTGACGTTCATCGTCTAGCAAGCGATTAGGAATACTGGGGATGACTTGCGGCTTGGTGGGTAACAGTTCTAATTGTTCCGCCACTGGTTGTGGCGTTGGTTTGACGACGGGGTGAGTTTTTTGCGGTAGGGTTGGTTTGGCGATCGGCGTTGATTTTTCCTCTATGGAAGAACGCTTTCGCACCCGGCGAATACCGGTGGTTAAATCCTCTTCTTGTGGTTCCTCCTCCACTATCGCCGCAACTGGCTGAACTTTCGGTAAGTCCAAGGGCTGAGGGACGCTGCTAGGCGGTTTTGTGGCTGGCTCTGATTTACTTAATAAAGGTAACTGGTCGTAACTTACATGTGCCCTACCTTCAGGAGTTCGAGCAGCTCGCTTTAAGGAAACGAGGTATTCGTACTCATCTTCGGGTAAGGTACTTTTGAGCAGACGACTAATTGTCGAGTTGCTGACGCCATAGCGCTCCGCCAAGGTTGAGGTTGTTTCAGCACTTTCTCGATACAATTTGAGAATTTCTTGTTTGTCAGAATCTGTTAGTTTTCTCACGGTAGACACCAAAAATCTTTTTTTTAAGCTCTTTTTCGTCCGCGCTCCCGCCGCGATCGGCTTAATGATGTGTCATATTCTAGGACAGCGCCCAGACCAAATAACACGCCACTAAACACCCAAAATACTTCTAGTATGTCCCCACTTTGATAGTTTGGACCTTGGGCGTATTTAAACCACATATCTGCAATGTATAGCGAAAACGCCGCTGCTGCAATCATTCTCCAAGATTGGGCAAGTCGCCCGCCCCAAAAGGCTAACAACAGACTTGTTGCGATAATTAACAGAGCCACATCACTGACTATATAAAACCAATTCAAAATAGTACCTAGTACATTGGCGCTTGTTGCTTGTTGTAGAGAAATCCACCAAGCCAACAAACTACCAAACACGCCAATAGCTGAGACAATTAGCCATTGCCATTTTTCCAAATTGATTTTTCTAGAAGCTGCTGCCAAAATCATGCCTACACCAAGGGATAGATAAGTCAGTACAAAAAACACATCGCCAATAGATACATCCGGTTCTTTTTTTAAAATGATTTCCGTATAACCGAAAAATATCCCTCCTAGGAAATAAGACAGCATACCTATGCCAATAGCGAGCCACACATTGCGACCACTAACAATCT
>CAVYXS010000314.1:0-14786 GCA_963772205.1 uncultured cyanobacterium
AATATTCACGCAAAGTTCTTTTGCTGTTCTGCCACTAAATACGGTTGTGTGAATGCGTTCTACCTTTCCCCTAGCGGGAATTACTTGTCCCGTTTCTGGATCGACAGCTAAACCACGCTCATCAATCACATTTGTAAAATGCTTGGCATAAATTAACCGTGCTTCCCGATCCAAGTAAATAATAAAATATCCACTTGGGTCAAGGTCAATATGACGCCCAGAAAGCTGGTTATCTATTGCTGCCAAATCCTCAACTATCAGATCCATAGTCATTTTAAAATCAAATACATTCAGAGTTTTTACACTTTAGGGACTGAAAATTTTAAACATACCCAATTTGTAGGGTGCGTCAAAAAATCATACATCTGCTGCACTTATTTATATCTAGGACGTGTCGCACCCTACAAGATCGAAATATTGGGTAATTGATTTTTTGGTACTCCCCTAATTTAAGTGTAATTCCTCAGTTGCTATCTTCTAGTAAATTCTGGGGATATTGGTAATTTATTTTCTCTAACTCTGGAGTTTACTAAAAGGTAACTCCGCATTAATCGCCTCTATTTCCTGTTGTTCGATTTGATTTACTTCATCAATATAAGGGAGGAGAACTTTTTCTAACCGCCGATTGTAAAAGCGATGTAGACTGTGATTAGGCCTAGCGGGAAAACCGCGTCGTTTTTTGTGACGCCCACCAGCACCAGGATCAAAAATTTCGATCCCGTGAGCGATCGCCCACTCAATCGGTGCATAATAGCAAGCATTAAAATGCAAGCAATCTATCTCCTGAAAACTACCCCAATAGCGTCCATATAATCTATCGTCCTTAAACAGACAAAAGGACATTCCCAAGGGTTGACTCACATCTTGTTCGCTGTATGCGCCGACAAACAAGACGCGATGGCGATAATTGTCGTATAGCTGCTCAAAAAAGCGTTTAGTCAGATACTTACTACCCCACCAGCCAAATTTATCACAGGTATCAGCATAAAACTGGTACATTAAAGGGAAAAAAGACTGAGGAATTTCATCACCAGTTAGCGATTGCAGTTGTAACCCAGCATTCGCAACGGCTTTGCGTTCCCGCTTAATATTGCGGCGCTGATTAGCATTAAATACCGTCAAGTAGTCATCAAAAGTTTGAAATCCAGCATTTTCCCAGATATAGCTGTGGTGTAACCAACTGGTAAAGCCGTGTCGTTGCAGCATTGGTTGCCATTGGGGATCAACATAGAGAAAATGACACCCAGAAATCTGATTTTGTGAGCAGAAAGAGTCAATTTCATGCACCATCAAGCCTGTGATTTCATCCTCATCTTCCCCAGGGGCGATTAAGAAGCGATAGCCTTCAGCGGGGGTGAAAGGCGTCATTCCCAACAGTTTTGGGTAATATTCTACTCCCAGACGTTCGGCTAAATTTGCCCACTGGTGATCGAAGACAAATTCACCAGCACTATGACCTTTGAGGTAAAGTGGAGCTGCTGCAATCAGCGTTCTGTCTCGCCATAGTGTTAAATGATTTGGTAACCAACCAGTTTTAGCGATGGCGCTGTGGGAAATTTCCAGATTATTCAGCCAGTTCCACTCTAAAAAAGGAGTTTTGAGTGGCATTGCTAAAGCATCCCATGCATCTTGGGGTACTTCAGCAATTTTGCTCGTCCAAACGATAGAATAGCGAGGCTTAAGTTTTTCTACCATCGTGTGGCTATTAAGATACAAAAGTTAGCAAAAACTTTATCTAGCGTAATCTAATCTGCTCGACGTTGCAGGCGATAGTGCAAAAACACTTCCTGCTCAACTGTCTGAACTTCTAGAAGTTCTAGACGTGGAGCCAATTCGCCGATAAATCCTCTACCTGCTACTGGCGTAGGCGCCATTGCACCTCCTAAAATTAGCGGACAGATAGTCAGCCATAATTCGTCAATTAAATCCAATTCCAGCATCGATCCGACTAATTCACCACCACCCAAAATCGCTAGGCGTGTTATATCTAGATTTATTAGGTGTTGTAAAGCAGCTGTAGTGTCAACTTTGCCCTCTGGTGTCTCAAAAACCAAAATCTGCTCAAATTCTGGAGGAATTTCCTGTGGAGGGGTTTCCCTCGGTGTATTTCTTATATGTAATCGACTTTGCCAAGCCAGCGCCCCCGCTGTTGTCGTCAGCAACCAACGTTTGACTGGCTGTTGAAAAAAGTGAATTTCCGGATTGAGGTTAGCTGTCTGCGTAATGACTATATGAACTGGCTGGGTAGGTTTGCCTTGTTGAGTTCGATGTTGCAGCAATGTTGGATGTGATACAGTTAATGTGGTTCCGTAGGCGCTCAGAGTACCAGCACCGAAGATAACAGCATCAGAGGCAGCAATTTGTTTTTCTAGGTGCGCTTTATCCGCCTTTGAGCCAAACCTAGCAGGCCATCGCCTGACATCTGCTATTTTGCCATCTGCACTCATTGCCAAAACTACTGTGGTATGAGGACGATGTTCCATCATTCAATTGGTTTGATAGTTTGAATATTTTGTTTGCTAGTGTGTTGATTGTCAAAAAAAATCCATGCCGGCAAGCCAGTGTTTACTAATTTCATAGCTGTATCTGTATGCAACACAACTCTCTTTCCGATCTACCCTTGAGAAATTTTGGTATACCATGTTGCTTTTTTTTGCAGCAATTTTTGATATCTTTAAAAATTGGCAATAAAATACTCATAATTTCATAAAATGTCTCATTTAGCTGGTCTAAGTGCATATCGTTGCTATTGTGGTTTTGCAGATGCGAAGTGAGACAGTCGATGGTTAAGCCCCGTCAATCATCCTTTCGTCGTATTTTATTAACAAGAATATTACTGCTGTTCGTACCAGTTTTATTCATAGGGCAGATTGTCGCCCTAGATAAGGCTCGCTCTAGCCTATTGAAAACATCTCGGCAAAACTTAAAAGAAAATGCCGTCAACCAAGGGGAGAAGATTCGCGATGCGATCGCGAATCTCAAGACTGACTTGCGTCTGGCTAGTCAAACATTGCAGATCCAGTCGGGTTCGCCAAGTGAAGCGCAAAAATTTCTGACTCACCTAGCGCAAGAACTGCCAACCCACATTCAATGCATTCAATTAACGAATCTGCAAACTGCTAAAATCGTAGCCAGTAGCTGTGAAGACAAAGCAATTAGAGAATTAAGTCAACCTTCTTTGACCAGTGATGGGGTCGAAATCACAACCATCTTACCCCCAAAGCCAGGAACAACCGGTCAAATAGATACAGAAAATCAACTGCAATTGCTGATGTCTGTTCCAGTTTACGATCGCACTGGGAAGATGGTTTATACCTTGAGTCTTCAGTCAGCATTACACCAAGAAACTGAGAATAAGCGAGGCGCCCTCAAAGACTGGATGGTCGTTATTACCAACGACGGCACGATTTTAGCAGACTCACAGTCAGATTCTGTGGGTAGTAATATCCAACAGCGGCCAAATGCTACCCAACTGCAAAATATTCTCAAAAATGCCATTGTTGGGGACAAAGATTCCCTCAGTTTTTCTTTTCAAGATGAGCAGGAATTAGTAGCAGGTTATACAGCTATTCCCAATCCGATTAGCAAGCAGTCCCAGGAAAAATGGATTGTCTTATCTGTGACAACCCTAAATGATGCTTTGTTTGGTTTAGATGACATCAAACTCATACTGATTGTTTTGACAGTTGGCTTAATTGGTGCGAGTTTGTTGGCATCATTGTATCTAGCTCCTTATCTGGCGCGTCCAGTCGAAGAATTGCGAGACTACGCGCTGAATATTTATAGCCACCACAACGCCCAACCAGTTCCCCACAACTTCAAAATTCGCGAACTCAATCAACTAGCCCTAGCTTTAGACCAAATGGTTGAAAGACTCAAAGCCTGGGCTGAAGAACTAGAAATAGCTTGGAAAGAAGCGAAAACTGCTAACCAGGTCAAAAGTCAGTTTTTAGCTACGACTTCCCATGAGTTAAGAAACCCACTCAATATCATTATTAACTGTGTTCGTCTAGTTCACGATGGCTTGTGCGATAACCGAGAAGAGGAAATGGAATTCCTCAAGCGAGCCGATGAAACAGCGATTCACTTATTAGGTATTATTAATGATTTACTAGATATTTCCAAAATTGAGGCGGGTAAACTCTCAGTAATCACAGAACCGATTGATCTCCGCCAATTATTGCTGGAAGTGGTCAATATACAATCAGTTAATGTTCAACAAAAAGGCTTGCAGTTGAAAACGGACTTGGGTACGAAGCCGATTCCAGTCAAAGCAGATCCAGCTAAACTCAAGCAAGTAATAATTAATGTGATTGGCAACGCTACTAAATTCACAGACGATGGTAGCATTACAATTGCTTGTGAAATACAACATAGTCCGCAAACATCTCAGGTGATTGTCAAGGTTACAGATACAGGTGTAGGCATTGATCCCACTCAACAGCATAAACTATTTCGCCCCTTTGTGATGGTAGATGGCACAACCACACGCAAGTTTGAAGGTACTGGACTAGGATTAGCGATTTCTCGCAACTTAATTGAACTGATGAAAGGTACTATTACTCTTGAAAGTGCGGGTTTCAATCAAGGTACGACAGTTTCGATTACTTTGCCGTTAATTGATATTTCATTATTATCAGCCCCAGAAACAGAAACAGATTTACACAATCTCGGAGTAATCTCTGCTGATGAACCAGCAAGGGTGATCAAAGAAGTAGGGCAATCTAGCTTTATCAGTACCCCACCTTTAGGAGTTTACGCTTCACCAATATCAGAAATAGAAGCAACTTGTGCTAATGGTAATTCCGAAAGGTAGAAGTTTGATGGGAAGGTGCAAATGCTAAGTGAAAAAACCGCCCACCAGGGGCGAGAATTCAAAACTATTCCCTATTCCCTACTAGATCAAGAAATACAGGTTCACCACCAAGGCTGAGAGATGTTGTCAAAGCAGCCAGAATTTGTACTAATTCCGCCCCTACCCAGCCAGATGAAACCACTGGGGGACTATTCTTTTGAATGCTGTTAATAAAGCGATCGCAAACCCGCTGTAATGGTTCACCTTTTTCAATTTCCACCACCTCTTGTTTTTGATTCACAGGTATAAATTGATTTTCCTGGTGTTCAAACTCACCGTGTATTAAGGTCAGAGGTGATAAGTGTGACATTTCATCAAATATCAAGCTACCAAGGCTACCCACCACCGCCAGGCGTCGCTGTTTATCGTGATTGAGCCAGCACAGATGAATATATGCTTGAAAACCATTTGGGTATGTCAGCGTCACCCATACTAAATCAGCCAAGCCGGATTGGGGATGGGGAGAGAGATTTTGCCTTTGTTCTGGCTGTAACCACACTCTACCCGTTGCTTCCACTCTCACCGGTAGCTGACCCAGCCAGCTGTTAAAAATGGCAATATCATGAATGGCTAAGTCCCACAGCGCATCGACATCCTGGCGCACAGGCCCTAAATGGGTGCGGGTAGCGTAGCCATAGCGTAAGTGACCTAATTTACCAGCCTGTAGGACAGCTTGTCCTTGCTCAACCCCTGGGTGAAATAAATAGGTATGGTCAACCATGAGTATCAAGTGCTGTTTTTGTGCCAGCTGACAAAGTTCCTGACACTCTACTGGGTCTAAAGTTAAGGGTTTTTCGGCTAAAACATGGTATCCCTGGTGCAGAGCGTCCCTAATTAAAGCATAGTGAGTAGTAGCGGGAGTAGCGATCGCCACTGCTGTCAATCCCGACACTTGCTTGAGAGAATGAAAATCTGTTGTTAATAATACATTCTCATCTAAGTTAAATTGCCGTTGCAAAATCGCCAATCGTTCTGGATGGGGGTCTACTATTGCCACTACATTTGCTTGGGGGTGTTCTAAAAAATTCCGCAACAAATGCACTCCCCAACGCCCAACCCCGATTACAGCGATATTAATTTTAGTCATTTGTCAAGTGTCAAGCGTCATTTTTCAAGAGTCAATATTTTGACATTGGATTTTTGACTCTTGATTAACAACTGATTATCAGCTTCGCTTGAGCATTTTGAGTTGAGGGTAATTACTGAGAATTAATAGATAGAAAAGCAACCTTAGCTGCAGCTTGTTCCGCAGCCTTAATAGACCGTCCCTTACCTTCACCTAGAAGTTTTTCATGTAGCCACACTTCAGCAAAGAAACGTTCTTGATTGCGGTGGGGTTGACTAATTTCCACCACTCGATACTCAGGTAAAACTTTAAACTGTGCCTGAGTCCATTCTTGTAGAGCCGCTTTGTAGTTAAGTCTAGCTGGATCGAGGCGAATTTCTGCCGCTAGTTGTTTAAAGTGAGGATCTAACCAAGGATGAATCAGAGTCAGATTGTCAGTGCTAAGGTAAAGCGCACCGAGAACAGCTTCAAAAGCATCAGCCAGTCGTGATTCTTGACCAACCTTATCAGATGTAGCACTCCCCGCCACCAATAAATACAGTTCTAAACCATATTCTCTGGCCAGTTGAGCGAGAATGCGATCGCTGACCAACACCGAACGAATTGCCGCAAAATCCCCGACTGGACAATCTGGATAATGATTCCCACAACACAATCGCCGCTACTAGCCGCACCACCGCATCCCCGATAAACTCCAGCTGTTCATAGTTTGCTGACTCAGACACAGTGGGATGAGTTAGCGCCAAGTCCAGCAGTTGCCAGTTTATCGGTGCTTCCTTGGGTAGACCTAATTTGTGTACTAAAGTTTCAAGCTGTCTTTGACGGCGTGGATAAGCGAGGGTCATTACATAATAAGGGGAGAGAGTTGGTAGTAAGCCGGGTTCTGTTCTTAATGTAGAGACATTGCACGCAACATTTCTACATCAGGGCAGTTATCTATCTGGGACGCCTGTTACCAGACGCCTCAAGCGGCTCTATTTGAGCGGAACTGGTAAAAGACCAACCGTAGTTCCTTTGGCCTTGCTCCCAACCGGGGTTTACCGAGCCACGACCTCTCGATCGTGCTGGTGCGCTCTTACCGCACCTTTGCACCCTTACCAGGAATTGGCATCGTTGGGGATTTGAGGATTGGGAAAATTTTTCCCTAATTCTTAGTCCCTAGTTCCGATTCCTGGCGGTATATTTCTGTGGCACTATCCTCACGATCGCTCGCACTGGACGTTATCCAGCAAGTTTGGTCTTTCGGGAGCCCGGACTTTCCTCAAACCAATCATTGTGACTGATCTGCAACCGCCTACGCCTACTCCCTCCTTACATTAAGTGTAATCTTGGATGGCATTGCCTGTCTGAATTTTGATTACTTTTTCTTCTTTTTATTCCAAGGTAGAGCGTATGTCCAAGGTAGTTTTTTGATCGTGAAAGGACAATTAAGAATGCACATCGGCGGGAAATTGACACCAGGGGCTAAACCTACACGCACCTCAGATATTCTGAAGACTAGTTGTAATGAAAATTTCAACTCCGCTTTTTCGTTCATAAAGTCGTTGTACAACTTTTTATTCCCTGGTTTGATCCCGTTGATATCAACTATGGGTTTTTTGGCGGAATAAGTGCCGGTATCTTGATCGCGCTGGAAAACATCTTCTGCTGAGATTTTCTCTGAAAGTGTTTTCTTAGGGGCTATTAGGCTAGGACTTTGTGGTACGGCTAAATCGCGGGTTAAATCTGGTGATTTGCGAATTACTCGACGGGATTGCTTGCTGTGTTCGACGACTAAAGAGCTATTGTCCCAGTCAACGTATACAGCTATATTCTCAGATTTATTCTCAATGCTGACTGACAATTCTTTGAGATCTTCAAATCCGTTGGAGGGGTCAAGTTTAAAAGAAACCCCAATTTGGTCTTGGAGATTTTGCTCTTTAAGTTGATCATCGACGACGCTTTTGGTAAATTCATACTTAATTTTGTCGTCGATGGACTCTTTCATGAGATTAAAGACGTAAGAGACGCCGATAATATAAAGCGTCAAAACTACTAAATTCTGGTCACTGCTCGCTGTCATAACTCAGAATATATACTCCCTGTGATAATTTTGTATATGCGATTCATTGCCAATCTTTTAATCACGCTTGAGCGGTACAGATTTTTCCAACCAGCCCCGCTGCCAAAAAAAGAATAGCAGCCCAAGTGCGATCATTGCCATCACTCCCAAGCAAGTTGGGTATCCCCAATACCAATTTAGTTCAGGCATATTATATGGTGATTTTTCATGATTGAAATTCATTCCATATACCCCAGCAACAAAAGTTAGTGGAATAAAGATTGATGAAACTACCGTGAGCAGCTTCATAATTTCATTCATTTTATTACTCACTGCCGACATATATACATCCATTAACCCAGAGGCTAATTCTCGATAAGTTTCTACCATATCCATTACTTGCACTGCATGGTCATAACAGTCTCGCAGGTAAATTCGCACCTCCTCACTAATCAGATCACTGCCATCTCTAATCAAAGCACTAATTGCATCTCGCTGTGGCCAAATAGCTCGACGCAATTGTAGTAATTCTCGCTTAATTTGATGGATTTTCTGGAGTGTTTTTTGAGTAGGTCTAACTATGACTTCTTCTTCTAAATCTTCAATTTGCTCACCGTGACGCTCCAGTACAGGAAAAAATCCATCAACAATTGAATCTAATAAAGCGTAAGCTAAATAATCTGTTCCCAGTTTACGGATGAGTCCTTTACCTTTTTCAATTCGCGATCTTACACCTTCTAAGCAATCATATTCTGCTTCCTCTTGCACAGTCAGCAAGTAATTTTTACCCAACACCAAACTCACTTGTTCACTGTAAAAACCAAATGTTTTCTCCTTAGGCACTACCATACGAGCAATTATTAATAATTGGTCTTCATAATCTTCTACTTTTGGACGTTCTGACATATTGACTACATCTTCTAAAACTAACGGATGTAAATCAAAAACTTGCCCCACTCGTTGTAATATATCTTGATTACCTATACCTTGTACATCCACCCACGATACAGATTCTGCATCCAAATAATCGATACACTCTTCTGGATGTAGAATCTGTTTCCGGATGAAATCTGTTTGGTTATAGTCAATCAAAAAAATCTTTGAATCTTCAGCATTTTCGTCAACAATCAGCGTTCCTGGTATTGTCCCTGGTTGGTGATAATATTCCTGAAAAAATGGTCTAGTTACTGCTTTTGTAAGGCGGCTAATTTTTCTCTTCATGTACTTTTACCTCTACTTATTTGTCATTAGATAAAAGAATGCCATTACTGATAAACGCTTATTAATTACTTATTACATAATTAGAGCTAATTAAATGTAACTAAGTAGAACTGCGTCAATAATTCAAGGTTTGTAGTGGGGACTTTAGTCCTCTCTTAAGGGCTAAGATCTGGTGGGCAATGCCCACCCTACAGATACTTAGATTTTTTCAATAATCAAATACTAGTCCTATAGTTTGATTGTTGAAAAAAAAACAAATATTTGTAAACTAGGCAATGTCCAACGCAGTAGCTCCCCTAGGTATTATTTCAAAAATCAAATAGAAATCCTATATATTTTGCCCCATGACGCCACAAAATTCCGACGCAAGGCGACAGGAACGCAGTGGCTCCCCCATGCCCATCTTGAGTATTCAAGCGCACATAATATCATTCAATCGCCTTGCAATCAGCAAGGGTATAAAAAAACAGTTTGCCTTGTTAGGGCAAACTGCTGAAAAATAAATATTTATTTGGCTTATTTGGGGAAACAGGGATTAGAACATGCCCATGCCGCCCATGCCGCCCATGCCGCCCATACCACCCATGCCGCCCATGCCGCCCATGCCACCCATATCAGGTGCGGGAGCAGCGGATTTTTTCTCAGGCTTTTCGACAACTAGGGCTTCGGTGGTTAAAACCAAACCAGCTATAGAAGCAGCGTTTTGCAAAGCCGAACGCACGACTTTAGCAGGATCGATAATACCAGCAGCTATCAAGTCTTCAAATTCTCCGGTAGCGGCGTTGTAGCCAATGTTGAAATCAGCATCGCGCACTTTAGAGACGATCACAGAACCTTCTGCACCAGCATTGTCTGCTATTTGACGCAAGGGAGCTTCTAAGGCTCGCCCAACAATATCAGCCCCAATCTTTTCTTCCTCATTTTTGAGGCTGTTTTTAATCTCTTGTACCTTCTTAGATAGGTAAATGAGGGTTGTGCCACCACCTGCAACAATACCTTCTTCCACGGCGGCTTTGGTGGCGTTGAGAGCATCTTCGATGCGGAGTTTGCGGTCTTTGAGTTCGGTTTCTGTGGGTGCGCCCACTTTAATAACTGCAACACCACCAGCTAGCTTGGCAATGCGTTCTTGCAGTTTTTCTTTGTCGTAGTCGGAATCTGTTTCTTCCAATTGCTTGCGAATTTGAACAATCCGCTTTTGCACTTCTGGCTTGGTATTACTACCCGCTACAATTGTAGTGCTTTCTTTGTCAATGGTGATTTGACGTGCAGTTCCCAGCGCATCCAAAGAAGCAGTATCTAGGCTTAAGCCAATTTCTTCAGAAATCAACTGGCCATCGGTGAGAATGGCAATATCTTGTAACAAAGCTTTGCGGCGATCGCCAAATCCTGGTGCTTTAATTGCCGCAACAGACAGCACACCCCGCGCTTTGTTGACGACCAAAGTCGCCAAAGCATCTCCTTCCACATCTTCAGCGATAATCAGCAAGGGTTGACCTAAACGGGCAACTTTTTCCAACACAGGTACTAAATCCTGGATGCTGCTGATTTTCTTGTCGGTAATCAAGATGCGGGCGTTGTCAAGTTCCACCGTCAAGCGATCGTTGTTGGTGACAAAGTAGGGAGAAATGTAACCTCTGTCAATCTGCATCCCTTCTACTACTTCTAGTTCGGTAGTCAGAGATTTAGATTCTTCAACGGTAATCACACCGTCTTTGGTGACTTTCTCCATTGCGGCGGCCAACATATTGCCGACTTCTTCATCGTTACCAGCTGAGACAGTCGCCACTTGAGCGATCGCACTTCCTTCTACTGGCTTGGCTATTCTCGCAATTTCTAGCACTAGTGCTTCGATGGTTTTGTCGATTCCGCGCTTCAAACTAATGGGGTTAGTCCCTGCAGCGACGTTTTTCAACCCTTCCCGAATCAAAGCTTGTGCTAAAACTGTGGCTGTAGTGGTGCCATCTCCAGCAACATCTTTAGTTTTTGATGCCACTTCTTGGATGAGTCTAGCGCCTGTGTTTTCTAATGGATCTTCTAGTTCAATTTCTTTGGCAACAGTGATACCATCGTTGACAATCTGGGGTGCGCCAAATTTTTTCTCTAACAGGACATTGCGACCTTTTGGACCCAAAGTGATTTTTACGGCATCAGCAAGGGCATTAACGCCCCGTTCTAAGGCCCGCCGGGATTCCTCATCAAATGCAATAATTTTCGCCATGTTTCTTTTCTCAAGCACTTCCATTAGACAATTTAGCACTCACAGGACAAGAGTGCTAATTCCTCTAAGAGCAGACCACAAAAAAATTGCCCAGCAGTATTAGGAAATTACTGGTGATGCAGTCAGGATATGGGTTGGACTGCTGGGAATTGTTTTTGAGCATAGTTCTACACTGAATCAGGTTACAAATGAAAATAAAAAAATTGATTAGTATACAGTTGATGCTCATTTTGGATACTAGCAGTAATGGTTGTATTGGGAGATGAATCTGAATTTAGAGAACTCCCTTAGGGCACTGGGTATTGCTGACCCTCGCGGCACCGGCTGGTTGGCAGTAGTAGGTACGTTTCTTTTGGCTTGTATAGTCACATGGCGTTTGATTCCGACAATTCGCAAATTTGCCTTGCGAGTAGGTTGGGCTGATCAACCAAACGCACGGCGGCTCAACCGAGAGCCTTTGCCGAATGCTGGAGGTCTAGCTATCTACGCGGGAGTAATTGCTGCGTTGGTATTAGCTAGCCTATTACGACCAATTGAAATTCAAAGCGTATTGGCTCAGGTACTGACTATTCTGCTAGGAGGTTCTATCCTCGTACTGGTCGGTTTTATTGATGACCAGTTTGGTTTACCTCCCTCGGTTCGTTTATGGGCACAGATTGTCACAGCACTGTTACTGGTTGCTAATGGCATCAGTGTAAAAGTGACTTTTGGCACTCCCATCGACTCAATTCTCTCAATGTTACTCACGGTATTGTGGGTAGTCGGAATTACCAACGCCATCAATTTGATGGACGGAATGGATGGTTTAGCAGGAGGAATCAGCTTTATCACTGCCATGAGTTTGTTGGCAGTTTCAGCCCAGTTTCCCAATCGAGCGGCGGCGACTTTAGTTTTGGCAGCATTGGGAGGGGCGGCGTTGGGCTTTTTGCGGCACAACTTCCACCCCTCGCGGATCATTATGGGTGATGCCGGGGCATATTTTTTTGGCTATGTGTTAGCAGCTACCAGCATTTTAGGAAAACTCCAACAAAACACGCTCTATGCCCTCATACCGACGGTGTTATTTCTGCTGTTACCTGTACTAGATACTACTCAAGTATTTGTCCGACGGTTAATGGCAGGAAAAAACCCCCTCAGTACCCCCGGTAAAGACCACCTACACCACCGCTTACTGGCTTGGGGATTCTCCCAACGTCGTGCAGCAATTACCCTGTGGTCAATTACCTTGATTTGCAACTTGCTGGCGATGAGAATCCAAGGCATGACTTTAGTAGTTATGCTTGTTACTGTCATTAGCATTATCAGTCTTTTAAGCTTTACTGTCTGGCAAAGAATCAGGGGCGTTTAATCAAGAATGTGGGCAAAGATTCTCTCTGCCCACTCCCCCACTCCTCACGCCATCACCATCCCCCCATCAACATTAAAGACTTGTCCGGTAATATAGGCGGCGGCGGTATCAGCAGCCAGAAAGCGCACCATACCAGCAATTTCTTCTGGTTGACCGTAGCGACCTAGGGGGATGTATTTGATAATTTCTTCAGTGTTAGTGAGATTACTAGTCATGTCGGTAGCAATGAAACCAGGAGCGACGGCGTTAACGGTGATTCCACGGGACGCCAGTTCTTTAGCAACAGTTTTAGTAAAGCCGATGACCCCAGCTTTAGCGGCGCTGTAGTTTGCTTGACCAGGGTTGCCCATTTGTCCCGCCACAGAGGCAATATTAATAATCCGCCCAGATCGTTGTTTGAGCATAACTTTACTGGCAGCACGTGTGCATAAGAAAACACCAGTAAGATTTAGATCAATCACGGCTTGCCAATCTTCTGGTTTCATTCGCAAAAGTAGCGTGTCGCGGGTAATACCTGCATTATTGACTAAAATATCAATGCGCTTGAACTTGTCAATAACAGTGTTAAATAGTGTGTCTACTTGTTCGATTTGAGAAACATCAGCTTGTATCGCGATCGCCTGACCTCCAGCTGCCGTAATTTCCGCAACTAAGCTGTCAGCTGCGGTACTAGAACTGGCATAATTCACCACTACATTAGCTCCATAAGTGGCTAATTCTTGTGCGATCGCTCGTCCAATTCCTCGTGAAGCACCTGTAATAATTGCCACTTTTGACCGCAACAGTTGTAAGTTTTCACTCAAGACTTCCATAAACTATTCCTTAGCTGATTATTTCCCCGCGCTAATTATCTTATGGCGATTCGTACCTAGAACTGATCGGATTGGGAATTTTCAACAACCGTGCTGAGTACAAAGTGAAAAATTCACACCTTTGAGATGGTGGCGAAATTTAGCAACAATAAAAACAAAATGATCTTATGCCGATTCGATTTACCAGGAATTACTATTGAAAGCAAACAATAGTAAATCTGTGTGTGTCACATGGCTACTAAAAAACAATTCAACAGCTTTGAAGAAATGCTGTCTGATTCAGATGTACCCGTGTTGGTAGATTTTTACGCTGAGTGGTGTGGCCCTTGTAAGTTAATGGTGCCAATTTTAGAGCAAGTCAATGCTCAACTTAGCGATCGCCTACGGATTGTCAAAATAGATACAGAAAGATACGCTAATTTGGCGACTAAGTATCAAATTGAAGCTTTACCAACCTTGGTGCTATTTAAGCAAGGTCAGCCAGTAGAACGAATTGAGGGTGTAGTACAAGCACCCCAGTTGGTGGAACGTCTAAAAACGATAATTTAAGAGAATTGGGCATTGGGCATGGGGCATTGGGAATTGGGCATTGGTGAATCTTTCTTTCCCATAACGCCACTTGTTATATGCCTCTTAACCCTAGTCGAGCAGTGGCTCCCCCATAACGCCACTTGCTTTCCGGCGCAAGGCGACAGGAACGCAGTGGCTGCCCCCATGCCCCATGCCCTATGCCCCATGCCCCATGCCCCATGCCCTAAAACTCCATCCCGCAAGTGGCGTGAAGTTTTTCATCTGGTGTCAGTTACGTGTCGAGACATACTTTAAATTACATAAGAAATAATGTATAAAAATACCTGAATGATTACTTAATGAAATACCACCATTGACTGAGGTCTTATGAGTAAGGTTGACAATCCCGTTGTATTGCTCTTGACTCTGGCGGTGACATTTGGTCTGAGTGTGGCTGGTATTGGGTGGGCCTATCAATTTGGGTTCGGTTTTAATTCAGCTATCGAAAATAAAACAGACAATACATTCGCAAAAAAACATCTGCTACTGTTAGGAGATTCCTTTAGTGGTTACAGCACTTTTCGTAGTGCAGCATTTAGTGAAGCAGTAAAAGAAATTGGCTTCAATCTACGTTATGAAAATGAGTTAGATCAGGCTAAACGGGCTGAACGTTTAAATCAAGGAAGCAATACGTATGCTGAAGCAAATGATAAAG